>JBBWZQ010000101.1:0-35273 GCA_039649115.1 Micromonosporaceae bacterium | reverse complement strand
GATCACGACTTTGATCCGGCGCGGCTGATCAACGTGGATCTCGCGCGGACCCCGTCGGCCGCCGCGGCCATGGAGATCGCCTGGGATGACGTACAGGTCGAGGAGTGCTTCACCGGGCCCAATGGCGCACTGAGCGGTACCACGCTGGGGCCACGCTGGCCGGAGTTGCAACTGGCGGGTGCGGTCTACCTCGAGCGCGGCTTCGTCCGGTCGCTTCCCGAAACGCTGCGCCCCGCGTGCCCGCCGGTCGGGATGGGTGGGCATGACTACGAGTGCATGACCAGCGTGTACTGGCCGCACCTGGATGATCCACGGGCCGGGAACCGTTACGCCGGGCATCATGCCGAGATCCTCCAGGAGCAGGGCACGCTGGCGCGGGTGGCGGTGTGGCCGCCGGGCCGTTCGACGCTGCCGGGCACGCCCCCGGTCACGATGTGGATCGATCTGGCGTCCGCGGAGCAGTGCGATGTGGGCGCCGAGAGCCTCACCACGATTGGTGTTGGGGAAGCGCCCAAACGCGGCGCATTGTTTTTGGTCAGCGGCCAACTGTCGAAGGATTCCGCACCATGATTCTGGGAGACGCTATGAACAACAGCCTCGATCCTGCTACGCCGCCACTGGTGGCCGATCGGCCAGCGCCGCGCGTTGGCGCTGATCAACTGCGCCGGTCGCGGGTCGTCGCATTGCTCGTCGGTGCCGCCCCGGTGGCCGCCGCGGTCGTGGCCCTCGGCGCCGCGCCGCTGGCCGCTGCGATTCCGATCGGTGTACCACCCGCCGCGGCCCGCACCGGCGCAGTCCTTGCTGGTGGGGACCCGTGTATGACCACGATCACGGTCGGCGCCCTGAGCACGGTCAAGGCACCGAATTGCGCCGGTGACTAGCCAGCCAATCCCAGCCGCCGCACTGGTCACGGACCCAGCGGCGAGCTTCAACGATGCATCACAAGTCAAGCAGGCACGAGGAGTCACGATGAACCAAGACCTCCGTCCTCTCACCACGCCGACCGTTGTCGTCGAATCTCCCGGACCGGGCGCGGCCGCCGGCCACCGGCGTCGCCGACGAGTGGCCGCGTTGCTCAACACCACCGCGTTGCTGGCTACCACCGCACTGCGCACCGCAACTGGCCCGAAGCTCCCACCCTTTGTCGGTGATTAGCCAATCATGCCCGCCCCGGTGAGGTCGCTGAATATCGCCTCGCCCGACTGCGCCGAGGCGTTCTTCTCGGGGCGGGTCGCGCGTTGCGTGAACCTGCAGCACGCGCGTTCGCTCGTTGAACTACGCGATGTTCTCGAACGTCGCCTGCACCACGTCCTCGCGCCGGCGACACTCGACTTGATCGGCCACTCGACCCGCGAGCATCACCTGCTGCGCCTGGGCGATACACCGATCGACATGCTCGCCCCGGACGTGGCACGGTTCTTCCACGCTCTGGCCCGGGCACGCCTGTTGCCGCGCCTGCAGATCGTCGCGGTGCGCCTGCTCGGCTGCCAGACGGCGGTCACCGACGGCGGGCAACGCACGCTGCGTATGCTGTCCCGAACGCTACGCCTGCCGGTCTTCGGGACCCGCAAACCACTGCTGAAAAGCCACTCCAACGCCGACGGCTTCAACCCGGCGTTTGCCCACATCCTCGTCGAGGCCTCCGCCCTGCCCCGACCGTCGGCCGCCGGACAAACCCCGGAAACCGGCGGGGACCATGGGACGACCGTCGATCTGGGTACCCGGAATCCGGCGCAGACCCCTGTGGGTACCCATCCCCGTGTTTCGTTCTGTCGATAGTCATCTAGACGCAATTCAGCTTCGGGGGCATAGTGGGCACTGTCCGGTCGCCGGCCATGGAGGCATGAAATGCGCAACCTCAAGAGACTTGTCGTAATAGCCACCGTTGCCGCGTTGATGCTAGCGGCCTGGCAGGCTGCGGCGTCGGCCGCTACCGCGATCGAATACGGGCTTCTCCGGTAGGAGTCCGATCACCGCACGGTCACGGTGTTCGGCGATGTGAGCGCACTACTTTGGCGCTGATCGGATGCTCTACTGGGCAACCGGTGCCGGCGCCGCGAGGTACTCGTTCGGTCGGTGCTACCAGCGGGGTGTCACCGCAATGCGGCAACAGCCTCGACTTCGACGAGCTGGTCCGGGTAGCCCAGGACCGTGACGCCCAGCAGTGTGCTCGGCGCCTCGTGCGTACCGAAATGCCTACTCACGACGCTCCACGCGGTCACGAGGTCGTCCCTGTTGTGGCTGGCCACGTAGACCGTGGTCTTGACGACGTCGGTGAGTTCGCCACCAGCCGCCGCCAGCGCGGTCCGCAGGTTGGCCATGACCTGTTCGGTCTGCGCGGCGACGTCACCGATCGCCACCGTCTCACCCTGGTCGTCCAGCGGACAGGCGCCGGCGGTGAACACCAATCTTCGTACGTCGGTGGCCACCGCGGCGTACGCGTAGGGTGCCCGATCGGTGAGCAGAGGGACGCGCACCAGCTCGACGGGTTTGGTATCGGTCACCGGTAGATCGTGCCAGACCCTCTCCAGAACCCGCGACCGCATTTGACATTCCACTCATCCAGCCGCGCCCTCCGGCGGCTTGCTCATCTGCCGCCGGGATCCGCCGCCGGGTGAGCCCTTGGAGACGCCGGCGTCCTCGCCGGGGATGATGCGTGGGTGGACGGTGACATTCTCGAACTCCAACGCGCCTTTGACGACGCCGAACTTCGTGGAGACAAGGAGCGACTGGGCGCGCTGCTGGTCGACGACTTCCTCTCGATCGGCGAGCGTGGGTTCGTGCTCGACAAGGAGCAATGGGTCAGTCGGCACGAGGACTTCCGCTACCTCTCGATCGAGACGAGCGAGGTTGACCTGCGGCGCTACGACCGCACGGCGATCCTGCGGTGCGTGCAACGCAGCCGCGCGACCTGGCGAGGCGACCCGATGGCCCTGGCCACCCGGGTGAGCCAGGTGTGGATCGAACAGCCGGGCGGCTGGCGGCTGGCCGCAATCCAGTTCAGCACGCTGGCCCCGGGCTGAACACCGCGCACGTCGCACGCTGCTCAGGCGCTGACGGTCGATGGGAGCGACACGGGTCGATCGTCCATATCGGACGATGGTGGAACAGGCGTGGAGTCCCAGGTAGATGGGTTCTCACCACAAGACCGCCGCGAGCCGATACGGCCGTGCGATGGTCACCCTGACGTGGCACCCCACAGCGTCGGTACCGGCCCGTCAGCTGTCCAGTTCGGTGCGTAGTGCCGTGTGGGCCTCGTCGAGGCTGACGCCGAGCTGGCGGCATGCCCGGGCGTATGCCTGGGCGGCCTGTGCCAGCCGGCGGCGGATCTCCGTGCGAGGTAGCTGGCGGGCCGGGGCGGAGGACGCTACCACGGTTCCGTGCCGCGCCCGGCTGGCGACCGAGCCGGCGAGTTCCAGTTCGCGGTACGCGCGGGCGACGGTGTTCGTGGCGAGACCGAGGTCGACCGCCAGCTGCCGGATGGGGGGCAGCTGGGCACCGGGGGCCAGCACGCCGCTCGCGATCATGGTGTCGATCTGTGCCCGGATCTGTTCGTACGCCGGCACGGGCGAGCGGGTGTCCACCTCGACGATCATGCGGTCTCCGGGCCGGCCGCCGGGACGTGGACAGGCCGATGTGCGGTGGCCACCTGCCAGCCGAGGACCGGTACCACGACCACGCCGATACCGGTCAAGGTGAGTGGCACACCGTGCCCGACCCCCGATCGGGCCAGCGCACCCAACTGCACGAGGGTCCCGTAGAGCGCGAGCGTGGCGCCGCTGGCGCACAGCACGTGCAGGGAGCGGGACCGGACCGCCTCGTCCGCGGCGAGCCGGTCGGGCGGCAGGACCGGTTGAGCGCGGGCGACGACGCGATGGCGGATCAGCACGACCGCGCCGACGGCAAGGGCCGCGCCCGCGACGCCGGTGATGAACGGTGCCCGGACCAGAGTCGCGGCTCGACCAGTGAGGACGGCCGAAGCCAGCCACAGGCCGACGCTCAGTGCCAGCGCCGAGGCTGGCAGCGCCCAGACGAGCCGGCCGACGTATCGCCGGTAGGTGCGCGGCAGCAGGGACGCGGCGCGGCGCGATCCGGTCTGGCGCTGGACCAGGCGCATCTCGGCGACCAGCGCGCCGGCGAACCAGCCCGCGAACATGGCGAAGAAGTCGACGGTGATCCGGTCGGACCGCAGGCTGTACAGCAGGGACACCAGGGTGCCGGCGGTGAGACCGGCGGCCCGCCACCGCCGGGTGACGGCGAGGTAACGGATGATCTCGTCGCCGTTGTGGACGGTGATCGGTAGCTCATGGTGGCGGGCGAACCTGGCCAGCCGGTCCCGGCTCACGGCGCCCCGGCTCTGCCCGACCGCGGCGACCACCGTGCCCAGTACCAACGCGATGGCTGTCAGCTGGAAAAGCAGGCTCATCCTCTGCCTCCCTCGGTCGAGTGTGCCAATGTACCCATGTAATGATACATTGATTTTATGGCCGACCTGCTGACCGACGAGGTGTGGCGCAATCTCGATCCGCACCATGGTCGCCTGTCGCGTCGCCAGACGCGGCAGTTGCTGCTTGCCGCGGCGCTGGCCGGTCTGCTGGCCGTCGCCGGCCTGGCCATCTGGCGATCCGGCCTGCTGATGCCCAGGCTCGACCAGACCGCCGACAACACGAGCTGGAGTGCCGGGGGCGGCCGGTTCGTCCTGCACCTGCCGGTCCGCAACGAGGGCTGGACCGCGCTGACCGTCACGAGGGTGGGCCGCGGCGGGCCTGGTCTCCATTTGACCGATGTGGTCGGCGTGCCCGCAACGGTTGCCCCGCACCGCATGACCACCGTATACCTGTTCTACCGGGTCACCGACTGCACCGCCGTGCAGCGCGGGGCGTGGCCGGTGCCGGTGCGGATCCAACGGCCGTGGGGCACGCTCACGCTGGCGGTGCAGCCGGCCCTCATCACCGTCGACGCGCCGCAGGGCCTGTCGTCCTTTGTGGATGGACGTGACCCCTACGGGCAGCAGTGGCAGTCGGCACTGGCCCGCCTCAGCTGCCCACGGACATAGCTCGCACCTGACACGCTGACGACGACCTCGCCCGCGGCGTGGCGCTCGGCGAGGTAACGGACGGCGTCGGGGACGCCGGATCTGATGAGCTCGCTGAGGGCTTCGAGGTCCGCCGCGTTCTCCTTGGCGATCGGGCCCCGCAGCCGCTGCTCGGCGAAACATCAAGACCAGGGGCGAGATTACTGAGCGTTGACCGCGCCGGGCGTGCGTGGCAATCTGTGCCCAGGCGCCTGTGGGGCGCTGGCCGCCATTTGCCAGCCGTGTTCGGAGGGGACCGCCAGGTGGATAGTGCCCCGTGGTTGGCTGACCATCCCGTATTGGATGCGCTGCGGCGAAGGCGGGAGAAGAACGAGGCTCCCGGCTCACGATCGGACGATTTCAAGATCGGTCTGGCGGTCGAAGGCGGCGGTATCAGGGGCGTGGTGTCCGCAGCGATGCTGTGTGCCCTCGAGGAGCTTGGAATGGCGCGCGCCTTCGATGCGGTCTACTCGGCGTCATCGGGGGCCATCAACAGCGCCTATTTCTTGATCGGCGGCAGTTGGTACCCGCTGTCGATCTACTACGACGATCTCGCCACGCGCAAATTTGTGGATTTCCGGCGATTCCTCCGCGGGCACATTCTCGACCTGGACTACGCCTTCGGAGTCGTGGTCGACCAGGTCAAGCCGCTCAACTACGACGCCGTCGTCGCCTCACCCATCCCGCTGCACATCGCCGTCACGCTGGCTGACGAGATACGCACCGAGGTAGTTAGCGACTACACATCCCGGGCAGACCTGCGCCACGCGCTGATCGCCAGCGCATGGCTGCCCGTAGCGTTGAAGGGCACGACCGATTTCCGAGGCAAGCGGGCAGTGGACGGTGGCGTGTTGATCCCGCACCCCTATCGCATCGCGCTACAGGACGGCTGCACCCACGTTCTCTCGCTCAGCACCCGGCCGATCCGCCCACCTCGGGAAAGGGCATCGGTGTCCCAACGTTATGCGGCCCGCCATCTCAACCGCATCAAGGAAGGGCTCGGCACGGGCTATCTGGAGGCGATGCGCCACTACCGGACTGAGCGACGCACGCTGCAACAGCGCATGACCGAGCCTGGAGAACCGCCATACGTGCTCGACCTCGCGCCGCTGGCATGGATGCCGGAGGTCAAGCGCCACGAGATGGACCCCGGCCGCATCATCAACGGCGCACGAGGGGCCTACGAGGTCATGTACTGCGCCATAGAACACCGCGACCCCGCGCTCATTCTCGCCGGGCGCGTGCGGGCCGTGCCACGCCTAACTATAGTGACCAAGGACGATGCGTAGCATTGCGAGCCAAGAAAACCTGCTGACAATCATTCGCGCCATCTCCGCCGACACGGCGGACCGCCGCCCCGCCGAGGAGGAACTCCTCGACTGGAGCAGCTACAACTGGAGCCGCGTGCTGCTTCACCTACCGACGGACGCGCACGGCTTCCTGGGCCTGTTCGAGCGGCCGTGGGACACCGTCATCGATGACCTCCACCAGTGGTGCGGCGCATTCCACACACACCCAGAACCGTTCCAGCAGCGATTCGAGCAGGTCTTCGGATATCTGGGGCTGCTGTTGATCACGCTGGTATCTCTACGTCATTCCGATGCATACCGCCATCCACGCAGGCCAGCGCAGTCTGCCAGCACTCAGCCAGGTGTAAGCCACGACTGCGCCGCGCTCTGCGTGCCGATGATCGAGGAACCCGCTGTCCGCAAGGCGATTGGCGCCCTCTACGCACCTAACGCGTGGATTCCGGACCAGGACCTCCACGAGGCCGAGTCCGACGCGTCAACCCGCACAGAGTGGACCCGCATCGACTTCGAAAGCCTCCGATTCCATCGACACGGCACCACCTCGTTCATCCTGGCAGGGCTTCCGGCCGAGGCAGCCCACGGCCGCCGTCGACCACTCGCCCTCAAATGCCTCGTTTACCCGTTCCTACGGGTACCGACAATCGTCCGCGCGACCCGTGGCTACCTGGCCCAGTACGGCATGCCCAGCCGCGACTTACGGCACCTCGTACGAATATGGGCAAGCAGCGCCAGCTGGATCCTGATGGACTTCGTACCCGGCGAGACCCTCGCCGACCACCTTCAACGACAGAGCGACACAACCACTCCCCAGCGGGCAGTCAGGCAGCCGAACCAGCCGCGACGGCGACCTACTCCGGAGCACGAGATCAGCATCGACCAGCTGACTGGTCTGGGCCGAGAACTCTTCGCCGCCATGGCCGACATCGAGCAGGCCGGCCTACGGCACTGCGACTTGTCACCGTCCAACATCATCGTGACGCAGGACGACAGCGGCAGCACGTTGTTCATCCTCATCGACCTCGGCGTGAACTACCTCTACACGCACGCAGTGCCAGGACTTGAGGGGCCGGAGGCCGGCTACGTAGCCCCCGAGATCCGCGGCGGCGGCACCAGTACTGACAAGTCAGACCTCTACTCGGTCGGCCAACTACTCGTCGCCGCCGCAGGTGCGTCCAGCCAATCCGACCGCTCGGTACCGGACCGCTTCTACGCCGAGACGCCGGTCATGGCGAGATTCATCGAAGACCTCATCGACAACGATCCCGACCACCGATTGTCGATCTTCCGACCGGACTCGACGCGACCGCTCTACCACCAGCTACGCCGTTTCTTCGACGAGGAACTTGCCGCGATGACAGCGACAAGAGCCGAACGCGTCTCGTGGGGCCCACGCTGGTTGACCAGCTTGCTCGGCCTGTTCACGCCGCTCGCCGGGGCGCCGGCCAGGCAGCGACGGATGTGGCAGATCCGTCGGACCCAGGGACTCTACCGAGATCCTCGCCGCGGCATGCATGTGCGGTGGCTGCTCCTCTGGTCCTGGATATCAGCGGCGGCGTGGTACCTGGCAGTCACCATCTTGGTCATCTGGTGGCTACGTGACCTCGGCTGGGACTGGAGCAACCAGGCGATCGGCTTGCTACAACGAGCCACCGGCACGCCGCAGGACAGGTTCCCCTACCTCGACGATCTCAGGCAGCCGGGCTACCCGATCCCCGACCTCGCCGGCAATCTGCCTGTTCGCATGGTGGGGATGAGCTTCCTCCTGGTCGGAGCACGCTATTACCAGAATCTCTTCGCGGGCCTTACGCCACTCGTCGCTGGCCTGCGTCAGGGCCGGTTGAGCTTGCTGGCAATCCTTGCCGAAACGCAGATGCGGCTGTTCTCGGTCATGGCCTTCGTTCTCGTCCTGCCACCAACGCTGATCCAGCGACGCTGGTGGCCCATTTTCACCGCGATTGGCATACTGTTCACGTTCCTCTGCAACTGGAGCAGCCTGTCCTTCGCCCGCTCGGCGCTGCATCGCGCCAACGCCAGCAGCTTGTCAACCGTGCCGACCGGCCGGATCGCCAGTATCGAGGCGTTCAGCGACTGGACCCCCTCGGCCGCCTTCTACGCCTGCGCTGTCTGGGCAATCGGCTTGCTCGTCTATTTCGGACTCGTCAGGGACGTCTACGTCTACGCCGGAGCCGTCACCGCCATCAACACAGTGCTCTTCTACGTCATCAAATGCAGCGGCAACAACGCCGCCGACGTCCGGATCGGACTCGGAAGAGCATGCCTAGCCGCGGAACGGCTGCGATACGCCTCCGGACGTCGGCCGCCCCAGCAACGCCTCAAGTCAAGCTGAGCTGTACTGGCTGACCGCCGCCGCGGCTTCCTCGGCACGGCTGTCCCGCGAACCCCGCGGCCAGACCGAACCGTGCCCGGTACCGGTTGGCGTAGCCGCGCTCCCGCACGACATCACCGAAGCATCGACCCGTCAGTGCTGGGTTCCGAGCGTGCCGAAGCCGCCACCGTGGTAGATCAATGGTGCCACCCCTGGGCGGCTGCTGACATAGCGGACCCGGCCGAGCGCGATCTCGTGATCGCCGGCCGGCAGCACATCGGCGATTTCACACTCCAGCCAGGCGGTCGCGTCGTCCAGCACGGGCTGCCCGGATTTCCCCAGAGACCACGCCACACCGGCAAAGCGGTCGCGGCCACTGCTCGCGAAGGTTCGGCAGAGGTCTCCCTGGCTGTCGCTGAGGATACTGACCGCGAACCATCCTGCGTAACGCAAGATCGGCCAGGTTCGTGACGAGCGGCCCGCGCAGAACATGACGAGCAGTGGATCCAGCGAAACCGACGTGAACGAGTTGACAGTCATACCGTACGGTTGTCCATCGCGGCATGCCGCCACCACCACGACGCCCGTGGGGTAGTGGCGCATCACGCGTCTGAAGTCCTCGACCGCGGCGTCCACTACCGTCGCACCGCCAGGACCACGGCCATGTCCGGCTCAACCTGGAGCTCGACAGCGGACAGCGCCGGGTGGGTCAGATACCGGAGACGGAGTTCGTCCGCGCTGTCTCGATAGCGAGGTGGCCAGGAGTCGGCCGGTGCGAAGTCGTCGAGGACGAGGATGCCGGCCGGCGCCAGTAACCCGATCAATCCGTCCGGGCCCTCCTGCTTCCCGCCCCCGTCGCAGAACAGGACATCGAACGGGGCGTGGGCACGTAGCTCCGTCCACTGTCCGGTCAGGACGGTCACCCGCTCGTCGCCGGAGAACAGTTCGCGTGCCTGTGCGGCGCGCTGGCGATCCCGCTCGACGGTGACCAGCACCCCGCCGACCGACATGCCGCTGACCAACCATGCCGTGCCGGCGCCGAGCCCGGTCCCGCTCTCGCCGAGCCGGCCCTTCGGCTTGCTCGCGGCCAGCGCCGCGAGCAGGCGGCCGACCGATGGTCGGCTGCTGTCACCGAAATCCTCCGACTCTGCCGCGGCAAGGGCTCGCCACACCAAGGGTGGCAAAGGTCTTCCGTCAGTACCGGGCACGACACGCCCCTCGCCTCGCTGACGCCGAACGGGCGAGGAGGGCGGTGACGATCGCTTGCACTGCTGGTACCTCCTCGGTGTGGAAATCAACGTCCACGTCGTTGCGGACCCGCAGATCCACGCCCTCGTGGCTGTCGAGAGCCGTCTCGGTGGCGTGCGTCGCCGCGCGTTCGTCCGGCCCGACGCCGTCGCGTGCGGCCAACCTCCGCCGCCGCGTCTCGTCCGTACACTCAACGCGCGCGAGCAGGCAGCCGATCTCCCGAGTGCCGACGGCCTCGGCCACGGTCCGCACATCCGGAATGTAGACCGACGCACCGTCCGCGGCCGCCCGGATCGCCGCCGCCAACCCGGTGCGCAGCCAGTAGTCCGGTTCCGTCGCGCGGCGAGCGTCGCCGAGCAACTGCAACGCCCGGCGGACAACGGGAAGCCGTTCCCGCGCAGAGGAGACGGCACGGGACCGGACGGGACCAGCGAGCACCTCGACGACCGGCCGGAGCAACTCAGCGGGTAGGTGGAGCAGTTCGGCTGCGCCTCGTGCCGCCTCGGCGAGGCCGGAGGTCCGGGCAACCACGCGGATGACCTCGTCACCCTCCACGATGATCGCTTCGCCGAACGAGATCCGGCACACGGATCTGGACGACCCACCGGCGCGGGCCGCCCCCTCGACCGCTAGCCGGCCGATCGTGTCCTTTCCCGATGCGAGCCTGCCAGCGAGCGCGAGCATGTGCACTTCTCCGGCGCCGATCCGACGAGCTGCCTCGCCGGCGATACCGGGCGCCAGGTCAAGGGTGCGGGCGGCATCCGCGATCGTCGGCTCGTCACTCGCCGGCACGGTCGTCCCTCTCCGGCTCTCCGTATGACGCGCCGGCCGCCGGTGTCCGGTCGCCGCGGTTCACCCGACCCAACGCGGTCCGGGGCAGGAGCACGCCGACCGCGGCCACCAGGAGCCCGCTGACCGCGATCACGGGGACCAGGCCGCCCGTGCGGGACACGATGAGACTGCCGGCGGCGGCACCGATCGGCTGAGCCGACCACGCGCAGACCATGGCGACGGTGATGACCCGGCCGAGCATGTGCGGCGGCACCGTCTGCTGCCGCAGCGTGTTGGTGTTGACGGCGAACAACACCGCGAACGCCCGGACCGCGAGCGCACCTGCCATTCCGACCACGAGCGAGCGGGTCAGAGACATCACTGTGATCGATATACCCATCCCGATCAGCGCGGTTGCCGTGAGGACGATGAAGGAGTAGCGCCGCCCCAGCCGGCCTGCCGCGAGGCCGGCGAGTACGACGCCAAGGCTGGCCGCGGCGAAGACCTGCCCGACGGCGGCGTCGCTTGCGTGATAGCGGATCTTGGCGAGGTAGACCAGCTGGGCCCAGTACGGTCCACTGAGGACGTTGACCGCCACGGCGACCGCGGTGGCCGCCCGCAGGACCGGCGTCCGCCATACCAGGGCCAGCCCTTCTCGTACGGACGCCCAAAGCCGCCGCGGTTCCCGGGTGCCGTCCAGGTCCGTGCGGATGGCGATGATCGTCGCCGCGGACATCAGAAAGGAGGCCGCGTCCAGAAGCAGTACCACAGAGATGTCGGTGATCGCGGTGACCGCGCCCGCCAGACTGGGACCGAGGATGGCGCCCGCGTTGTACGAAGCCTGCGCCTGCCCGTTCGCCCGCTGAAGCTGGTGCTGCGGCGCGAGCTGCGGTATGACGGCGAACTGGGCCGCCTCGAACGCGATACGGAGTGTGGCGTGGACCGCCACGACGGCGAGCAGCAAGCCGACGGACAACATGTGGAGGCCGTGCAGCAGCGGCACCAGAGCCACCACGCCGGCCCGTCCCACGTCGCTCCACACCAGGATGCGCCGACGGTTCAACCGGTCCACCAGCGCGCCGATCGGTAGCCCGACGAGTGCGTATGGCAGATAGGTCAGCACCGTAGTCATGCCAAGAACCAGCGGTGAACCGGTCAACCGGAACGCGAGGACCGGGAACGCGAACGCGGTACAGCCGCTGCCGACGCTGGACAACGTCTGACCGGTCAGGTACACGCGGAAGTCGCGCGGGGAGCGCTGTACGGCGGCCGTGCCGGCAACCATCATGGCACCTGTGCCACAACACTCTCCACTGTGGACGGGGATGGGCGTGGGCTGTCCTCGTCCGTCGCCTGCCCGTCGCGCCGACGGGCGCGGTCGGTGTCGAGGAACAGCCTGGTCACCAACCGGCCGAACTGCCTTGCCTCGCGCAGCTTTGGATAGCCGGACAGGATGAAGCCGTCGACGCCGGCGGCCCGGTACTCCATGAGACGGTCGACGATCTGGGAGGGGTCACCGACAAGGGCTGTCGCCACCCCGAATCGACCTGTACCCGGGCCGGCCCACAGGTTGGGGCCGACCATGAGGTCACCCGTGCCGAGATCGGTCTGGCGGTCGCGGCCCGGACTGTCGCTGAAGGACCGCGCCTCGATGGTCTCGCGTACCCTCGGGTCGACCCGGCTGATCAGTTCGTCCGCCTCGCGCCACGCCGCTTCCTCGCTTTCACGCACGACGACGTGCACGCGCAGCAGCACCGTAGCCGCACGTCTGCGGGCGGCGTAGCGCTGGCGGATGTCGCTGACCTCGGCGGCCACCGCGTCAGGCAGATCGGCCCAGATCAGAATGGCGTCGGCGAACTCCGCGGACAGCTGGCGGGCCGGCGCCGAGGAGCCGGACAGGTAGATCGGTATGTCGTGGTCCGGCGGCGGGTAGAGCGACAGCCCGTCGAGCTGGTAGATCTTCCCCGCATAGGTCATCCCCTGGTAGCGGTCCGCGCCCGCCCACGCCTGCGTCACTATCTCGAGCCACTCGCGGACGCGCTGGTACCTCGTTTCACGGTCGTCGTAGCAGCCGATCCAGCGGTCCTCGCCCCACCCGCCGGTGACGACGTTGAGCGCGACCCGGCCCGGGAAAAGGTAGTCGAGGGTGGCCGTCATCTTGGCCGCCTGCGCCGGATGAAGCTGGTTCGGCCGCACGGCGAGGATCAGTTTCGCCGACCGGGTGCGGGCCAGTACCGCACTGGCCGCGGTCCATGTCTCGGCCTCGTTGACATAGGCCGTCGGCACCAGCAGGCCGGCGAAGCCGGCCTGCTCTGCGGCCTCGGTGACCTGCACCAGGTGGTGCAGTCTCGGCTCCTCACCCTCGGGCGGCCAGGTCCCGATGTGGCGCACGTCGGTGCCTAGCGGGAGAAACCAGTTGAGTTCGGGTCTGCTGCTCGCCTTCATTCCGGCGCTCCAGGAAGAGATTTGGACAAACCAGCGACGATAAGAGTGGCGGCCGGGTGGGCCGTCGGGCACGCCCGGCCGCCACAAGAATTACTTCCGCTTCTTCTTCGGCCTTTCGACCGGAACAACCTGCACGTCGCGCATGATCACACCTCCTCCCCCGTAGTCGCCTGTTGGAGTCTCCCCCGCCGGCAGGGGTGTGGCGCCACAAGTGGTGCCCGTGTAATCTCGCATATCGAGGTCCCAGGGTCAATGACAATCAAACGGGGTGATCCTTCGATGCGACCCATTGCACAGACCGACGAACGTGTCAAGGTCGACAATGGCACTCTGGCCCAACTTCGCTGCGGCGTGTTCGAGGTGGGACATTTAGCCGCGGCCGTCGAATTCTTCCGCCGCAACGGATTCGCAGTCCTTCGAGGGCTCTGGGCCGAGCGCGAATTCGACCTCCTGGACGACGCGTGTTCCACTGCACAAGGAAGGCTCGCCAGGGGGGAGTTGGACAAGCGTTACGGTACGCGTGCGGGTTTCGACCCTACCGACGAACGTGATTCGATCGCGGGCGGTGAGTACATTCCGAATTATGTCCTGCACGTCACGGAAGTCGATCCCGTCATCCGCGAAGCGGTGCTCCACCCGGTGCTGCTCGGGCTGCTGAACACCTGGCTCGCGCAGCCCTGGCTGCTGGAGGGTGGGCTCTTCGGAGTCGTCCTGCAGCACGCCCGCTCCGGCCCGGACAGCAACTACAGCCGCATCGGCTGGCACAGCGACTGGCAGAGCGGGCCGCATCTCGACCGGTGGCCCTCGGTAGCGTTCACGGTCCACCTTGACCCGACCAGCCCGGCAAATGGCTTCCTGCGCGTCGTGCCGGGTAGCCACCTGTGGGCAACCCCGGCACCTGCGTCAACCGGGGACGGCGCCGCACTGCCAGCGGGATCGAGGTCGCACGGCGGGCACGGCGAGCAGCCGCCGCCGTACCCGATGCCGCCCGGTTTCGAACGGATTCCCGACGAGTACCCGGTCTTCTGCGAGCGCGGTGACGTCCTGTTTCACGACGCCTACCTTTGGCACTCGGCGGCCCGCGGAACCGACGATGACGCCAGCCGCCGGCACGTCCGCGGCGGATGGTTCTCCGGCGTTCCGGATCAGGCGGGCCGGCCCGAGGACTTCGTCAAAAATGCGCGCCGGTAGCACGTCGGCACCACGGGTCATATCTCAGGTATTGACGCCGGGCCGAATGATGACCAAGGCCGCCTGCGGCTGCGGAACGTAGAACTTCTCGATTTCGGCGATTTCGTGCGAGGTGCACCGCCATAGAATCTTGAGTTCTGCGTTCTCCTTTACCGGATCGATGGTACATGCCACCGCGGTCACCTCGTGCCGTGAATACGATCCGACCCAGACATCTATTCCTTCGCCGTCGCCCCCGGTCGTACCGGCGAGATATCCGTAGTCAAGTGGATAGACGTATTCCGGCATCTTGTGATGCCGCGCCATGGCCGGCCGGTCGATGACGAGCCGTCCATTCGAGACCAGCCGGTCCGCATGTTCCCAGATGCTCAACGTAGCCCAGGTCGAGGGGACATCCATGCGTTGAGTATATCGGCGGGCACGGCTTGGATTCGCGGGCTCAAGAATTCAGAGCCTCTCCGGGAGTCGTCAATACCTACGACGGCACTGTCATGGATGGGGCCAGCCGGATCGCGGTGTGCCGGGCGGAAAGATGCGGTCCAGTTCCGCGGCCAACGAGGCGTCGAGATCGATCGTCGCCGCCGCCAGGGCGGAAGCGAGGTGCCCTTCGCTCCGCGGACCGATGACGACCGCGCTGACCCCGGGTCGGCCGGCCAGCCAGCTGAGTGCCACGTCCGCTGGCGGGTATCCGGCCTCCGCACAGACCGTCTCGTAGCGCTCCAGTCGACCCACATGTTCGTCCAGGGCGGCCGCGACCGCCGGGATGGCCAGCCGCCCGGTCCGATCGCCGGCCCGCCGCCGCGCCACCATCCCACCCAGCAGGCCACGCGCCAGCGGGCTCCATGCGATGAAACCCACACCGAGTTGGCCACAGACGGGCAGCGTGTCGTTCTCCACCCGCCGGTTCAGCAGGCTGTACGCGCTCTGCTCGGACACTGGACCGGCGACGTCGAGCGCCACCGCCGCGGCGCGATGTGACACCAGGCTCTCGGTTGGATGGTTCGAGGTACCGACATACCGCACCTTCCCCTCCTGCCGCAGCTCTCGTACGGTCGCCCAGGTCTCCTCGAGTGGAGTCTCCGGATCGGGTTGATGGAACTGAAGCAGGTCGATGCATTCCACTCCAAGCCGAACCAGCGCGGCTTCGCACCCTTGGCGCAGGTGTACGGAGCCCAGGCCCCGGTCCGCCGGATCGGCGGTGAACGGCATGCCGATCTTCGTCGCGATCAGGACCGAGGACCGCCGCGCCGGGCACGTGGAAAGCCATTCCCCGATCAGCCGCTCGGTGTAGCCGACGCCAGGCCGGCGACCATAGATGTCAGCGGTGTCTATCATGGATATTCCCGCGTCCGTCGCCGCATCGAGCATCCGTAGGCTCTCCGCCCGCCCGAGTTCGGCACCGAGGTTGACGGTTCCCAGGGCGAGGAGGCTGGTTTGCGGTCCGTCAGCGCCCAGCCGGCTCTGCCTCACAACCCGCTCCCTCCCACAGATGCCGGCGGCGTCACGGGCAACACCATCGAACGACGGTCGATCCACCAGCCGGCGGCGCTCAACCGCTCGACAAGTCCCGATGGGGTGACGCCGTGTTGGAGCACGACCGTTCCCTCCATGCGGCAGACGCCACGCGCGTGCAGTTCGCTCTCCACGTGACCTGTCAGCCGCTGCGCCCAACCACGACCGCGCGCTTCCGGCAGCACGTACACGTCGTTGAGCAACGCCTCCGTGCCACCGCCGTGCCGGGCCGGCTGCAGCCGTACGTCGGCGTGCGCGGCCGGGTCGCCCTCGTCCGCGGTCGCCACGTAGGACAGCGCCGTGCCGCCGTCCCCGAGCACCAAGCGGGTGCTGACGAAGTCCTCGACCGCCCGCCGGTCCACGTTCTGCGGAACGAACGGTCCGGTGGCCAAGCCGGCGACCACGGCGTCGGTGAGGCATCGCACCGCGAAGGAGCGATGGCTGTTGTCGGAGGCCCGGCAGGCCGGATCGGGTGCTGTCGCGCGGATCGCGCGACGGGTGATGAAGTAGTGGTCGACGAAGCCCAACGCGGCGAGGACGTCTGCCCGCCCCGTGTCGCCGGCGGCGTCGACCTCGGCGCGCACGGCGTCCAGTCCGTCGATCGAGGCGTCAGCGACCACCGCGACGAGCACCCGGCGTAGCTCCGCCAGAGCCGACGGTCTGGCCAGTACGTGGTCAAGCACTCGTTCCTGGTGCCCGGTAAGGGGATGTCTTCCGTCGGTCCACACCACCGCGGCCGCCAGTTGCCCGTCACGATGGAGTATCCGGCCGTCCATGTCGGCGAACGCGTCGGCGGAGAACACCTGGCGCAATTCTTCGCGCACGTGGTCGCGGTCAGCGTCCGCCCGGTCGGGCAGCGCCAGAGACGCGACGAACGTCTCTTCCGCCAACTCACGCAGGGCGTCCGCGTCTTCCGCCGTTGGTGCGCGAAGCCGTCCGGTGGCCGTCATCGCCACCACTCCTCTCCGGAGAAGCAGTACTCGGTCTCCGCCTCGGTGGCCATCGGCCGTACCCGCGCGGTGAAGCAGTCGAGTGATGCGTGGATCGCGGCGCCTGGCAGCCCGGGCAGGGACCGGTCCGGGTCGGGAAACAGAAACACCGGCAGGCCGGTGCGGACCGCTGCCGATACCGCGATCCGGTCTGACGCCAGCCGCAACGCCATGTCGAACCGGTGCCTGGCGAGCACCTGGCCGGCGCTGCCCAGCGTCCTGGCCACCGTGCCGCGGACCTGATGCGACACGGACCGCGGCGCGGCCGCCGCCGCGAACCGTGCGGCGAGCCGTCTGGCCCGGTCCTGCGCCGACGCCCGAAGAATCGGCAGCAGCCGCTGCAATCCTTGCCGCACGGGGATACCGGCCAGGCTGCCGGCTACCGCGTCCGGGTCGAAGCCGTCGGCGTCGATGAGCGCGATGAAGTCCAACGCGTCCCGGACTATGCAGCGGTCCCGTTCCACGAGTTCGACGAGGAACGCCACGGTGAGGTGGGTGAGGCCGAGGGTACGCACGTTGGCGGCGGCCGACACCTGGTCGGTGCTGGCCCAGGCAGAGTCGGGGATGCGATGCTGGACGCCGCACCCGAGCGCCGGGCCGCCCGCGGCCACATCGACGTAGAACGGTAGTTCCCGGCCGCGCTCCTTGTTGAAGGCCAGACCGGTCCAGACGCCGGCCGGCGCCGACCACGCGGTGACCGGTCGGGTGAGATGGTGGCCGAGGCGTCCCAGCGCGACGATGGTGGTCGGGAGGTGGGTGACGTCGCGGACCACGAGATCCAGATCGTTGAACTGCCGAATGTGGGTCTTGGGATACCGCTGTTGCAACGCGAATCCCCGAAGGAGGAGGAACGGGACGCCGGCCGTCTGCAGCGCCACCGCCGCCTGTTCCAGCTCGACGACAAGCTCGTCCTGGCGCAGGATGAACAGCCGCAACTGCTCCCCTGCTGCCCCGTCGCCCACCGCGGCCAACGCGGCCAGCCGCTGCGGGAGGATCTTCTCCTCGCTGGCGATCGACGACGGTAGCTCCCGCAGTTCCTGGTCAGAGCCGCGCCGCACGGCATCGACTAGCCGTGCCTGGTCGGACACGTCAAGGTGCACCATCCGGCAACCCCCAATTACCAGTCGACCTGGATCACGGCTGCCACCCCGGGCTCCAGGAACCGCCCACCGGCCAGCAGGCCCGTGCTGACACCGTCGAGGATCCGCCGGGCCGCCTCGTCCACGGACAGGTCGGCGTCCGGTGGAGCATTGCGGCTGCGCACACGTCCGGGATGGACGGCCACGGCATCGATTCCGAGCCGGCTCAGCTCCTGGTGCATGGCGACGGTCAACATGTTGAGCGCCGCTTTCGACACCCGGTAGGAATAGGAGACCGGAACGCTACCTGCGCCTCCCCGCGCCGCCAACCCCAGGGACGCGTGCCGGCTCGACACGTTCAGTACGACGCCATGCGAGGACCTCCTGAGCCAGGGCAGGCACGCCTGGACCATGCGGAGAGCGCCGAGACAGTTGACGTTCACCGATTCCAGGACGTCCTGCGGCTCGACCTTTTCCAACTCGGTGCCGTACCGGATCACCGCCGCATTGTTGATCAAAAGATCCACCGCGGGCACCCCGGCCAGGACCGCGCGTACCGCGTCGGTGGACGAGTCCGCGGAGACGTCCGCGAGTACGGGCACCGCACCCTGGGCGGCGAGCCCGGGCATCTGGCGCGGATCGCGCACGACGGCGAACACTCGACAACCACGATCCAGGAGGGCTCGGCTGAGCCCCGCGCCAAGACCACGCCCCGCTCCGGTGACCACCGCACATCTCTCCCCCGTCATGCCGCACCTGGCAAGAACCAGGCGGGGTCGCCCGGTACCAGAGACACCTGCGAACCCGGGCGGCCCTCACGGTTGAGTCGCAGCATGCTGTAGTAGGTCGCGGCGGTCAGCTTGACCGGTAGCTCATGCGAGGCGAGGCCGGCACGTCCGGCGTCCTCATTCAGAAAGTCTCTGAAGACCTCGGTCCGCGCGGCCTCGTTGTGCCCGAGGTAACCCTGCTCGACGTGGCGACGGTGCCGGCTGGCATCGCCCAGTGTCACCGAATCGAACGCGGGGCCACCGACAAGGGCGCTGTTGCGGAAGAAGTAGATGTCGAAGTGTTCGTACGAGCCGGCGCCGGCCGTGTTGGCGATCCAGTCCTTGGCTTCGTAGGACTGGTACGAGTGCACCTGGATGCTCAGCAGCGGACCGACCTGAATGGTCACGCGCTCGTGCCGTACCCGCCCGTTGCCTTTGTAGGTGTCGGCCGGCAGGCGGGGCCAGGCGCGCCGGGAGAAGGACGTCTGCAGCAGGCTCAAAGCTCCGGTCGTCATCACCTCGTCGCCGCGAAGGAGCTGCATCAGCAGGAACGCGTCGACTTCTCCGTACCCGCGCAGCTCGCTCGGATCAGCCGGAAACCGGTCCCTGTCGGCGCCGAAGAACCACCGGTGCACGCCGTCATGGACCTGAGCCATGTGGTCGGTTGGACGGACGTGGCGCACGGTCATCTCCACCCGATCGGGCGCGATGGAAAGCTGCTGGTTCAGCGAGACCAGCGAGGCGAAGAGATCGACGAAATGGTAGCCCGAGTGCATGAGCTTGCCGTAGCCGTACTTGTAGGGGTGGTTCTCCCTCGTCACGTACTCAGACGGCATGTTCCACATCCCGTCCGCGTGGTACAGGTCCACGTACGAGATCGGCACCTCGAACGCGCCGAGGAACTCGACGAGGTAGGCGTGTACGAGCTCGTACCCCAGATGCGCCCGGCGCTGCGTCTGCACCAGCACCTTCCGCCCCGACCGGCTGGCCAGGCCGCTCAGCTCGACGAAGTCGTCGACCAGCCGCAACGCCTCCCGCGGCTCAGCGTTGAACAGGTTGGTCCCGGTGATCGGCTTGTCGAGCAGGACGTGCAGCCCATTGCGCAACGCCCAACGGGCGTAGACGAGATGGGACTTCGGCTCGGTTGCCACCACCGCACCCCAGAGCCCGCGCCTGCGCGCAAGCTCACCGGCGGCGACGAACGCGTCCGACAACGTGGCACCGTCCCGGTACGACGTCGGCACGTAGACGATCTGCTCCGGCTGGAGTGGCTGACCGGCGAGGAACCGTTCGACCGTGTCCTTCTGGTCTTCGAGCTCGACGAGGAGCGCCAGGCGAAGACGTTCCCGCGCGGCGTGCGCCGCCAAGGCCGGATAGTAGATCCGCCGCGAATGGGGGCCGAGCCCGACAAGAACAACCCCCCTGGTGCCGTCATCGGACATGGCGCTCATGGCGACGCACCTCACCGTCGAGCATCTCGGCGTCCTTGGCGGGACACAGCGGCCGCCACCGGACCGCCGCGTCCGCGGGGTCCAATTCCGCGGACCACCATCCGTTGTCTTTCCATCGGTAGAGGAGCACACCCGTCGGGGTCGGCCCCGGTGGCAGGCCGCCGTCCGCCACGCCTTCGAGATGGGCCCGCAAGGTTGAGATCACCTCGCCGTGAGTGACGAGAAGCGCCGATCCACCCGGGCATTCGGCGCCCAGGCTGTAAAGCAGTGCGCGCACCCTCGCCTGGACACCAGCCAGGTTCTCGCCGCCCGGTGGCGCCCAGCCCCAGGGATCGGCGTCGAGTTCGGCGCGTGCCGCGTCGAGCCAGCGTGTCCGCTGTTGGGCGTCGAGCACCCGCAATTCGGGTCCCCACGCGCGCTCGGCCAGGGCCGGCTCGAACCGCCACCTGGCCTCCGGCAGACCCAGGTGTACCGCGGTTTCCAGGGCGCGCGTCATGGTCGAGACACAATGGAAGGTGAACGGAAGCAACTGGCTCGCCAGGAGCGTCGCACCGAGCGCGCGCGCCTGTTGGAGTCCACGATCGGTCAGCCGCCAGGTGCCGGCGTGGCGCGGCCAGAATGCTGCGGGCACCTCGACATCGGGCGCCCCGTTAGCCACATTGCCCTCGCTCTCGCCGTGCCGGACGACGGCAACGAGGCTCAACATTGCGCGCGAACCCACACAGACGCAGGACGCTCAGGCATCAAATCCTCCCCCGGTGATTGATGCTCGCCCACTTTGGCGCTTGGCGTCAGCAACGTTAGTCAACGCCCGCGCCTCGTCAAAATCTGCACGCAACACAAGAAGCCAGCGCACAATCCAACCGGACAGTACGCTTCCCGGGCATGGTCCCGCGTTTCATCGGAGCGCACGACGATCCGATCCTCATGACCGCCCCCGCCCGTCCACGAGCGGCGTTAATCGTGCTGCACGCACCGGGCGAGAACCGCACTGGCAACGGCTACCTGTTCGCTTCGCTGGCCCGGACGTTGACGGGGCACGGGGTGGCGACCGCCCGCTTCGACCTGTCGGGTTTCGGGGAGAGCCTCGGGCCGCCCGGCGTCCAGATCTGGGACAACCAATGTCTGGGTGCGCTGTCCGCGGTGCGACGCGAACTGCCAGGCGTGCCCGTGCACTGGTTGGCCCGGGGAGCGAGCGCCGCGCTGCTGCCGGCCGACGGGACCGAGGGGAACCGGATGGCCCTCAGCCCGCCGCTGCCGGAGGAACTCCGCCGGCTCGCGGATCTTGCCGACCCGGAAGGTCACGTGATCGGGCGCGCATCCCCTCCAGCTGACGAGGCGGGACTGTGGGCCTGGCTGGGCGCCGATCCCACGCTCGTCGGAGGTCTGGTGCTGGAAGCCGACCACCTTCAGGATCTGGCACTGCGCCTCGCCGATCCGCGTTGGGACACCGAGCTGGGACCGGCCGACCGGCAACCGAGGGTCCTGTCCCGAATTGTTGTCTCCGAGGAAGACCCGCTCGTCCGCTTGGAAGCCGCCCGCATCGGACTGATCAGTCTGGTCGCCGACTATCTGGAGGGATAGCTGTTGTTCATCGCGGTCAGCGGCGTCAACGGCGCCGGCAAGTCGGTATTCGCGGCGGCCCTGGCCAACCATCTCCGCCGGCACGGGAAGGACAACGTCGTGGTGGCTCCACTCCAGTCCAACACCCGTCTCGTGCGCCGGTTCAGCAGCCTGCCGTCGCCAGACCGGGAAGCCTGGATGGCGCGGGAACGTTGGCTCCTGGGTTACCTGACGCTGTCCATGACGCGCAGCGCACGCCAACAGATCAAGCCTGCGCTCGATGCGGGAAGGTGGGTTGTCGCCGACCGCTGGCTGACCGACCACCAGATCAACCAGTCCTACTTCGGCGCCTCGCTGTCCGAGTCGGAGCCGCTGCTCAGGTTTCTGCCCGTGCCCGATCTGCTCGTCTGGGTACGGACCCCGGCCGCGCTGGCGCTGGAGCGCGCCAAGCAGTCCGGGGCGGGACGGTTCGGCACCGACCCGGACTTCCACGCGTACGCCGCCGAAAACTACCGCCATCTGCTGGGCGACACTGCCGTCATCGTCGACGGCACCGCCGTCCCCGACGTCGAAGCGGCACGGGTGGCGCAACGGCTCGGCGTCGACCGGACCGCGTCCTGCGCGAGTGAGGGCAGCCAGTGAAGCGGGATCAACACATTGTCGAGACTGCGACGGGTCACCGGTCCCTGACGCTGGACCGGCCCACGGACGCCCCGGCCGGGCTTGTGGTGTGCGCACATGGCCTGACGGGCGACAAGTCGGGGCCGGCCGAGTTGCTCGCCCGCTGGTCGGCGGGGCTCGCGGAGGCGGGGCTCGCGACCGTGCGATTTGACTTCCGTGGTTCCGGTGATTCGAGCGGCGCCTTCCCGGCGACGACCTTCAGCGAGATGGTCGACGACTTCGCGGAGGTGTGGCAATGGGCCCGCGACCAGGTCGGTGAACTGCCCGGTGTCGCGGCCGGCATCAGCACCGGAGGAGCGGTGGCCGCGGGCGCCGGTACCCGGCTGCCAGGACTGGCCGGCCTCCTGCTCATCTCGTCGGACCTGGTCGACGGGGCCGGTCCGCTGCCCACGAGCGCTGTCCCGCTGCGCGCCGGCGAGTTCCACCTCGGCCGGCGGCTGCTGGCCGACCGGGCGGCGCTGCCCGTCCGACCGCTGATCGCCGCCCTGGAACGGCCGGTGCGTCTGGTCTACGGCAACGATGACGTCGAGGTTGCGTCTAACGTGGACGGATTCCTGCGGCTCGGCATCGACCCGGTCCCCATCGCCTCGTGCGGCCACCTGATCGAAACCCGACAGGCGCGGGCCGAGCTGCTGGACGCCACAGCGGAGTTCGTGTTGTCCGTGGTCAAACGCGCGACCGGGGAGTTGACCGGATGAAGCTCACGCTCTGTCTCATCGTCAAAGACGAGGAACAGTACCTCCGTGACTGTGTCATGAGTACCCGCGAGCTGGTCGACGAGGTCGTCATCGTCGACACAGGATCGTCGGACCGCACCCCCGACATCGCCCGTGAGCTGGCGGACACATTTCTCGCCACGCCGTTCACCGGAGACTTCGCGACCACCCGCAACGTCGCCGTCGATCACGCCACCGGCGACTGGATCCTGTTCCTGGACGCCGATGAGCGGCTCCCGGCCGGGGAGACAGGGCCGCTGCGGAGCGCCCTCGAGCGAGCTGCCGACAGTGACGTCGGTTTCACGCTGCTGCGGTACAACTTCTTCGGTACGGGTGGCTTCTATTCCTCCCGGGAACTGAAGGTGTTCCGCAGGCTCCCGGCACTGCGATACGAGCGTCCGGTGAACGAGAGCGTCGGCCCCGCGATCACTCGGCTCGGCGGCCGGGTCGCCGCCGCACCGGTGGTTCTCAATCACTTCGGTCAGTGCCGGCCGATCGCCGTTCGGGAACGCAAGGCGGAGCGCTACCTGGCACTCATGGACAAGGGACTCGCCGAAAGACCGTACGACCCGTGGTTCGACGCCTACCGCGGACTGATCCTCCGCACGCTGGGCAGGATGGACGAGGCACTCGCGGCTGGACGGCGGGCATTGCAGAAGGCCCCGGACCATCCGGTGGTCAACCTCTTCTATGGACACGTCGTACGGGCTGCCGGGCAGCCGGAGGAGGCGCTGGACCACTACCTCGCGGGTCTCGCCCTGGCGCCGGGCGACGCCGCACTGCGCAACATGGTGGGCGTCCAACTCCTGGCGCTCGGCCGCGGCGACGAAGCCGACACGTACTTTGTCGCGGCACGGGAGGCCGAGCCTCGCCTCCTGCACACCGATATCAACCGCGGCCTGGTCGCGCAGAGCCAGTGCCGATGGCGCGACGCCGAGGCACTGTTCGGCCGTGTCGCCACCGAGAATCCCGGATTCCTCCATGAGGAGTGGGGCACCCGGACGGAACGCGACTACTTTCGCTGTACGCACTTCGAAACACCGTTCGGGTACGCCGGACTCGGCTACCACCTCGGCTACGCGCGCCTGCGGGCGGCGCCATGACAGCGGGGACGGCCCGTGCGGACGAGCGGGCGGGTTACCTCATCAGCCTGAGTGGAATCGACGGATCCGGAAAGAGCAGTCTCGCCGAGCGCCTCTGTCGGGCGCTACAACGTGCCGGGCGGATCGCACGCATCGTGCGGACCATGCGGCGCGACCCCGCCTTCGTCACAACGGTGTCCTCGCTGGAGCTTCCCCCAGCGGCCGGCGAGGACTGGAAGCTGGCGCGGGAGGAATTTCTCGCCAGCTACCTCAGCTGGACGCTCGCGGTGAATGCGGCGGAGATAGTCTGTCCCGCTCTCGCCCGGGGCGAGGTGGTGATCTGCGACCGGTACCGCGCCGACCACCACGTCAGCCAGGCCTGGTTCGGCGTGGACATCAGCGGGCACCACCCGATCCTCGCCACGATGCCGCAGCCGGACGTCGCCTTTCTCGTCGACTGCGACCCAGCGGTCGCCCAGCGCCGGATCGACACGCGAGGAGCCGCCGGCGCAGGCACCGGTCGGGACTTCCTCCGCTACTCGCGGGAGGGGTTCCTGCGCTGGTTCGACGACCACCCACACGTTCGACTCGACGGCACCCTCGACCCACGCACGGTCCTGGACGAGGCATCCGCTCACGTCGCGCCGCTGGTACGGCAATGACCGGTCGACGCCAGCTTGTGGTTCCCTCCGCCGGAGGTTGGCTCGTCGCTTCGGTAGACGAGCCAGCCGGCCCGGCCGGCGTCGTCGTCATCGCTCACGACCTGCTCGCCGACCGCACCGGGCCGGCGCGGGCCGGCGCGATGCTCGGCGCCGCACTCGCCGAAGGCGGGCTTTCGTGCCTCCGCTTCGACTTCACCGGAGCCGGCGACTCGGCCGGCCGGCTGCGCCGCGGTACCTGGAAGCGCATGACCGAGGACGTGGTCCGGATATGCGACTGGGCGTACCACCACCTCGGCCGGCTTCCTCTGGTCCTGGTAGGACAGGGCATTGGAGCGGTACCGGTGCTCCAGGCGACGGCAGCCCTACCGGCGTGCCGCGGTGTACTGCTGCTCGACTCGGATCTGCTCCAGGACGTCCGCTATGTGATCGGCGACAGCGTGGCCATCAAACGCGGCCAGTGGCATCTGCCCGAGGGATTCTTCCGGGAACGGGAGGGACTCCGGCCGCGTGCCGTGGCGGTCGCGGCGCCCGTGCCCACCGTGCTCGCATACGGCATCCACGACGAGAAGGCGGTCGCGGGCGCGGCCGAGCTGTCTGGTACGGCGGTGCGCACGGTGCCGCTGCCGGACGGTCATCCTTTCCGCGCCGGGCACACCGCGGCGATCCGGTCGGTAGCGGACCTTGCTGCCGGTCTCTTCGGGATGTGCCGTCACGAGCGAGAGGTGACACCGACCGCCTAACGCGGCACACCTCCGGCGGCCGCTTCAAGCGTTCGTACGGCCGCCGCCAACAGGTCCGTTGAGGAGCGTGGATCAACGGCGATCTGGTGTGTGTTGACCACGAGATGCTCCGCACCGGGGCAGGGCCTCGCCCACTTCTGAAACAACGGATGCCGGTAGCCGACGCGGTAGCGCCAGCGGATCGGGTCGGTCGCCAGGCCGAGCGCGTTGAGCCGCTGCGCAAAGGCGGCGCCGTCCCGGCGGGTCACCAGAGCGAGCGTGTAGTAGTTGGGTGCGGCGTCGGATGGGTGGGCGAGCTCGGTGATTCCCCACTCCGGACGGAGCGCGCGCAGTATGACGGCGGCGTGATCGCGCCTGCGCGTCACGATGGGGTCGATGTCGGGGATGCGTGCCAGGCCGAGCGCCGCGGCAAGCCCGTTCAGCTTGTAATTGACGCCGACATCGGTGCCGGTCAGTCCACCCAGTCGGCTGAATCTCCGCACATCGGCAAGCAATTCCGCGTCCCGACCGAGCAGAAACCCGCCCTCCCCGGTCGACAGCGTCTTCCGGTCGTGGGTCGAAAAGCACGCCAGGTCGGCCGATGTGCCGACCTGCGCTCCGCCGAGCAGGGTGCCGTGCGCTTGCGCCGCGTCCTCCACCACCAGTAAGTCCGGCCGGGATCGGACCATGGCGAGATGCGGTCGAAGGTCGAACGGGTAGCCCCACAACGACACCGTCAGAACTGCCACGGGACCCTCCGCAAGGGCGGTCGCGAGGTCGTCGCCGTCAAACTCCAGCCGGTCCGGGCACACGTCGACAAAGCGCGGCACCAAGCCCGCGGCGAGGATCGGAAGCAGGGTGGGCAGCGGCGCCATGGCGGGCACGACCACCTTCCCGGCGCCGGCGCAGCTAGCTCGCTCGCGCGCCACGTGCAGTGCCGTGTGCAGCGCCGCGGTGCCACTGCTGACCGCGACAGCCGCGGGCGCGCCGAAGCGCGTCGCCAGTACTCGTTCGTAGGTGGTGACCACCTCAGCCAGTCCGGACAGCGGACCAGCGTCGATGGCCGCGGCCAGGCTCACCAGGTCCTGGTCGGAACGGTGAAGGTACAGTTCGGCATCTCGGGCGGGCGTGAACATCAGCTGCTACTCCCCTTGGCCGCCTCGACGGGCTCGAGGTGCGTCATGTCGTTGAGCACGTGAAATGCCATGTCACCGGCGTTCGCGTGCAAGACCGTCAGGCCACCGGGGGCAAACTCGGCGGTTGCCCAGAAATCGGCGACCGGCCGGTGTGTGACAACGAGCCAGAAAGCCTTGATCACGAGGCTGTGGGTGACGACGAGCACGTCCCCGACCGGGTTCGCCTCAACGATGGTCGCCAGGGCCGCATCCGCCCGCGCGCGCAGATCGGCGAAGCTTTCGCCGCCCGCTGGCGAGCAATAGGCGTTCGGCTCGTCCCAAAAGTGTTGGTGCGCCTCGGGCCAGACCGCGGCGACCTCGGCGAAGGTAAGCCCTTGCCAGCCGCCGAGATCCATCTCCGCCACCAGATCCGTCCGCGTGGTCGGCACAGTGTTGCCCGCAAGAACCAGTTCCAGCGTCTGGACGGTACGCACCGTGTCACTGCAGTAGGCATGACTCAGCCTTGCCGACCGAAGCCTTGCCGCAACGGCCCGCCCCTGGCCGCGGCCCCGCTGCGTGAGCGGGGCGGCAGAACGACCCTGCAACCTGCCCGTACGGTTCCACGTGGTCTCACCGTGGCGAACAATCAGCAACCGGGTCATGTGACAGTCCATTGTGGGCTGTCAGCCCGGCGGGCCCGCGGGGTGTGCAACTGGCCGACCCGTTCGGTTGCACAGAGCCCGCCGCCCACCCGGAGTCGACTCATTCCTGGTTGACCACGGCGATCCGCGCGCGGAGCTTCTCCGCGGCGTCGTGCCAACGCTCCGAGCACCATTCCGCGAGCTCGGCGACCAGATACATGGAATGTGCGGGAACCTTGTCGAGAGCCTTCTCCCAGCCCTCCGGGCCAAGTGACCGGACATCCAGCCAGCGAAGCAGGTCGCGCCCGGACTGGGTGAACCGCAGCGAGGGGTCGCTCCGCAAATTCCGCAGGATCACCGAACGATCCCGTGCCGGCTCCCGAGGCACCGCACGGGGTTCTGCGGATCCGCGCACATCTCGACCATTCCGCGTGTGAAGCTGGCCGCCGGCCAGGGACCGTCGAGAACGTACCGGATCCTCACCCCGGGCCATCCGGCTCCGCACGTCGCGGACCGTCCCGGTTGAGATCCCGGCGACCTTCGCCACCTCGCGCAGCGAGGCGTCCGGGCGCTTCGCGATCACCTCGCTGGCCACGCGCCGGCTCTCGGCAGTGCTCAGCGGCCTGACCCGGCCGTCCCGGCCCAATCGCTTCTGCTGCGCCAGCCGGCGCGGCTGCCGCCGCCGGATTGCGGCCACCGTACTCGGGGCAAGCCCGGCAACGGCGGCGACGGTACGGTCCGACCAATGGCCGTGTGAAGCAAGAATCCGGACGGCCGCGGCTTCCCGCTCAGCCAACGAGAGCGGTAGCCCGTGCGAGACGTTCGCCCGCACGGCAGCCACGAAGACCAGATCATCGCTGCCGTCGAAGAACTGCACGTCAACCGTCTTCTCGCCGCGCAACTGGGCCGCCCGAATCCGGTGCATGCCGTCGATCACGCGCATGCTCTTGCGATGGACGAGGACCGGCGGTAGGTCGACCGCGACGCCGGCGAGCGCGCGAACGTGGTCGATCCGCTCACCGTTTACCCGTGGCGAGTCCGCGGGCAGCAGCGACCCGACCGGAATACGCTCGTTCGGCCCGCTGCCGGTAAGACTTGACAGAATTCTGGCGGTCGCATCATCCGAGGCATGATCCATCACGCGCACCCGCTCCGTCCCCCGTGAAGCCGGTCGCCGCCGCTTCGTGACGGCGAATGACCGGCGCTGTGCCGCACCCGGTACTCCTCCGGCGCATCAGACCTACTCTGTCGGTCCGCTGGTGTCCCCGCCAGGACCGTGGGCGGACATTGGGCGGACACTTCAGGACAGCGTCGGCCGGCGACTCCGAGCTACAGTTGGGCGTTCGTGAAGGTGACCATCCCGCATGCGTCTCGGCCGCATGGAAACGGGGGGGAGGATGGTCGTGCTCAGCGGGACGACAGAGGAGTTTGACCGCCACTTCGGTGCCTTGTTGCGCGGATACCGACAGCGAGCACTGCTGACGCAGGAAGAGTTGGCCGGACTCACCGGCCTCAGCGCACGAACGATCCGCCGGCTGGAGTTCGACCAGATCCGCCGGCCACGCACCACGACCGTTCGGATGTTGGCCAGCCAGCTTGGTCTGACCGCCGCCGAACAGACCGCCCTCGCGGCAGCGGCCGAGAGAAACACTGCCGAAAGCACCGCGGCCGAGCCGGCGGTCCCGCCGGTCCGCGCCCGTGGCCGGGACGAGTTGCCGGCCGACATCGTCGACTTCACCGGCCGGTCTGAGCTGGTGGCGGAGGTCAGCAGGGCGTTGGTGGACGAGGTTGGAACGGGCTGCCTCGTGTCGGACCTCGGCACGACGCGAGTCATCAGCATCACCGGGCCGCCGGGCGTGGGCAAGACCGCGTTGGCCGTCCGGGTCGGGCACCTCCTTCGCCCACATTTCCCGGACGGGCGGGTGTACCTGGACCTGCATGGGATGGCGGATCGGCCGCTCGGCGCCGACGAGGCGTTGAACAGACTGCTGCGATGGTGCGTGGGCGCCGACGTTGTACTGCCGGACGATGTCGAGGAGCGGGCGGCGCTGTTCCGGTCCACCCTGGCCGATCGCCGCACACTCATCGTCCTCGACAACGCCCGTACCGAGGCGCAGATCCGACACCTGCTGCCCGGCGGGGGCGGCTCCGCTGTGCTGCTCACCAGTCGACAGCCGTTGGCCGCGCTCGACGGTCTGATCCGGTTCGATCTCGGTGTTTTCAGCCCCGGTGAGGCGGTCGACCTTCTGGCTCGGATCCTCGGCGAAGACCGGGTAGCCGCTGATCGGACTGCCGCTGCCGAGATCGCTGACCTGTGCGGAAACCTTCCGCTCGCCGTCCGGATCGCGGGAGCCCGCTTGTCCGCTCGTCCACACTGGACGCTGCGCAGGTTGGCCGACCAACTCGCGGACGAGCATCGACGGCTGGACACCTTGTCGATCGGTGACCGAGCGGTGCGCAGCAGCATCGGGTTGAGCTACCGGGCTCTGGCCCCTCGGACACGACAGCTGTTCCGGCTCCTCGGTGCGTTTACCGAGGTCGATGTGCCGGCGTGGGTGGCCGCGGCGGCGCTCGAAGTCGCGGAGCCGGAGGCGGAGGACCTGATCGAGGACCTTGTCGATGCGCGGCTCATGGCAGCTTGCGGCTCGCAGCGGCAGCCGCGCGGCCGGTACGACATGCACGCGCTGGTTCGACTTTACGCGCGCGAAAGGTACCTTGCCGACGAGCCCGAGGCTGACCGGAAGCCAGCTGCGCTACGGGTGATCGGTGGCTGGCTGGACCTGGCCGAGCGCGCACAGGCTCGGTTGCCCGGCGGGCTGCCGCGGATCGGTACCGGTAACGGGCAGCGGTGGCCGGCGCCGGTCGGGGTGACCGCCGACGCGTTGGCCAACCCGATGGACTGGTTTGAGACGGAGCGGCTGGCACTGGTATCCGCGGTGGAGACCGCCTGCACCCTCGGACTGGACGAGTTGGCCTGGGACCTGACTGGATGCCTTGGTCGGTTCCTGGAGTTGCGCGGCCACTTCGACCTCTGGCGGTCCGTTCTTGAGCGTGCGCTGGCCGCCGTCCGGCCGGCCGGCAACCGGCGCGGCGAGGCACATCTGCTGCGCGGTCTGGCCGAGGTATGGATAGACGTCGACGAGTACAACAAGGGGCTCGACTGCTTGAACCGGTCCTTGAAGATCTTCAAGGAGCTCCGCGAGCCGCTGGCTGAGGCCCACGTTCACCGCGCGATCGGGGCCTTGGAGCGGATGCGGGGAAACAATGCCGCGGCGGCCCGGCGGCTTGAACTCGCGCTGGGTGCCTTCAGCGAAAACGACGACCGGATCGGTCTTGCCGACACCCTGTTCAGCCTCGGCGCACTACGACGGGATCAAGGTCGTGACGATGAGGCATTGGCCTACTACGAGCAGGCGTTGAGGATCGAAGATCAGCTCGGCAACCGGTTCAACCAAGGACTGCTCATGTGCAGCATCGGGTCGAGCCTCATCGCCCAGGGGCGGCTCAACGAGGCACGAGCCGCCCTTACCCGTGGCTTGACGGTGGCCGGCGAGAACGAGAACGTCGCAGCGTTCGCCATGGCGTTCCTCGGGGAAGCGGACGCCCTCGCCGGCGACACCGACACGGCGGCCAGCCATCTGGCGGCGGCATTGGAGATCTTCCAACGAGCCCGAGACCGCTACGGCGAGGCGGTCACCTTGCGCATCCTCGGCGAGTTGCACCGGATCCGGTGCGAGTTCGATCAGGCGAGCAAGATGCTTGATCGGGCACTGGAACTCTGGGACCAGATTGACGCGCCGCATTGGCGTGCGCGCACGTTGGTCTCGCTTGGGCTGCTGGAGTTGAGCCAGGGCAACCGGTCCGCCGCACGGGCGGCGTGGCAGTCCGCCGAGGATCTGTTCGCCCGGCTGCAGACGACCGAGCGGAAGCGGGTAAGCCGGTTGTTGCGCGGAATCGACATGGTGTAGGCGCCTGTCGCATATCTGTCTACTGTGGATACAGTGGCGCCTCTACCGGACAACCGGCGGCGATTGTTGCGCCCGGGGAAGGGGGAAGAGTCATGCCAGCAGAGGCGGCGGATGGCCCAGATCTGGACTCGGCCGCTGCGGCGCCGAGGTTGGGTGAACTGCTGCGAGCCTGGCGAAAGCGCGCCTTCCTGACTCAGGACGAGCTCGCCGAGCGAGCTGGCCTCGCCTCCCGAACCATTCGAAGGCTGGAGGGTAACGGACCGCGGCACGCTCCGCGGAGCGCCTCGGTGCGTCTGCTGGCCGAAGCGCTCGGCCTCAATGAGGAAGAGCGGGACACGTTGATCGCCGCGTTGCGCAGCGTGCCGATGGGAGCCGATGCTCGGGAATCCCGCCGGGAGAGCCCAACCGGTCGCGCGCCGTCCGTTTCAGTGGTGCCGCGTCAGCTCCCGGCGGATGTGGCCGGCTTCACCGGCCGGGTGGCTCACCTGTACCGACTTGATCGACTACTGCTGACTGGTGTCCAGGACACCGCGACCGCAGTCGTGATCTCTGCGATAGCGGGAACCGCTGGGGTCGGCAAGTCAGCGCTGGCCGTGCACTGGGCGCATCGTGTCGCCGGGCGGTTTCCCGATGGGCAGCTGTACGTCAACCTGCGCGGCTTCGACTCCGGCGGCCGGGCGATGTCCCCCGATCAGGCGGTGCGGGGATTCCTCGACGCGCTTGAGGTGTCCCCGCACCGCATCCCGGCCGACCTGGAGGCGCAGGTAGGGCTGTACCGCAGCATGATCGCCGGCAAACGGATCCTGGTGGTGCTGGACAATGCCCGCAACGCCGAGCAGGTCCGCCCGCTGCTGCCGGGTACACCCACCGCCTTGGTGGTGGTGACCAGTCGGGACCAACTCACCTCCCTCATCGCCGCGCCGGGCGCCTACCCGGTGAACCTGGATGTTTTGTCCACAGCAGAGGCTCGGCAGCTGCTGGCCCGGCGCCTTGGCGCCAGCCGGGCCATGGCGGAGCCGGCGGCTGTCGACCAGATCATCAGCGCCTGCGCCCGGCTGCCGTTGGCGCTGGCCATCGCCGCGGCCCGCGCCCAACGGGCCGACCTCCCGCTGGCTGCTCTCGCCAGTGAGTTGAGCGACGCCCACGATCGGCTGGACGCTTTGGACGCCGGTGAAATCGGCGGCCAGGTCCGGGCGGTGTTCTCCTGGTCGTACACGGCGCTGAGCCCGCCAGCGGCACGGCTGTTCCGGCTGTTGAGCCTACATCCCGGCCCGGACATCTCGGTTCCCGCCGCGGCGAGCATGACCGGCCACCCCTTGCCGCATGCGCACCGGCTGCTGACCGAGTTGGCTCGCGTCAGCATGCTCGTCGAGCACATCCCGGGCCGGTACTCATGCCACGACCTACTGCGCGCCTATGCCACCGAACTCTCGCACCGCGAGGAGTCCGAGGATCAGCGCCGCACTGCCATTACCCGGCTGCTCGATCATTACGCCCAGACCGCCGACACGGCCGATCGGCTGCTTGACCCGCATCGCAGTCCGGTTCCGCTGCCTCTCGCCACACCGGTCGGTACCAGCCCGGAACATCTGGCCGACCACATCCAGGCGATGGCGTGGCTGACCACTGAATATGCCGTGCTGCTGGCTTGCCTCCGCCACGCGGAGCGCGCCGGCTACGATACCCAGACCTGGCAATTGGCCCGCGGCCTCGATACGTTCCTCGGGCGGCAGGGCTACTGGCACGATCAGGCATCCGCCTGGCAGGCGGCCCTTCCCGCTGCCGCCCGTCTCGGCGTTCCGGCCGGACAGGCGGTGGCCCACCGACAGGTCGCCCGCGCGTTCCTACGGTTCGGACGCTACCCGGAGGCCCACGGCCACTATCTGGAGGCCCTCGAGTTGTACTCGCGCGCCGAGGACCGGATAGGCCAGGCCAATACGGAACTCGGTATCGCATACATCTGTGAGCGAGAAGACCGGCCACACCAGGCGCTCGACCGTGCCCAGCGTGCCTTGGCCTTGTATGCGTCCGCCCAGCACCGCCAGGGGCAAGCTCGCAGCCTCAACGCACTGGGCTGGTACCACTCCTCGCTCGGCGATCACGCTCAAGCACTTACCTTCTGCCAGCGGGGCCTCGCCATACTCCAGCAGCTTGGTGACCGGCCCGGCGAGGCTGTCACCTGGGACAGCCTGGGCTACGCCTACCATCACCTCGGCCGGCAAGACGAAGCCGCCGACTGCTACGCGCAGGCCCTTGCTCTCTGCCGTGACCTCGGCGATCGGTACTACGAAACGATTGTTCTCACCCACCTTGGCGAGATCTCCGAGTCCGCGAACGATCTCGATGCCGCCCGTAGCGAGTGGGAAGAAGCCCTGAATATCCTCATCGACCTCGATCACCCGGACGCGGAGCGGGTCCATGGCAAGATCCGGAATCTAGATGCCCAGCGACGATAGGGCGCAGGGCTGTGCGCATTCGAGCGTGGGGGTTGCCCGCACCGCTGGGGAACGGCGCTAGCTGCGGTAGCGGAAGACGATCCGGCCTCGGGTCAGGTCGTACGGGCTCAGCTCTACGAGTACCCGGTCGTACGGAAGGATCTTGATGTAGTTCTTAGAGGGCATCTCATCCCATTTAATGATGATCTGGTATAGACGCGGCGAGCGGTGTTTATCGACGTCCCACCATTATGGACGTTGGTTTGGTAGGGAAGGCGGATGACTACTGCTCGTCGGCCGTACCGTACTGACCTGTCCGACGCTCGTTGGGCGCTGATCGAGCCGATGTTGTCGGCTTGGCGTGCTGGGCGAGTCGGGTTGGGGATCTCGCCGATACAACATGACTTGCGGGAGATCGTGAATGCGATCCTGTACGTCAACCGTACCGGGATTGCGTGGGAGTATCTGCCACACGACTTCCCGCCGTTCAAGACGGTGAACGGCTATTTTGCCTTGTGGGAGAAGGAAGGGCTCACCGAGGCGATCCACGACGCGTTGCGGGGCAAGGTCCGCCAGGCGGCGGGTAGGGATTCCGAGCCTACTGCGGCGATCCTGGACGCGCAGACGGTCAAGACCTCGGGCAACGTGCCCGAACATTCCCAAGGAATCGACGCAGGCAAAAAGACCAAAGGAACGAAGCGACACGTCGCTACCGACGTGCTGGGTCTGCTGCTGGTGGTGCTGGTGACCGCGGCCAGCGTGCACGACACCGTCGGAGGTCGGGCAGTGGTCGCGCAGGTGGCCCACCAGCACCCTCTGGTGACGGTGGCGTGGGCAGATTCCGGGTACAAGCAAAGCGTCATCGACACCGGTGCGGCGTACGGGATCGACGTGCAAGTGGTCACCAAAGACCCACAGCAGCGCGGGTTCGTACCTCAACGCAAGAGGTGGGCGGTGGAGAGGACGTTCGGCTGGTTGATGTTGCATCGTCGGCTGGTTAGGGACTACGAAACCAACCCACGGCGGTCCCGGGCGATGATTCACTGGGCAATGATCGACAACATGTCCCGGCGCTTGACGGGTGAGTCAACGTCGTCCTGGCGCCACGACGCTACCCCAAATGCGGACATAGCCTGACGTCAACGAATCAGATGCCCTCTGAGCACCCCCGGTCGCAGTGGGGCCACCATGCCAGCACGTAACGACCGCGCCCAGAACAAGGCCATCCGGGACTGGGCCAAACGCAAGAAGATCAACCTGTCCGAACGGGGCCGGATCCCCAGAACCATCGTCGAACAGTACGAAACCAAAGCCGGACGGTAGACACCAAACTCACCGCCCCATCACCTGCCGTCAACGCGTCGCCGTCCAGAGATGGACGGTAGATCGCACGCACTATCGGCGGCATGAGATTGCGCACCAGACTTGACCTGGTTACGGTACGAACGCGCAGCTCAATATAGTATGCACAGCATTTCCGCGTTGGGATGTACCGCCCGCAGGACCCGGCCGGCGATAGTTGGGCCTG
>JBBWZQ010000090.1:0-6468 GCA_039649115.1 Micromonosporaceae bacterium | reverse complement strand
CCAGGCCCACGAAGTCCATCCGCACCGTGGTCAGCGCCGGCGTCCACAGCGCCGCGCCGGGGATGTCGTCGAACCCGACGAGGCTGACCGCGCCGGGTACGTCCCGGCCGGCCTCGTACAGCGCGCGCCGCACGCCGAGCGCGAGATCGTCGTTGCCGCACAACACCGCCGTCACACCGGGGTCCGCCGCCAGCCGCTGGCCGGCCCGGTACGCCCCCTGGACCTCCCACCCCGTCGGCACCACCTCGGGGATCGGCGCGCCGGCCTGGCGCAGCGCGTCCAGCCAGCCCGCCTGCCGCCCGCTGGTCCCGGCCTCGGACGGGATCGCCACGTGGTGGACGGTGCGGTGCCCCAACGACAGCAGGTGCCGCGTCGCCTCCGCCGCGGCGACGCGCTCGTCGAGGCAGATCGCCACCTGGTCGGCGCGCCCCGCCGCCGCGGGTTCGATCGCCCCGACCACCGGCACGTCGGCCGGCAGCGCCGCCAGCACCCGGCTGCCCGCCGGGTCGAACGCGATGACCACCACCCCACCCGCGCTCGGGTCGCTCACGTACTCGACGGCCTGCTGGACGTCGTGCGGCGAGTCCGACTCAACCACCCTGACGCCGACCGCCAGGCCGGCCAACCGGGCCGCCTCCTCCACGCCCTGCAGGGTGCAGGCGTAGCCGTACAACATCGTGTCCGCGGTGACCACGGTGACCCCCGTCGTCCGCCCCAGCCCCAGGGTCCGGGCGGCGCGGTTCGGCCGGAACCCCAGCCGGTCGATGGCGTCGAGCACCACCTGCCGGGTCTGCCGGCTGACCTTCGGCGAGTCGTTGACCACCCGGGAAACGGTCTGATGGGACACGCCCGCCGCGGCGGCCACGTCGCGGATGCTCGGCGCCGCCGCCCGGCGCGCTGTCAACAGCGATGTGGTACGGGCGTCGCGCTGTTCGCCGCGCCGTGCGGCACCCGCCGCGGCCAGGTCCGGGCCCGGCTGGCGCGCCGGCGTCCGGTCCTGCGGCGTGCCCGGTCCGGCCGGCTCGACTCCGGCGGCATACAGGATGCGGTGCGCCCGGCCCCGCGCCGCGTCGACGAGCACGGCATCCGCCGGGCCCGACCGGCGCGCGTCGTGCCGGTCCAGGGCCGCGACGACCAGCCTCGCCTGGGTCAGGACGTCCCGGGCCCCGGAGCCGGAGCCCAGTTGGCGGCGGGGCACCCGGCTCGTGCCGTCCCGCATCAGGATCCGCAGCGCCGCCCCGAGCAGCTCCCGATCTTCCGCACGCAACTCCCCGACCGCCGCGGAGACGGCCTTGGTACTGACGCCGAGCTCGGCCGCCACCGACTGGCCGGTGTGCCCGGGCCGGAGGGTGGCCTCGTACACCGCGCGCCGGCGCACCTGGCTGATCTCGTGTTGCAGGTCACGGGCCTGGTCGGCGAGGCGGTCGCAGGCCCGGGCGCGCGCGATCGGATCGGCGATGCGGGCGAGCCGTGCGGCGACACCGCGCGGATCGGCTCCGCCGGGCGCCTCGTCGAGGGACACGCCGGAGATATTACCCCCGGGGTAGACATTTGCGGGGCCGGCCGTGCCCGGTCCCGGCTCGCCCCGGACGGGCGTGACGGAATGGAACTGATCGGCTGGCGCGGGTCACGGCTTTGCCAGCAGTTCGCGGACCCGCGGGATCACCCGCGTGCCGTACAGCTCGATGTTGGTCATGAGGGCGCCATGGGAGAGGCCGCCCATGCCGTACTTCAGGTCGAAGCGGTTCGCGCCGAGGACGGTGAGGTTGGCCGCGATCTTCCGCGCGACGGTCTCGGGCGACCCGACGTAGAGCGCTCCGTGCGGCCCGACCTCCGACCGGAAGGACTCCTCGGTCGGGATGGCGAACCCGCGGGTCTTGCTGACGTGGCGGATGACCTCCAGGTAGCGCGGCCAGAACTCTTCGCGGGCCTTCTCGTCGGTATCCGCGACGTGCCCGGGGGAGTGCACGCCGACCGGTCGGTCGGCCTGTCCGAGCCTGGCCAGGGCCTGGCGGAAGAGTTGGGAGAAGGGTGCGAAGCGCGCCGGTGACCCGCCGATGATGGCGAGCATCAGCGAGTACCCGTAGCGCGCGGCGCGGATGACCGACTGCGGGCTGCCGCCGACGCCGATCCAGGCCGGGAAGGGTCCGGATTCGGTGTGCGGCACGACATCCTGGTTGTCCAGCGGTGCGCGGGTCTTGCCTTGCCAGGTGACCGGTCCGCCGTTGCGCAGTTCGGCGAAGAGTGCGGCTTTCTCCTCGAAGAGGTCCTCGTAGTCGGCGAGGTCGTAACCGAAGAGCGGGAACGAGTCGATGCTGGATCCCCGTCCGAGGATGACTTCCGCCCGGCCGCCGGAGACGGCGTCGAGCGTGGCGTATCGCTGGAAGACCCGTACCGGGTCGTCCGAGCTCAGTACCGTGACCGCCGACCCGAGCCGGATCCGGCTGGTACGCGCGGCGATCGCGGCGAGTACCACGTCGCCGGCCGACAGCGGGAAGTCGTCGGTGTGGTGTTCACCGATCCCGAAGAAGTCCACGCCGACCTGGTCGGCGAGCACGCCCTGTTCGACGAGGTTCCGGATCGTCTGGGCGTGCGAGAGCGGGCGGTCGTCGGCATCGTGCGTGACATCGCCGAAGGTGTCGAGACCGAGGACAAGGGGGAACTTCATGGTGCACCTCTGGTTGGTGAAGCTGGGAAAGGGGACCGGCCGGGCTATCCGGCTCTGGCGCCGACGGCCAGCTCGAACCCGGTCCGGCGCAGGGATGCGCCGAAGACGGGGCTGCCGGGTTCGAGGAGGCGACCGGCGCACAGGCCGTGCAGCCGCACGGCGTCGTAGCCGATGCGCTCGATGACGGCCGCCACGGTGTCCACCGCGTCCGGGTCGTCGCCGGCGACGCCCAGCGCCCGGCGTTCCGGCGAGCCGGCCGGTCGCCGTTCGCCGTCGAGCTCGTGGTAGCCGATGTGGTTGAGTGCTTTGACGATCGTCGACCCGGCAAGCCGCCGCGCGACGATCTCGCTGCTGCCGTACTCGCGATCGTCGAACATCTCCTGGACGCCGTCGACGGGCGGCCAGTAGTTCATCGTGTCGACCACGAGCTTTCCGGCCACCAGGGCGGGGTCGAAGGTCGCGAACTTGTGCAGCGGGATCGCCAGTACCACGAGGTCGGCATCCTCGACGGCATCCGCGGCCCATCGTGGCTCGGCACCCGGTACCAGCACCTCCGCTATCAGCTGGATCCTCTCCGGGTCGCCCGATGCCGCGATCGACACCGGGTAGCCGGCCTCCACCACGACCCGCGCGATCACCGGGCCGACATGCCCCGCACCGAGCACGGCGATCCGTGGCGACAGCACGCCGCTAGTCATGACCACGCACCCCGAGATGGCTCTGCAGCGCCCGCAGGATGTCCGCGAGCGCCTCGAACTGCTCGGGCGTCAGGGCGTCGGCGAAGTGCTTCTTGATGGCTCTCATGTGAGGTGCGGTCGCACCCCGGAACATCCCGGCTCCGTCGTCCGTGATGCAGACCTCGGCACCGCGGCTGTCGGTGGCGCAGTCGTCGCGGCGGATGAGGCCGCGCCGCTCCATCCGGGCGAGGTGGTGGGACAGCCGGCTGCGCTCCCAGTCGATGGTCGCGGCCAGCTCAGACGACCGCAGCCGCCTGCCGTCCGCCTCGCTCAGTGCCAGCAGCACCTGGTAGTCCGCGGGTGAGAGGCTCGTCTCCTGCAGCAGTTGCGCCCCGAGGATCCGCCGGAGCTCCGCTGTCGTGTCGATCAGCGCGCGCCAGGTCGCGAGCTCGGCGACCGTCATCCTGCGCCGCGCCACCACCGCGCTGCCGGCTCCGTCTTCCACGCCCGACACCCCATTTCGTTGACGCGTCAACCATACCTCGCGTTGGTTGACGCATCAACGTTGACGCGTCAATCACATCGGGGCGGCGTCCGCGGCTTCGGGTGGGGGTGGCAGGCCGGGAGCTGGTGAGGTGCCCGGCACCTCACCGCGGGCCCGCGCGGCGGGGGCCTGCTGCCGGTCGATGCCGGCAGCGGCGTAGGCCTGGCTCTCGTCCAGGGTTTCGTGTTCGAGCAGGGTGTGTGCCAGGGTGTCGAGTTGGTCGCGGTGCCCGCGCAGGGTGGTGACGGCTTCCTCGTAGCACTCTTCGACGATGCGGCGCACCTCGCGGTCCACGAGTTCCTTGGTGGCCGGGGCGAGCCCGTCCAGGCCGAACGGGGATTCCTGACCGGGTGGGGGCAGCACGCTCACCGGGCCGATCGCCTCGGACATGCCCCAGCGGCCGACCATCTGCCGGGCGATACTGCTGACCTGGTCCAGGTCGCTTTCCGCGCCGGTGGTGACGTCGCCGTAGACGAGCTCTTCGGCGGCGCGCCCGCCCAGCGCCCCGACGACGCGGCCGCGCAGGTACTTCTCCGAGTAGCCGTACCGGTCCGCCTCGGGTGCCTGGAACGTCACGCCGAGCGCCCGGCCGCGAGGAATGATCGACACCTTGCGTACCGGGTCGGCGCCGGGGGTCAGCATGCCGAGCAGGGCGTGTCCCGATTCGTGGAAGGCGGTGCGTTCCCGCTCCTCGGGCGAGAGCATGATGCCCCGTACCGTGCCGAGGAGGACCTTTTCCAGCGCGTCGCTGAAGTCCGCCGCGCCGACCTGGTCGTGCCCGCGCCGGGCGGCCAGCAGGGCGCCCTCGTTGACCAGGTTCTTCAGGTCCGCGCCGACCATGCCCGGGGTGGCCGCGGCCAGAGCGTCCAGGTTGACGTCGGTGGCCAGCGGCACGCCGCGGGTGTGTACCCGCAGGATCTGCGCCCGGCCGGCCAGGTCGGGCGGGCTGACGGTGACCCGCCGGTCGAACCTGCCGGGCCGCAGCAGGGCCGGGTCGAGGATCTCCGGCCGGTTGGTGGCGGCCAGCACGACGACGCCTTCGGTGCCGGTGAAGCCGTCCATCTCGGTGAGGATCTGGTTGAGGGTCTGCTCCCGTTCGTCGTTGCCGCCGATGGAGGTGGCGCTGCCCCGGGCCCGCCCGATCGCGTCCAGCTCGTCGATGAAGATGATGGCCGGCGCCACCTTCTTGGCCTGCTCGAACAGGTCGCGTACCCGGCTGGCGCCGACGCCGACGATCATCTCGATGAACTCGGAGGCGGACATGGAGAAGAACGGCACATCGGCCTCGCCGGCCACGGCGCGGGCCAGCAGGGTCTTGCCGGCGCCGGGCGGGCCGGACAGCAGTACCCCGCGGGGGATCTGCGCGCCCAGCTTGCGGTACCGCTCCGGCTCGCGCAGGAAGTCGACGATCTCGGTGACCTCGTTCTCGACCTCGTCGATGCCGGCCACGTCCGCGAACGTGGTGCGCGGCGCCGAGTCGGGTTGGTACAGCTTGGCGCGGGACCGGCCGATGCCACCCAGGCCGCCCAGGCCCCCGCCGGCGGACGCGGCCCGCCGCCAGAACCAGACCAGCAGGCCGACGAGCAGCAGGGTGGGGCCGAACCCGACGAGGACCTGCTCCCAGACCGGTACGGCCTGGTCGGGCGGGTTGGCATTGACCAGTACCCCATTGGCCTGCAGTTTCTGGAACAGATTGTCGGCGGCGAAGGACGGCCGCTGGGTGGTGAACCGGTCGACCTGGGCGGCGCCCTTGGTGCCCGGCGGGTACGCCACCTTCTTGCTGAAGACGCCCTGGATGGTGTCCCCGGTGGAGGTGATCTCCTTGACGTTGCGGCCGTCGACCTGGGTCAGGAAGAACGTGTAGGAAACGGTCGTCCGGGCCGTCGGACCCAGCAGCAGCGACGAGACGACCCAGTTGACGATCAACAGCCCCACCAGCAGCATCACCAGTCGCGACCAGCGCGGCCGGCGCGGCGGCTGCTGCGGCGGGTTGCCGTCGACGCCCTCGACCCGCCACGGCCGTGGCGGAGTCTGGCCCCGGCGCAGCCGTTGCCGGATGCCACCATCCGCCGACCCGCGCTCGGCGGGACCGTCCGGTGGATCCTGCGGCCCTGCCATCACCATGTGCCACCTCCACAGGCAAGCAACCTGAACGATCAAGTCGTACCCGGTCCGGCACGCGCCGGCAATGGCGAGCACCTGCTCCTCGTCGGCCGCCGCACTGTCACTGGGCACGGGCGCGGCGGGCGCGGCGGTGACGCCGCAGTGCGATCACCGCGACCAGCGGAATGAGTGCCAGGCCGACGCCCGCGACGCTCAACATGCTCCGGGACAAGCCGAGGGTCACCGCCGCGTGGCGGGCCGCCGGTACGGCAGCGGTGTGCCCGGGGTCGGGCAGCGGCCGCGCCGGTACTGCCTGGCTTTCGCCGGGCTGCACGAGCCGGCCGACCGCCGCGTCGCGGGGCAGCGAGAAGCCCCAGTCGAGCAGGGAGGCGCCCTGCTGCCAGGCCCGTACCGGCAGCGGCTCCGCGTTGAGCAGGGTGACCACCAGGCGCCGACCGTTGCGTTGCGCCGCACCC
>JBBWZQ010000097.1:0-26061 GCA_039649115.1 Micromonosporaceae bacterium | reverse complement strand
ACGGGGTGGCGTGGTCGTCGCGATCGGCCAGGTCCTCGCGCGGTAGCCCGGCGCCGGGTCAGAGTTCGAGGACGACCTTCACGTCGTCCGGGGTACGGGCGAAGGCGTCCCGGTAGGACTCCAGCGGTACCCGGCGGGTGATGAGCGCGGCCAGCCAGGCCCGGTCCGCGGCGGCCAGAGCCGCGAGCGCCGCCTCGTAGTGCCTGCGGTTGGCGTTGACGGTGCCGAAGATCAGATCGTTCTGCAGCACGACCTCGTGGCCCAGCCCGCCGATGTCCAGCGGGATCGGGGCACCCTTCCTGGACACGCCGGTCAGGCAGACGATGCCGTCGACACCGTTGCAGGTCATCGCGTCGACGACCACGGCCGGTACGCCGGTGCACTCGACCACGATGTCCGGTGCCAGTCCGCTGTCCGGCAGCTTCCCCTGGTGGTACGTGGCGCCCAGCCCGGCCACGAGCGCGGGCTTCGGGCCGCCGGTGACGATGTCGAACACGTGCACCTCCAGACCCCGCCGCACGGCCAGCAGCGCGGCGAGCAGCCCGACCGGTCCGGCCCCGGTGATCGCGGCGGTACGCGGTTGCCAGAACGCACGCTGCCCGATCCGGTCCACCTGCTCCCACGCCTTGGCCACCACGCTGGCCGGCTCCAGCAGCACGCCGATGTCGGCCAGCGCCGGGTCCAGCCGCACCAGGGCGTCGGGGTGCTCGCGCCAGCGCTGCCGCGCGAACCCGTGCCGGCCGAGGATGCCGTGCTCGGTGTACCGGCCGTTGCGGCACATGTCCCATTCGCCCACCGCACACGCGGGGCACGGCACCGGATCGGGGCGGCGGACGATCCCGACGACCAGGTCGCCCGCGGCGAGCCCACTGTCCGGCGGGGCCTGTGCCACTCGGCCGAGACTCTCGTGGCCCAGGACGAGGTGGTCCGAGCCGGGCGGCGGCTGGCCGTAGCTGCCGTCCGTGATCTCCACATCGGTGCCGCAGAGCCCGACCGCCAACCCGTCGACGAGGACCGGTCCCTCCTCCTCGGCCGGCTCGTCAATGTCTTGTACGGTAAGCGATCCAGGCTCCCCGGGCCGCAGTGTCAGCGCGCGCACGGCACCACGATACCCAGCGACCATCTCGGGGAATCAGCGTGCCCTGTTAGCGTGGCGGCATGTCTGTGCACGAAATCTCCGTCGGCGGGCTGACCGGCGGCCCGTGGAGCCTCGCGGAACTCAAGGGTCGCGCCGCGCTCATCGTGAACGTCGCCTCACGGTGTGGCCTGACCCCGCAGTACGGCGCGCTGGAGCGGCTGCACGAGCACTTCGCGGATCGGGGCTTCACGGTCGTGGGCGTGCCGTGCAACCAGTTCGCCGGGCAGGAACCGGGCTCGGCGGAGGAGATCGCCGAGTTCTGTTCGACCACCTACGGTGTCACCTTCCCGCTCACCGAGAAGGTCGACGTCAACGGCCCGGGCCGGCATCCGCTGTACGCGGAGCTGACGAAGATGCCGGACGCGACCGGTGAGGCGGGTGACGTCCAGTGGAACTTCGAGAAGTTCCTCGTGGCACCCGACGGCCGGGTGGTGGCCCGGTTCCGGCCGCGCACCGACCCGGATTCCCCGGAGGTCGTGGCGGCCGTGACGGCCGCACTTCCCGGCTGACCGCCGATCCTGGCGGCACCCGTCCCGAGATGCACGCCCGTGCGGTGTGGGCTATGGTCACGCTGGCAGGAGGATGGATGACAGGCCCGACCTCGGTTGATGCACTACGCCCCGGCGATCACGCGTGCGTGACCTTCTCGGATCCGGACGAACGCCTTGACATCGTGGCGGCGTTCGTGTCTGACGGGCTGGAGCGGGGAGATCAGGTCATCTGCTTCACCGACAGCCTGACCCCCGATGTCCTCTCTGGACAGTTGACGGAGCGTGGCATAGAGCTCGACACACCGCTACGTCACGGGCAGCTGCGCGTACTGACGAGCGACGAGAGCTGGCTTCTCGACGGTGCGGTGTCGGCCCGTCGCATGGTGGACCTGCTCGGCGGCTACGTGGCGGATGCGGCGGCGGAGGAATACCAGGGCCTGCGCGTCACCGCGGACATGCACTGGGTGACCAGGCCGCTGGTCGGCGTCGAACAGCTGCTCACCTTCGAACGCGAGATCGCCTCCCTGTTCACCGACGGGCGGTTCACCGCGATCTGCGAGTACGACCGCAACTCCTTCGACCCGGTGACGCTCGCGTTCGCGGCCGAGGCGCACACGCGTACCGTCGCGGCGGCCATCTACCACGAAGATCCGGTACTGCGGGTCTGCCGGCAGTACCGGCCACCGGGGCTGCGCCTCGCCGGCGAGATCGACTACACCCGGCTCGACGTGATGCTGGAGGCGCTGGGCGAGGCCGTCCGGCTCGACCACGACATCGCGCTCAACCTGATCCATCTGCGTTTCATGGACGCGGCGGTGGCGGGGGCCATCGTGCGCGCCGCGGCGGCCCTCGGTGGGGGACGCCGCATCGTCGTGCGCTGCGGCCCGGTGATCGATCGCGTATTGCGACTGGCCGGCGCGGATGATGTCATCCAGCTTCGGGTACTTGCGGCGCATGGCGCAGGCTGACCGTCCACCGCGCGCCGACACCGAGCTGCCCTCGGTGCCGCCGGACCGGCCTGCCGGGATCTGGCCCGGCCCGCCCCGGGCGGTACCGGTGGACCCGCCGACCGGCGGACCGGCGGCCGGCGACGGCTCGGCCGGCCTCGATCAGACGTTCGATCGGGACGCGCTGGTCGCGCTGCGCTCCGCGGTCGCGGCGCACGGTGGCACCCTCGGCCTGTCCGCGGACCGGCTGGAACTGCTCGTCGTCGTGGCTCACGAGCTGGCGAGCAACGCGGTGCGCCACGGCGGCGGGCGGGGCCGGCTGCGGCTGTGGCGCGACGGCGACACGGTGTGTTGCCGGGTGAGCGACGACGGGCCGGGCATGGTCGATCAGGACCTGCAGGAGTGGCGCCGCCCCCCGTCGGTGCAGGCGGAGGGCGGGCGCGGCCTCTACTTCGTGCAGGCCCTCGCCGACGCGGTGACGGTGCACAGCTCGGCCACGGGTACCGCGGTCACCGCGACCTTCTCGGTCAACTGACCCGCCGGAGCGGTCCCGGATTTGGCTGGACAGATCCGACGGAAGCCGCAGGTGGGCAGCGGGCCGGGCGCCTGTTCCGGGGCGGGCGGAGGGACTAACGTCAGGTTGTCTGACAGAGGGAAAGGGGAACCTCGATGGGGTGGCGTTCTCGTCCGCCGTTCCGGGCGGACCACGTGGGAAGCCTGCTGCGGCCCGAGACGGTGCTGCGCGCCCGCGAGGACCGGGCGGCCGACCGGATCACGGCCGAGCAGTTGCGTGCCGTGGAGGACGAGGCCATCGGCGAGGTGGTGCGGATGCAGGAGGAGGTCGGCCTGCAGTCGGCCACCGACGGTGAGTTCCGCCGCACCTCCTGGCACATGGACTTCATCTACCAACTGGGCGGCGTGCGGCAGACCGACGAGCGCCTGACGGTGCGGTTCTACAACGAGCAGGGCACGCTGGAGTTCGCCTCGGCGGCACTGCAGGTGCACGCGCCCATCGCGCTCCAGGAGACGATCTTCGGGGACGCGTTCGCGTTTCTCCAGCGGCAGACCGCGACGGCCGTGCCGAAGCTGACCGTGCCGTCGCCCAGCATGGTGCACTACCGGGGCGGCCGGGCGGCCATCGACAAGCAGGTGTACCCGGACCTCGACGAGTTCTGGCACGACCTGAGCGCGGCATACGCGGAAGAGGTCCGGCGCCTGGCCGAGCTGGGCTGCACCTACCTGCAGTTCGACGACACCAGCCTGGCCTACCTCAACGACCCGCGGCAGCGCGAGCTGGTGGCCTCGCAGGGCGGCGACGCCGAGCACCAGCACGAGCGCTACATCCGCCAGATCAACCAGGCACTCGCCGGGCGACCGGAGAGCATGGCGGTCACCACCCACATGTGCCGGGGCAACTTCCGCTCGTCCTGGGCCGCGGCGGGCGGCTACGACTTCGTCGCCGAGGCGCTGTTCACCCAGCTCGACGTCGACGGTTTCTTCCTGGAATACGACGATGAGCGCTCCGGCGGCTTCGCGCCGCTGCGGTTCGTGCCGCCCGGCAAGATGGTGGTGCTGGGCCTGGTCACCACGAAGCGGGGCGACCTGGAGAGCAAGGACGACCTGAAGCGCCGCATCGACGAGGCGAGCCGGTTCGTGCCGCTGGACCAGTTGTGCCTGTCGCCGCAGTGCGGCTTCTCGTCCACTGTGGACGGCAACACGCTGACGTACGACGAGCAGGTGGCCAAGCTGCGCCTGATCGTCGAGACAGCGGCGGAGGTGTGGGGCTGACCGGGGACCTCGACCCGGTCGCGCACAACCGGGCCGCATGGGACCGCCAGGTCGAATCGGGCAACGAGTGGACCAGGCCGGTCGGGCCCGAGGTCATCGCACAGGCGCGGGCCGGTCGGTGGTCCGTCGTGCTCATCGGGTACGAGCCGGTGCCGCGCGACTGGTTCCCCGCGAGCATGGCCGGTGTGGACATCCTGTGCCTCGCCTCCGGTGGCGGTCAGCAGGGCCCGGTGCTCGCCGCGACCGGCGCCAACGTGACGGTGTTCGACAACTCACCGAAGCAGCTCGCGCGCGACGCGGAGGTGGCGGCGCGGGACGGTCTGGCGCTGCGTACGGTCCTCGGTGACATGCGCGACCTGAGCGCCTTCGACGATGCGAGTGTCGACCTGGTCTTCAACCCCGTGTCCAACACGTTCTGCCCGGAACTGGGGCCGGTGTGGCGGGAGTGCTTCCGGGTGCTCCGGCCCGGTGGCACCCTGCTGGTCGGCTTCGTCAACCCGGACCTCTACATCTTCGACTTCACCGTGCTCGACGAGCGCGAGGAACTGGTGGCGCGCCACCGCATCCCGTACTCGACGCTGGAACTGTCCGATGTGGAGCACGGACCGGACCTGGCGGTCGAGTACAGCCACAGCATGACCGGGCAGATCGGCGGCCAGATCGCGGCCGGCTTCCAGCTCACCGCGTTCGTCGAGGCACCGCACCACGCCGATGCGACGGCCCGGTACATGCCCGGCTACTTCGCCACCCGGGCCCGCAAGCCCGAGGTTGTCGATCGCGGCGCGGGCGGGTAGTGTACGAAACAGTTTCGTTCTGAGCCGTCGAGAGGTGGGGTGCGTCATGGGCGAGGTGATGGCTGCCCACGAGCGGCCCCGCTCGTCGCGGCTCGGCGAAGAGCGCGAGCTGGAGATCCTGCGGGCGGCCTACGAGCTGCTCAGTGAGGTGGGCTACGAGGGGCTGCGGCTGGACGCCGTGGCGACGCGGGCCCGCACCAGCAAGGCCACGCTCTACCGGCACTGGCCCGGCAAGCCGCAGCTCGTGGCGGACGCGGTGCGCGCCTGCAAGGGCTGGCAGGAGGAGCTGCCCGACACCGGGAGCCTGCGCGACGACCTGATCCTGCTGGTGCGGGGCATGGCCGACCACATGGCCGGCGAGGACGGGCCGTTGTTCGCCGGGCTGGTGATGGCGATGCGCTCCGATCCGGAGTTCGCCAGCGAGATGCGTGCGATGGTCACCGCGAAACGCCGGCTGGGCGACGAAATCTGTTCGCGTGCCGTGGACCGCGGGCAACTGACCGCCGGCTGCAGGGCCGGCCTGATCGAGGAGATCGCTCCGGCGGTCCTGTTCATGCAGGGCTTCGCCCGCGGCGAGCCGCTCGACGACGAGTATGTCGCGCACCTGGTCGACGACATCCTCCTGCCGCTGCTGACGGCCTGACACCAGGAAACAGACAACGACGACGGGTCGACCCGCCGGGGGTCCGGCCGTCCTCATGAGGGGGGAGCAAAGCATGTCAGTCAATACCGAAGCAGTACAAATACGTCAACCGGCGGCGCCGGCGGACCCGCGGCGATGGCTGGCGCTGGCCGTCATCGCGGTGTCGCAACTGCTGATCGTGCTGGACGCCACGATCGTCAACATCGCCCTGCCGACCGCCCAGAAGGCACTGCACATCTCCGACGCCAACCGGCAGTGGATGGTGACCGCGTACACGCTGGCATTCGGCGGCTTCCTGCTGCTCGGTGGCCGGATCGCGGACTACACGGGCCGCAAGCGGGCGTTCGTCATCGGGCTGCTCGGATTTGCCGGCGCGTCGGCCCTGGGGGGTGCCGCGGTCAACGCCGGGATGCTGTTCGCCGCGCGCGGGCTGCAGGGCGCCTTCGGCGCCTTGATGGCGCCCGCGGCGCTGTCGCTGCTCACGGTCACGTTCACCGAGACGCGCGAGCGGGCAAGGGCATTCGGGGTGTACGGGGCGATCGCCGGCGGTGGCGGCGCGGTGGGCCTGCTCATGGGCGGCCTGCTCACCCAGTACGCGTCGTGGCGCTGGACCCTGCTCGTCAGCACGCCGATCGCGATCGTCGCGGCGGTTGCCGCACTGCGGTTCGTGACCGAGAGCCGGGCGACGGGCAACACCCGGTACGACCTGCCGGGCGCGGTAACCTCGACCGCCGGGTTGGTGGCCCTCGTCTACGGCTTCACCAAGGCCAGTACGGACGGCTGGGGCTCGGGTACCACCATCGGGCTGCTGGTCGTCGCGGCCCTGCTGCTGGCCGCGTTCGTCCTGATCGAGGTGAACTCCGCGCACCCGCTGCTGCCCATGCGCGTCATCCTGGACAGCAACCGGGGCGGCTCCTTCCTGGCCTCGCTGCTCGTCGGCGTCGGCATGTTCGGCGTCTTCCTGTTCCTCACGTTCTACCTGCAGGAGACGCTGCACTACTCCGCCCTGAAGACCGGCGTCGCGTTCCTGCCGTTCACCGTGGGCATCATCGGGGGTGCCGGGCTGGCCAGCCAGTTGGTGCCGCGCCTCGGGCCCAGGGTCCTGATGGTGACCGGCCTGCTGCTCACGACGGTGGGCATGGTCATGCTGACCCGCATCGGCCTGCACACGGGCTACATGTCGCACGTCTTCCCGGCCGAGCTGGTCATCAGCTTCGGCATCGGCACGATGTTCGGCCCGCTGTCCAGCACGGCCCTGTTCGGTGTCGCCAACCACGACGCCGGAGTGGCCAGCGCGCTGATCAACACCACCCAGCAGGTCGGCGGCTCACTGGGTACCGCCCTGCTGAACACCATCTTCACGTCGGCGGTGGCGAGCTATGTCGCCGGGCACGCGGCGGCCGGCCAGCCGGAGGCGATCGTGCACGGCTACACGGTGGCGTTCTGGGTCAGCGCGGCGCTGGTCGGCTTCGCGGCACTGGCCTCTCTGGTGCTGGTGCGGGTACGCCGTGATCAGCTCACCGCGGTCGAGGCGCTACTGGTCGCGGCCTGAGCGGGGGTGGGCCGCGCCGGGGACCGCACCTCGGCGCGGCCTTTCCTGCCGGCGAGCAGTTCCGCGGCCAGTTCGGCGTTGCGCTGGGCGAACGGCGCCCAGCCGGCCGGGGTCGAGGCGAGCAGCGGCCGGGCTCCCGCCGCCGAACACTCCCGCTGCGTCCACGCGCACATCAGCCCGGCCCGCACCTCGAAGCGCACCAGCACGCCGGCCGCCCAGCCGCACACGTCGAAGTCGCGCGGCTGGGCCAGCGTGACCCGCTGCGCACCCACCGCCCAGTCAAGTGCCTCGATCTCTTCGTGCAGCCGCCCGGCCAGCTCGAAGGCGAGCGCGCCGGCCGCGCCGTCGCGGCGCCGGACGAGTTCGGCGCGCAGCGTCGAAGCGGCGGCCGGATCCCGGTCCAGCACCGCGCTCACCGCCTCGATGAGCGCGTCACGTCCGGCCGGTGCCACCCCCCGCACCCGTGCCATGTCGCGCTCGGCTCCGCGCAGTCCGTCCGCGGCATACGCGAGCGGCAGCACCCGGTGCAGCGCGGCGACGGCCAGCCGCACCTTCGCACCACCCAGGTACGGCCCGAAGTACCTTGCGTCCCCTGTGGACTGTACGGAGTGGACCGTCCGTAGTCCGGGTGACCTGGACCCGGTGTCCAGGCGGATGTAGACCGGCACCTCCTGCCCGCCCGGGGTCCGGTTCCAGCGCGGCATGGCCCGCTCCAGCACGTTGCGCTCCAGCCACGCCGCCTCGTGTGCCGAGTCGCACGCCACCGCCTCGATCCGGGCGATCCGCGCCACCATCCGGGTCAGGTGCGCCCGGTCCCGCAGACCGCCCCAGTACGAGTCGACCCGGCGCCGCAGGTTGCTGGCGCGGCCGACGTAGAGCACCCGCCCGCGCCCGTCGCGGAACCGGTACACGCCGGGAGCGGACGGGAGCGCAGCCCTGGCATCAGCGACGGCCATCGACGCATGATATCGGCCGACCTCACCGGCGGCGGATCTCGAGGACCGCGGAGTCGACCTGCGGCGGCGGCCGGAACGCGGCGCGTGGCAGCCGCCGGCCGGCGCGCAGTTCCCACTGGCGCAGCCACCGCCGCGCGCCCGCCGGCGAACCCTCGACGAACCGGCGCACCACGGCCCGCTGCAGGACCAGATCGGCGGTGAACAACCGCGAGCCGGGCGCGAGCAGTACCCGCAGCAGCGCGCTGGAGATCCCGTACGGCGGGCTGGCCACCACCCGGAACGGCCGGCGCGGCAACCGCAGGCCGGTCGCGTCGGCCTGGATGACGGTCACCCGGGGGAACCGCTCCCGCAGCCGCCGCACCCGGTCGGCGTGCAACTCGACCGCGAGCACCCGGGCGCCGGCCTCGACGAGGTGCGCGGTCAGGGCCCCGTCGCCGGCACCGACGTCGAGGACGAGGTCCCCGGGGCGCACGCCGGCATCGGCGACGATCCGGGCGGCCCAGGAGTCAACGAGTGGATGCCAGCCCCACGCCCGCCGCGACCGTACCGCGGCGGACACGACGGACCATGTTCATGCAGATACCCACGTCCGGACACTAAGCATCGGCCGCGCCGGACGGCAACTCAATTCACCCGAGCGGTGAGCGGTGGCTACCGTGGCTCCAGGGCCAGCCGGGCTCCCAACCCGATCATGATGCTGCCGGTGACGCGTAGGACACCGACACTGTTGCCGTCCACCGCGCTGAGGGTCGCACGCCCCCGTCCCGCGCCGCCACCGGGAGGATCGTCGCGGTTCCCGGGCCGGCAGCCAACCTCACCAACCGGGCGACGAGCAGGAACCCGGGAAGGGATCGCATGCCACAGCCTAAATCGCCGGTCTGGCGGCGATCACGTCGCGTCGGCCGCCATGGTTCGGCGCGGTTTCGCTCCGCCAACACCCAGGCGGGCGTCGTGATCCAGCAGAGGCACGAGGTTATCTGCCGTGCTCCGACAACGCGGCGATCGCTCGGCTAATGATCACGCGGGCGTCATGCCCGTAAACCGCCGACCGGGACAGTCCCTCGAACGCTTTGCCATATAACGCGATCTCGCGAGGCTGGGTGACAGTCAACTCAGCTGTATAGGTTTCGACCCGTACCATCACCTGATCGAAAATCCAGAAGCCATGGACAGGCCACACCTCGTGGACCGCGTGAGCCGGAATCACACCGAGTCGCAGCCGCGGCAAGGTGGATGCTTCAAGTACGCGTCCGAGCTGACCCTGCATGACTTCGACATCGCCAAGCCGCGTGCTGAGCGCCTGCTCACCGATGACGATATGGAAGCGCCGGATGCCGGTGTAAAGCGCGTCCTGACGCGCGAGCCGGGTCTCGACACTCTGCTCGACATCGTCAGGGATGCCGTAGAAGCTGACCGCCGTTCTTACGATCTTTGTCGCGTAAGCGGCGGTGTGCAGGATGCCTGGGATGAGCAAGGGTTCGTAGATCCGTATCAGCTGTGCCGCATGCTCCCACCGTCGCTGGATTTCCTGCCGGCGCTTCGTGCCTGCCCGAAATGTGCGTCGCCACTCGATGTACTGCGATTCGATGGTGCGCAGACTCGCAACGAGGTCGTTCAGTTGATCTTCAGTACCGCAATGCTGGCACCAGGCTCGCAAGTCTGCAAGCGATGGCCTCTGCTTTGCGGCCTCGATCTTGGAAACCTTCGTGAAGTGCCATCCAGCCAGCCCAGCTAACATTCGCCCCGACAGCCCCGCATCCTTGCGGATCTCCCGAAGTCGGGCACCGAGAGCCGCTCTGGCGTCGTGGGCAGTGCTGCTCAACGAAGGACGTAGCGCTCGTGCGGGATACCCACGGCCATGACCTGATCGCGAACGTGTGCGCAGCCAGCCACCGCAGCGGCGTCGGTAGTGAGCTGTGCCCCGAACGAGCTGCCGTCGTCGGTGAAGACGTTGAACGCGACCGTTTCCTCGTCGAGGAGCCAGAAATCGTGCTCTGGAAAATCTATGCCAGTCGCAAGGTGCCGAGGCAACCAGTAGAGCCGCTCGCCTGCTGCGACGTTGAACCGGGCCATGGCATGCTCGAAGCGGACGTAGTCCGTTACCGGTTCCGTGACCACCCGTGCCCGCGACACCGACTTGCCGGCCATTGTCGCTGACTTGATCAGCTCGTGCCAGTCACGAATCCAGGCGTAGTCATCCGGCTCGCCACTCCGCCACTTACGGAAGGGCTCGACCTCCTCGGTCACGCTGTATTCATCTTGCATCTCGAGATGGAAGGCAGACCGCCTGAAGTCTCGGAACAGGTGGTTGAAGTCCTCACCTGTCAACAGGTCCATCCGCACCTTCCTCCTTCACCATGCCGACCTCCACGGCCGTCTCGTGTCCCGGGATGTTCATGCGAGCGAGCGCGTCGCGGTCAGTTACGCGGGCACCCGACATGATGTAGGTGCTGAGGCCCGTATCCCGAAGGGCTGCGTCAAGCCTGGTGCCCTGTTCCAGGAATCCGAGCAACCTGTCCGGGATCTCGACGCTGAGCTCATCACCGGGGACCTTCCACCCCTGCACGACATAGCTGTCGCGGTCCGTGGCGAACAACGTCGGTGAGCCGCCATTGACGGTGTCCTTGCCGAGGAACGTTAGCCGCATGATCTTCCTCCCGATCAGCATTAGCTAGATATTGCTCCGCAATGATGGAAGCACTGCGCTTTCAACTGGTCAAGGGATTTGACGACCATCTCCCACCTCCCTGATTCACAACGACATGCGGGGGCAGCGGCTTGCTTCAACTACGCCAAGCAACATTTTGCTACATCCTTGGCTCCGCCTTACGGGCGGCCCTACCGTCGAGGGAACCAACGCGCGGTGCCCGGACCGAGGAGGGACTGGATGCTGATCGGGATCGCAGTCATCGGCGCGTTGGCCGTACTCGCGTCTGGTGCCGTGCTCGGTTTCCGCCTGCGTGGCATTGTCTCGACGTGGTGCCCGCGGTGCGGATCCGCCCGGATCTGCTTGCGCTGCGCCGAGGCCGCGACCAAGACGGGGGAGCCGGCGGTACGACCAGCTGCCGCCTCTTCCGGGGGCGCGGTGGCGCGCGTTGGCAACCGTGACGGCACGGCCGGTCGCACGGGTAGGGCCGGCGCGCCACTGCGACCCACGAGGCAGCGATGAACGCCTACCTGGCTGAATTGACGGTGGCGCGGTCCGTACTGTCGGGCGCGTGATCATGGCTTGGGCGCGCGTTGATTGCGAGCCGCCGGAGATTGGTGCAGCGGACTGCGTCATTCTCCGGCAAGCTCCGACCTTCGAGCCCTCGCAGCCGGAGGCCGGTACGTGGTTACCGGGCTTCGGGGTCGTGGGCGAGGACGGTACGGCCGCCGTCGACCGGTACCGTGGCGCCGTTGATGAAGCTCGCGTCCGGCGACAGCAGGTACCCGATCGCCGCCGCGACCTCGTCGGCGCGGGCCACCCGGCCGACCGGGTGCAGCCGGCCCATCTCCTCCTCGATCCGGGCCGCCCCCTCCGGACCCTGCCGGCGCAGGAAGTCCGCGTAGCGCTCGGTGGCCACCGAGCCGGGAGCGACCGCGTTGACCCGGATGCCGCGCGGCCCGAACTCGACGGCCAGCGCGCGGGTGAGCCCCTCGATCGCGGCCTTCGCGGTGACGTAGGGCGTGGCACCGCGTACCGCCTGGCGGGCCTGGTGGGAGGAGACATTGACGATGGCGCCACCGGTGCCCGCCGCGAGGAAGCGGCGCACCGCGGTCGCGCAGCCGACGACGGCCATGCCGAGGTTGGCCGTGATGAGGTCCAGCACCAGTTGTGCGGGAGCCGAGTCGAGCGAGGCGTCCCGGAACACCGCGGCATTGTTGACCCAGCCGGCGAGGGTACCGGCCGACTGCGCGGCGTCGGCGGCCCGCGCGGCGACCGCCTCGTCGGCGGCGTCGCCGATGACGGGGGTGACGCGCGCCGGTACCCAGTCCACCGCCGACTGATCCGACTCGATCACCGCGACGTGCCCGTCGCCGGCGAGCAGCCGCTCCACCACCGCCCTGCCGATACCCCGGCCGCCGCCCGTCACCACGTAGGAAAGGCTCATGAGCTGTCGAGTACCCGCTGGACGAGCGGTCCTATCAGCGCGACCAGTTCCTCCTCGCCGGCGCCGGCCAGCGGCTCGACCTGGATGACGTAGCGCAGCAGCGCGATGCCGACCAGTTGGGCGACCGCGGTCTCCAGGCGCAGCCGCGACACGCCCAACGGTTCGGCGAGGCGGGCGAGCATGGCGCTGGTCAGGAACTCGCGGATCATCGTGGCCGCCTGCTCGTTGGTGGTGGCCGAGCGCAGCAGCGCGAGGAACGGCGCCCGGGACCCGGCGCTGCTCCAGACGGACAGGAACAGCCGGGTCATCCGGTGCCCGGCCTGCTCCCGGGGCCCGCCCCGCACCACCACCTCGGCGACCTGCCGGGGGTCGATCGGTACCCGCAGGGCGGCGATGAAAAGCTGCTCCTTGGTGCCGTAGAAATGGTGCACGAGCGCCGGGTCGACGCCCGCATCGGCGGCGATTCCCCGGATGGTGGTCCCGGTGTATCCGTGGCCGGCGAACCGCTCCCGGGCCGCCGCCAGTATCGCCTCGCGGGTGCCGGAGTCCCCGCCGCGCCGCCCGGTGCGCGGGCTCACGCGGCCGTCCGGGTCAGCTCCAGGAAGCGTTCCTCCAATGTGGCCGGTGCCTCGCGCACGTGTACCGGCATGGTGCCCAGCGCGGCGCGCACCGCGTCGGGCGAGGTACCCGGTACCCGCAGACTGCGGCCCACCAGGGCGGCGGACAGGCCCGCGGCCTCGATGGCGTCGAAGGCCGCCGCCCAGTCGTCGCTGTCCACAATGGTCACCCGTGCCTCGCCCACGATGTCGGCCACCCGGCCGCTGGCCACGACCCGCCCGGCGGTCATCACCGCGAGCCGGTCGCACTCCTGCGCCTCCTCCATCTGGTGGGTGGTCACCAGCACGCCGGCGCCCGCGTCGGCGGCCTCGCGGACGGTCTCCCACAGCCGGGTGCGGGCCAGCGGGTCCACGCCGGACGTCGGCTCGTCGAGCACGAGGAGATCGGGGCCGTGCGCGAGCGCCTGCGCGAACGCCACCCGGCGCTGCACCCCGAGCGGCAACTGACCCACTGGCACGTCGGCCAGCCTACCGAGCGCCGCCGGCAGACCGGTGTCGGTACCGCTGTCGAGCCTCACCGGACCGCTCCGGCCCAAGCGCCGGCGCGCGAATGCGGAATGGGCGAAGGCCAGGTTCTCCCGCGGCGACAGGTCGTCGTACAGGCCCAGGCTCTGCGGAACGTACCCGAGGCGGCGGCGGGTGTCCCGGGACGGCGCCTGCCCGAACAGGCGCACCTGTCCCGTGCTGGGGCGCAGCAGGCCCAGCAGCAGCCGGATGAGGGTCGTCTTGCCGGCACCGTTCGCGCCGAGCAGCCCGAGCACCTCGCCCGGACGCACCTCCAGATCGACCCCGTCGACCGCGACGAACCCGCCGAAGCGCCGCGTCACACCGACAGTCCCCGCAAGCACCTCAGTCATGCCGACACCTCGCTCGCACGGCTCGCGAGGCGCCGGCCTGACATTGCCAGCCGGACTTCACGCAAGCGCTCAGTCACGCCGACACCTCCTGTGCCAGTGCGGCGATGGTCACCGCGTCCTGCAGGTCGGGGGTTATCCGGTCGGGTCCCGTCGAGCCGTCGGGATCCCAGAGGCGCCACGTGGTGGCCCGCCGCCACGCGCGCCGCGCCGCGTCGCCGGCCGGGCGTGCGGGCAGCCGGTGCAGCGTGCCGGGTACCGCGGCGATGATGTCGTCGGGGGTGCCCTCGACCAGGACCCGCCCGTGGTCGAGCAGCAGCACCCGCGACGCACGCTCGGCCTCGTCGAGGTAGGTGGTGGAGAGCACGACCGCGGCGCCCTGCGCGGCGGCGCGGGCGATGAGCCACCACAGGTCCGCACGGCTGACCGGATCCACGCCGGTGGTGGGCTCGTCGAGGACGAGCAGGTCCGGCCGGTGCAGCATGGCTCGGATGACGCCGAGCTTCTGGCGCATCCCGCCGGACAGGTTTCCGGCCAGCCGGTCGCTGGCCGGCGCGAGGCCGGTGCGCTCCAGGTACTCCCGGGTCCGCTCGCGGGCCACGGCGGGTGGCACCCGGTAGGCGGTCGCGGTGAAGGCCAGGTTTTCGGTGACGGACAGGTCGGGATACGTACCCGAACTGCCCGGCAGGTAGCCGATGTGGACCGCGTCCGGCCGGCGCACCTCGCCGGTGCCGGGCGCCACCGCACCGGCCAGGACGCGCAGGAGCGTGGTCTTGCCGGCGCCGTCGCCACCCACCACGGCGCGCACCTGGCCGGCAGGCAGGCGTAGCGACACCTTGTCCAGCGCCACCCGATCTCCAAAGTGGACGGACAGGTCGGTGACCCCCCAGCCGGACCCGCTCATCGCACCGGCTCCGGCGCTGGCGCGGCCGGTGCACCGGGCCGGGTGCGCTGCGGGGAAGGCGCCAGGAACGAACGGAACCGCAGGGTGGCGAGGGTGACGACGACCGCGCCGAGCACGGCGAGGATGAGCAGCGGTTGCCACAGCGACTGGAGGGACGCGCCGCGCAGCATCACGCCCCGGGAGATCTGCGTGAAGTACGTCAGCGGCAGCAGGTACCCGATCCAGCGCACGCCGGCCGCCATCGAGCGCAGCGGGAAGATGAGACCGGACAGCAGGATCTGCGGCAGCAGTGTCATCATCGCCAGCTGGATGGCCTGGCCCTGGTTCTGCGAGACGCTGGATATCAGCACCCCCAGGCCGAGCGTGACGAACAGGAACAGCAACGAGCCCAGCAGGAGCGTGAACACCGAGCCGCGGAACGGCACGTCGAACAGCAGCATGCCGGCGACCACCACGATGGCCAGATCTAGCGAGGCGACCAGGAAGTACGGCACGATCTTGCCGAGGAACACGTCGCGCGGTCGCAGCGGCATGACAGCCAGCTGCTCCAGGGTGCCGCTCTGCCGCTCGCGTACCACGCCGAGGCTGGTGATCACGGTGCCGACGAACAGCAGGATCATGCCCGCCAGCCCCGGCACCATCACCGCCGATGTCTTGAGGTCCCGGTTGTAGAGCACCTCGACCTGCCCGGTCTGTCCGGACTGCCCGGACTGGGCGGCCGTCTGGGCCAGCGCGCGGCGCGCGGCGTTCGCGGTGAACAGCTCAGAACCATCCAGCAGTACGGTCATCCCGGCCTGGTCGGTCACCACGGCCACCGGTACCCGCCCGTCGCGCAGCGCGGTCACCGCGTCCGACCGGTTCTGGCCCGGATCGACGCTGACCACCTCGAACGGCGCGCGCAGCGCGGCGGCCACCGCCGCAGCGTCGGGGCCGACCACCTTCGTCGGGATGGTGGTGACGTCGAAGCTGGCCGCGTAGCCGAACACGACGAGCAGCAGGACCGGCAGCACGATCATCATCGCCAGCGTGCGCCGGTCCCGGCGGAGCTGGCGGAACTCCTTCACGATCATCGCCCACATGAGCTGAATTCTACATGTGATGAATTCTCTTGCCAACCGCTGCTGAGCTGGTGCCGGGCGGCGTACGGTACGGAATGTGGCGGACGCAGTCGTCGTGGGAGCCGGACCGAACGGCCTCGTCGCCGCCGTCACGCTGGCCCAGGCCGGGGTGACGGTGACCGTCCTGGAGGCGGCCGGCACGATCGGCGGCGGTACCCGCACCAGCGAGCTGACCCTGCCGGGCCTGCTGCACGACCACTGTTCGGCGTTCCACCCGCTGGGTGTGGCCTCGCCGGCACTGCGCGCGCTGTCCCTGGAGCGGTACGGGGTGACCTGGCTGTGGCCCGAGGTGGACCTCGCGCATCCGCTGGACGGTGGCCGGGGCGGTGTGCTGCGCCGGTCGCTGGCCGAGACCGCCGCCGGCCTGGGTGCGGACGGGGGCGCCTGGGCCAGGCTCTTCGGTCCGCTGGTGCGCGACTTCGACCTGCTCGCGCGAGAGGTGCTGCGGCCGCTACCGCAGGTGCCGAGGCATCCGGTGCCGCTGGCGCGCTTCGGCACCCGCGCGCTGCTGCCCGCCTCCGCACTCGTGCGCCGCTGGCGCACCGAGGAGGCGCGCGCGCTCTTCGGCGGCGTGGCCGCACACGCGTTCCGCCCGCTGGAGGCACCTCTCACCGCGGCGGTGGGTCTGCTGCTTTTGGCGGCGGGGCACCGGTACGGCTGGCCGGTGGCGCAGGGCGGATCGCGCACCATCACCGACGCGCTGGCGCGGCTGCTGCTCGAACGCGGCGGCACCATCGAGACCGGCCAGCCCGTGCGGTCCGCCGCCGACCTGCCCCGCGCCGACATCGTCATGCTCGACATCACACCGCACGCGGCCGCCGGCATCCTGGGGGACCGGCTGCCCGCGCGGGTGCGGCGCGCGCTGCACCGGTGGCGGTACGGGCCGGGGGCGTTCAAGCTCGACCTCGCGGTCGAGGGTGGCATCCCGTGGACGCAGGACGACGCGCGGCGGGCGGGTACCGTCCACATCGGAGGTACCTTCGCGGAGCTCGCCGCCGCCGAGCGCGCGATCGCCCGCGGCGGGATGCCGGAGCGTCCCTTCGTCCTCGTGGGGCAGCAGTACCTCGCGGACCCGGGCCGGTCGTCGGGGGACGTCCATCCCGTGTGGACATACGCGCACGTGCCCCACGGGTACCCGGGGGACGCCAGCGAGGCGATCCTCGACCAGATCGAACGGTTCGCTCCCGGTACCCGGGAACGGATCGTCGGCCGGGCGGCGCGGAGCACGGCGCAACTGGCCGCGTACAACGAGAATTTCGTGGGTGGCGACATCGCCACGGGCGCCAACACCGCCCGGCAGGTCGGCCTGCGGCCGCGGCTCGCGGCCGATCCCTATTATCTCGGCATTCCCGGCCACTACCTCTGCTCGGCGGCGACGCCGCCAGGCCCCGGCGTGCACGGCATGTGCGGCCTGCATGCCGCCCAGTCGGCGCTGAGGGGTCAGCCGGCGAGGTGACCCCAGCGGTCCTCCAGTTCGGGCCAGGTGCCCTGGGCCACGGCCTCGCCGGCGAGCAGCACCACCACCAGGTCCGCCTGCGACAGCGCCGCGCGCTTCGACGTCGAACCGACCACGGTCACCCCGTGCTTGCGCAGCGCCTGCCACAGCGCCAGCTCGGTGGTGACGTCGAGCGCGGACGACACGTCGTCGGCGATCAGCAGCTCGGTGTGCGGCGCCAGCGCGCGGGCGAGGGCGAGCCGCTGCAACTGGCCGCCGGACAGCCGGGTCCCCTTGTGCCCGATCAGCAGCCCCAGCCCGCCACCGGCGGCCGCCAGGTCGTGCTCCAGCTGTGCGGTGGACACGGCGCTGGCCGCGTCCACCTCGTGCCCGAGCCGGATGTTGTCGGCGACCGTGCCGGACAGCACGCGCGGCAACTGCGCGACGTACCCGACCTGGTTGGGTCGCAGGAACACCTCGGGCTCGGTGACCGGCTGCCCGTTCCAGCACAGCGAGCCCCGGTGGTGGACGATCCCGGCCAGCGCGCGCAGCAGCGACGACTTGCCCGAGCCCACCGGCCCGACCAGGAGCACCAACTGTCCACGTTCGACAGTCAGGTCGATGGCGCGGGCGCCGACGGTGCCGTCCTCGTGCACCGCGCTGAACCCGACCAGGTCCAGCCGGCGCAGCGGGTGCCGCGGCGCCGTCACGGGCGCGGGCGCGGTACCCGCGGACAGGTCCACGCCCGGCACGGACGCCGAGTACCCGGCCGCGCCGGACATCGCCACCGTGCGCCGCGTCCACACCCGGGCCGAGGGCAGCTGCGAGATCAGCGACGCCGTGGTCCACGCGAACCACCGCGCCGAGCCGAGCGTCGACACCGCCACCAGGGTGGCCCCCGACGTGAGGCCGCCGGCCAGGTACAGCGCCCACGCGCCGATCGGCAGCAGGCCGCTGACCAGGGACGGCGTCGAGCGGGCCCACACCTGCACCGAGATCTCCCGGCGCAGCCGGTCGCTGCGGACCTGTTCGAGCCGGTCCAGGTGCGCGAGCACCGACCGGGTCGCCCCGGCCAGCTTCACCGTCCGGGCCGCGGACAGCGACGACACCAGCGCCGTGGCGAACGCGGCGCGGGCCGCGACCGTCCGGCGGGCCGATCGCGCCAGCCGGGGCCCGAACAGGGTGGCGGCCATGCCGGAGACCAGCATCGTCGCGGCGAAGAACAGGGCGGGCACCAGGGTGCCCGACACCACGGTCATCGAGACCAGGACAAGGGCGCAGATGAACTGGTCGATCAGGTTGTCGGCCAGGATCACCACCCGCTCGGTGTCACCGCCCTGGGCGACGACCTCGGCCGGGGTGTGCGCGCTGACCCGGCGCGGCCCGGTCTGCCCGTGCACCAGGCGCAGGCTGATCCGCAGCATCTGGCGGACCCACCACTCCGGGAACCACTTCCCGGTGTAGTAGGGCACCGGCGCGGTGACCAGCAGCCCGGCCACGATCCCGACGGCCGGCCAGAACAGCCCGCCCGAGCCGTCCACCAGGTCCGACCACAGCCACGGCAGCACCGACCCGTCCAGGCCGAGCAGGACCAGGAACAGGAACAGGAACACCGAGCCGAGCCCGAACCGGGGGTCGTTCACGGCCAGCCGGAAGATCTCCCGGAGGGTACGCGCGTGGGCCGGTTGCGGCAGCGGCGGCGGGTCGGCCTTCGGCGGTACGGTCAGCTCGACCGTCTCCACGCGCGCCGGGAGCGTCATGACGGCGCCGTCCGTCCGGGGCCGCCTCGCCGGCCCCGCGCCGCGGCTGGTCTCCAGCAGCCGGGCGAACCGCTGCGACTCGTCCAGCGGCCCGGCCTCGATCACCTCTCCGTCGGTCAGCACCACGACCTCGTCACAGCGGCGTACCGACGACAGCCGGTGCGCGATCACGATGCCGATGCGGTCGCGCAGCAGCCGCTCGGTGGCCCGCTGCACGCGCGCCTCGGTGACCGGGTCCATCCGCGCGGTGGCCTCGTCCAGGATCACGACCTGCGGGTCACGCACCAGGATCCGGGCGAACGCGACCAGCTGCTCCTGTCCCGCCGACAGCACGTATCCGCCCTCGCCGAGCCGGGTCTGCATCCCGTCCGGCAGGTCGGCCACCCAGGAGGTCAGGCCCAGCTCCTGTACTGCCCGGGCCGCCGGTTCGAGCAGGTCCTGGTCGAACAGGGCGATGTTCTCGGCGAGCGTCCCGGCGACGATCTCGGTGCGCTGCGGCACCATGGCGATCCACCGGCGCAGCCCCTCGACGTCCAGGTCGAGCACGTCGATCCCGCCGAGGTACACCGTGCCCCGCGGCACGTCCACGGCTCGGGTGAGCACCTTGGCCAGCGTGGACTTCCCCGAGCCGGTCCGGCCGACCAGGGCGTACGAGCGGCCCCGCGCGAAGGTCAGGTCGACGTCCCGCAGCGCCGGGCGCCGGCCGGCCGCGTACTGGAAGGTGAGGCCGCGGACCGCCAGGTCGCCGTCCGGGGCAGCGGTGCCGCCGGACGGCTCCTGCTTCGCGTCCCGCAGCAACTGCACCCGGCTCCAGGCGCCGAGCGCGTACTGCAGCTCGGGCACCATCCGGCCGGCCTGCTCGACGGTCGCGCCGAAGGCGAGCGCGAGCAGCCAGACGGCGGTGAGCCGGGCGCTGTCGATCCGGTGGGTGGCCAGGGCCCAGACCCCGCCGACCACGACCGCGGCGATCCCGGCCCGGGTCGCGGTCGAGGCGAGCGTGTTGACCCGCGCCGCCATCGCCCAGACCCGCCGGCCGCGGATCAGCACCTGGCTCGCCCGCCGCGCGTACAACCGCAGCACGTACGGCCGGGCCAGGGTGGTGCGGACGTCGTCCTGCCCGTGGATGGACTCCTCCATCACCGCGGCCAGGTCCGACCACGCCTCCTCCTCGGCCACCCGGGCCGGGGCCAGCCGCCGCGTGCGGCCGCGCAGCCCCAGCACGAGCAGCACGGTGAGCGCCAGCATGCCGAGTCCGGCCGGCCACCAGACGACCAGCCCGGTGACGATCGACAGCACCCCGATGGCCATCGACTGGGTGAGCCGCACACCGCTGTGCCGCAGCTCGGACGCGACCTGGTACACGTCGCCGTCGATCCGGTCGAGCAGTTCGCCGACCGGGGTCGTCTCCAGCGTCGGCAGGTCCTGCCCGAAGGCCACCTGGCACAGCCGGCGCCGCACGTCGGCCGCCCAGTCGGCGGTCAGCCCGGCCACGATCAGGCCCACCGCGAGATCGCCCGCGAACGCGACGAAGAGCGCCGCGGCCAGCGCGGCGAACGCCCCGTGCGCGCGGTGCATGAGGACCGGTCCGGCCAGCGCGGCCGCCGCGGCCTGTCCGGCGGCCCCGAACACGATCAGCAGGGCCACGAGCGCGGTACGGCGCGGCGACGTGGCCCACAGGTCGCGGAGCAGGCGCATCGGACGTCTCCCGGACGTGGTGGCGGAACTACCAGCGTCGCCGAGACGCCCCGTGCGCTCAACGCAATTACGACGACCGCTACCTGAGGTACGCGGAGAGGGCGATGCCCTGGTCGCGCAGCGCCTGGGCGACGAGCCGGGCGATCTGCTGGGCGCCGGCCGTCTCGAAGTGGGTGTGGTCGTTGCAGAAGAAGGCTCCCACGGCGCCCGCGGTGTAGTCCCCGTTGTTGGGGCAGAGCCTGAGGGTGTTGTACAGCGTGTAGCTAAGCTTGTGCAGGTCGATCACGGGCACCTGGTTGGCGGTGCCCGCCGCCCTCGTCTCGTTGAGGAAACCCCGGTTCGGCGTCGCCACGCTGCCCTGGCAGGTGATCGCGGCGACCGGTGTCAGGAAGATCGGGCGCGCCCCGCGTTGCTTGGCGGCGGCGGCCATCACGCCCAGCAGTTGCTGATAGCGGGCCGACCCCACGTGCCGCGGGCATGCGCTGGTGCTGTCGTTGATGCCGAACTGGATGAAGAGGTAGTCGCCGGCCTTCATCCCGGTGTTGGCGTTGAGCATCGCCTGCCAACGTGTCGAATACGTCTGCGGGCTGACGATGCATTCGCCGGCCGGGTTCTTGGTCTGGGTCACGTTCGGGTCATAGAGCCACGTCTGGATGCTCCGGCCACCCACCGCGCTGTTGGCGACGGTCACGCTGTCGTTGAACAGCGGGTCGAACTGGCTGCCCCAGCCCACGGGGCAGACCCCGCCGGACGGGTTCATCACCGTCGAGTCGCCGGCCAGCCACACTGTGACGGGAGTGGTGGCGGCAGTGGTGGCGGCCGCGTCGCTGACCGCCCCGGCCAGGCTGGACGTGCAGGTCCGGCCGTTGGTCGCGGCCTGCGCACCGGTGACGGGCAACAGGGAAGCAATCAGCAACGCCAATGCCAAAAGGCCGGTCTTCCACGTGTTCCGCATGGCTTCTCCCAGGACTCAGAGTCGACTCAGCGTATCTGAGACCTCCCATCATTGGTAGCACGCAAACGTGTGCAGAAGTGTTGCAGAAATCGAGAGTCGCCAATGGTTACGCCTCCTACGCACGGTCATGTCGCGGCAACGCCCAGTCCTGTGCCCCAGGCGCGAGGGTGGAGTAAAGGGTGTGGACTATTGCCTGTGTCGGGCAGTGTGGGATGCGATACGCATGATCACCATCGGCAGACCTGAGCGCGAGGAGTTCCGTGAACCAACCCAAACACGTCACCAGAATCGCGGCCGGCCTGATCGCCACCACGACCGTGGCGGGCTTCGCGGCGCTCGCCGGCCCCGCGTCCGCGGCTCGTCCCGCGACGGTCAAGGTACGCCCGGCGGTCGTGGGCCACGTCCAGGCGGTGTCGCGGGTCTCCCCGTTGCCGACGTCGGAGTGCCTGGCCCAGATCGGCATCCACTGCTACTCGCCGCTGCAGTACCGCACCGCGTACAACCTCAACCCGCTGTACGCGCGCGGTGTCACCGGCAAGGGCCGGACGATCGTCATCGTCGACTCGTTCGGCTCCCCGACCATCCAGCACGACCTGGAGGTCTTCGACGCACAGTACGGGCTGCCGGACACCACCGTGCAGGTCGTGCCGGCCGGTACCATCCCACCCTTCGACGCGACCAACCCCGACCACGTCGGATGGGCGCAGGAGACGACGCTCGACGTCGAGTACGCCCACGCGGTCGCACCCGGCGCGCGCATCGTGCTCGTCGAGACGCCGGTCGCGGAGACCGAGGGTGTCACCGGCTTTCCGGAGATGATGGACGCCGAGAAGGCGCTCATCGACCGCGGTGTCGGCGACGTCATCACGCAGAGCTTCGGGGCGACCGAGAACACGTTCCCGGGCTTCGACAGTGGCGACTTCTCCAGCCTGCTCAACCTGCGGTACGCCTTCAAGGACGCGCAGCGGCACGGGGTGACCGTGCTCGCGGCCTCCGGTGACGAGGGCGCGACCGACTGGAACGCGGACGGCTCGGACGTGTACCCGTACCGGGTCAACTCGTGGCCGTCCTCGGACCCGCTGGTCACCTCGATCGGCGGCACCCAGCTGGCCCTCGACGACGCGGGCAACCGCACCGCGCCGGACACGGTGTGGAACGACGGGTACGGCGCCGGCGGCGGTGGCGTGTCCGGAGTCTTCGGCCGACCGCTGTTCCAGTTCGGCGTGCGCTCGGTCGTGGGTTCGCACCGGGGCACCCCGGACATTTCGATGAGCGCGGCGGTCGACGGCGGCTGCTGGGTCTACTACTCGTTCGTGGGCGCCGCCTCCGGGTGGCACATCTTCGGCGGGACCAGCGAGGCGAGCCCCATCTTCGCGGGCATCGTGGCGCTGGCCGACCAGGTGGCCGGGCACCGGCTCGGGAACATCAACGGCGCGCTGTACCTGCTGGGCCTGCAGAGCCAGCTGAAGCACCCGCCGCTGCGCAGCGGTCTGGTGGACGTCACCACCGGCGACAACAGCGCCGACGGCGTGATCGGCTACCCGGCCGGTCCCGGGTACGACCTCGCCAGTGGCTGGGGCACCATCGACGCGGCCAGGTTCGTACCGGCACTCGCGAAGTTCTGAAAGCGCGAAGTTCTGAAAGACAGCACCACCGGATGCTCCGTCCACCATGGACGGAGCATCCGGCGTTACTCCTTGATGAGCTCGAAGGAGTGGATCCGGTCCTTGATGTCGTACACCATCGTGGTGAGCATCAGCTCGTCCGCCCGGGTGAGGTGCAGCAGGGTCTCCAGTTGCCGGTGTACGGTCTCCGGCGAGCCGATCGCCTGCCCGGCCCAGCGTCCGGCGACGAACTCGCGTTCCAGCTCCGTGTACGGGTAGGCGGCCGCCTCCTCCGGCGTGGCGAGCGTCTGCGGCCGGCCCTGCCGCAACCGCAGGAACGCCAGCGCGCTGGGACCCGCCAGCCACTGCGCCCGCTCGTCCGTATCGGCACAGACGGCCGCGACCGCCACCATCGCGTACGGCCGGTCCAGCCACTGCGAAGGCCGGAAGTGCTGCCGGTACAGGGCCAGCGCCGGCAGGGTGTTGGCGGCGCTGAAGTGGTGCGCGAACGCGAACGGCAGCCCGAGCAGCCCGGCGAGTTGCGCGCTGAAGCCGCTGGAACCGAGCAGCCACACGGCGGGTGCTTCGCCGATGCCCGGGGTCGCGGTGATGTTCCTGCGCTGCTCCCCCGTGAAGTAGTTGATCAGCTCGGCGAGCTCCTGCGGGAACGCCTCGGCCGACAACCCCTCCATCGTGCGGCGCAGGGCCAGTGCGGTGGCCTGGTCGGTGCCGGGCGCCCGGCCGATGCCCAGGTCGATACGGCCGGGATGCAGCGCGTGGAGGGTGCCGAACTGCTCGGCCACGACCAGCGGCGCGTGGTTGGGCAGCATGACGCCGCCGGACCCGACCCGGATGGTGGATGTGTTGGCGGCGAGGTGGGCGAGCAGGACGGCAGGCGCGGAGCTGGCGATGGCGGGCATGTTGTGGTGTTCGGCGACCCAGAAGCGGGCGTAGCCGAGCTGTTCCGTCCGGCGGGCCAGCTCGGTCGTCGCGCGCAGCGCCTCGCCCGCGGTGCCGCCGGTGGCGACCGGGGCCACCTCGAGAACGGACAAAGGTACGTCGATCACAGATCTTGGAACGACGCCCGGGGATGAATTCTTCCAGGATCACGGGAGCTGTAGTCGAGCGTCACCGGGGCGAGTTGCGGGTGCACTGTTACCGGATGCTCGGCTCGTTCGACGAGTCCGAGGATCTGGTGCAGGAGACCTAGCGCTGGAAGCGCCAGCGGGTCGCGCCGTACGGCTCCGTGGACGCAACGCCGACCATGGTGTGGAACGTGAACCGGTACACGTGCCACGGCGGCGGCCCGGCGCTCGGCGCGCTGAACGGCGCCGTGAACGCGTCGCCGTCGACCTGGGCCGGCCAGCCGCCCTCGCGATAGCCCGCGGCGACCTGCTCCAGCGTCTCCGGATCGGTCAGCCTGGCCGCGGTGCCGTCGAGGACAAGGTCGATGCCCGGCAGCCGGACGGAAATCGTACAGAGCGGGTTGACAGCCAGGTCGCGAGCCTTGCGGGCGGCCGGGCTGCTGGTGAAGTAGAGGTGGCCGTCCAACCACTGCGCGCCGACGCCCGCGGCGTGCGGCGTGCCGTCTGGCCGGCACGTGCCAAGGAAGTGTGTGACGTCGGGGCCCGGCACGGCGGCGAGCGCGTCGCGGGCGCGGCTCCACTCCAGCGCCGCGTCTCCGTAGCGGTCGAGATTCGTGGTCTCAGTAGGTGCTAGTTCGGTCATGCCCGATTAGACCATCACTCATCTCGCTCGACGGCGTCGTGCAGGTGCCCGCCTCCAACCGTGCGCTCGGTGTAGAGCGCATCTCGTCGCGCACGTTTCATCCACACGCCGCCAGGGCGAACTCGCCGACAAGTACGACGGGATGCCGAAGTACGTCGTCTCGGGCACGCTCACCGACCCCGGGTGGAACAACACACGCGTGCTCTCCGGCGGCCTGGTCGAGGAGGTGACCCGGCTCAAGGACGGGGAGGTCGCGCGTGCGCTCTTGACGACGTTCGGGCCGGCCTTGCTGGAGGTGGAGAACTTTCTCGTTCCGCGGTGGCATCCGTGGGCCATGGGAGATCCTCCTGGGCTGACGGTGGCGCCGTACGCGGCGCGCCGCCGCCTTGCGAGGAGGTTGTCTGTCCACAGCGGACAATGAAAGGGAAAGACTCGCTCCCCTCCACTCTTAACGTATAGCGGACCGGGGGGCTTGCGGCAAGACCCGGGTCGTGGCGCAGAATCGCTGGTCGGGGCCAGAACCGGCGGAAAATGGGGGACGCGACATGCGTGTGCTGTTGTCGACGTACGGGGGGCGCGGGGACGTCGAACCACTGGTGGGACTGGCGGTGCGGTTGCGGGCGCTGGGCGCGCAGGTGCGGGTGTGCGCGCCGCCGGACTGCGCGCAGCGGCTGGCCGAGGTCGGCGTGCCGCTGGTGCCGCTCGGCCCGCCGGTACGCCAATTGATGCACGGGGCGGCGCCGCCGTCGGTGGCCGACGTGCCCCGGCGCGCGGCCGAGTTGATCGCCGAACAGTTCGACAAGCTCCCCGCGGCGGCCGAGGGCTGCGATGCCCTGGTGGCGACCGGACTGTTCCCGGTCGCGGCCAGCGCGCAGTCGGTGGCCGAGAAACTGGGCATCCGGTACGTGTTCGCGGCGTACTGTCCGATCTTCCTGCCGTCGCCGCACCGCCCGCCGCATCCGCTGCCGGGCCGGCCGTTGCCGCCGGA
>JBBWZQ010000048.1:0-22045 GCA_039649115.1 Micromonosporaceae bacterium | reverse complement strand
TCAGGCGTCCATGGTCAGTTGGCCGCGTAGTGCGGTGAGTGAGCGTGCGAGTAGTCGGGAGACGTGCATCTGGGAGATGCCGACGCGTTCGGCGATCTGGGTTTGGGTGAGGTTGCCGAAGAATCGTAGGAGGACGATGCGTTGTTCGCGGGGGCTGAGGGTTTCCAGGGCGGGGCCGAGGGCGGCGCGGAATTCGGCGAGTTCCATTTCGTTGTCGTCGACGCCGAGCAGGTCGCCGAGTTCGGTGCTGTCTTCGCTGGTGCCGACGAGTGTTTGCAGGGATACGGCGCTGTAGGCGCGGGCGCTGTCGAGGCCTTCGAGTATTTCGTCTTCGGTGCGGTGCAGGTATTCGGCGATGTCGGCCACGGTGGGTGAGCGGCCCAGTCGTTGGGCGAGGGTGGAGGTGGCTTCGTTGATGTCGAGTTTGAGTTCCTGCAGGCGCCGGGGTACGCGGATGTCCCAGGTGCGGTCGCGGAAGTGTCGTTTGATCTCGCCGACGATGGTGGGTACGGCGTAGGCGGCGAAGTCGTTGCCGTATTCGGGGTCGAACCGGTCGATGGCTTTGATCAGGCCGATGGTGGCGATCTGTACCAGGTCGTCGATGGGTTCGCCGCGGCCGTGGAAACGCTGGGCGAGGTGGCGGGCCAGTGGCAGCCACGCCTCGATCGCGTGTTCCCGCAGGCCGGTGCGGGCCGGGTCGGTCGGTGGGAGTACGGCCAGCCGCTTGAGCAGCGCGACCGCGCCGTTGTCGACGGTGGAGCGCAGCGGGGTGCCGCCGGTGGTGGACGGCCGCGTGGTGGTCGGGGTGGGTCTTGCGCCGGTGGCGGTCACGGTGGTGCCACGCGGACGGGGTACGCGTTTCTTCGAATTCATTGTCGCGGTCACGGTGTTCCTCCCACACCTTGCCGCGCCGAACCCGCCTGGTAGGCGGCAACGACACTTCTGTCGTTATCCGGCACCCGTTTCTTGAGTGCCGCCTCGGCCCGTCCGGGCCGGTCCCCACGGTGCTGGTCACGACGGGTCGAACCCTGATCGTCTGCAACCGCGGTCGTCCCCGACCATACCCCGGGGGCCCACCTGACCGAAAGTACGATGGCTCACTCATTCGAGGGTATTCGTGCCGGCCTGCCCGGCTGGCCCGCCCGACCCGGGCCACCGTACATCCACTATGGAGTGTCTATGTCGCACCCGACGGACGCTTCATACTGCCTTCTCTGCGGTTGTTGTTCGGGTTGTCGTTCCCAGGGTTCCTGAGCGTTCTGACCATGTTGTGGCGTGGTTCGGGCGGTTGTTGCCGGTATCGGAGGCTACCGGCCCGGTCTGCTGTTGTCAGTGTGGTGGGGCGCGGCCGCAACGAGTATGCGCGCCACGAAGGTCGAGTTTGCCGCGCCACGGCGCGGCGGGCTCTTCCCGCCGAGTTGTGTCATGCCCGGGTGGGGCGTGTTTCGGTCTCGGCGCGCAGCATGGGCGCGAATGACGCCGAATGATCGTGCCCGCAGGTGCAGGCCCGTTGTGTTTCGGCGATGAACATCCGCGGCGAGACGCCGGTGAGCCGGACGCATTCGCGGGTGAGGTGGGGCTGGTCCGCGTAGCCGGCGCGGAGGGCGAGCAATCCGAGCCCGTCGTCCGTCGCCGCGCGGCCCTGGGCGATCGCCTGCTGGACGAGTGCGAGGAAGCCCTGAAAGCGCAGCATCCGGTGCAGCGTCTTCGGTGCGAGCCCGATCGCCGTTCGGCAGCGGCGCCGCAGCTGCGTCTCGGAGATGTGCAGAGACGCCCTCAGCGACGCCACGTCGACCGTGCGCCACGGCATGAGACCGCGAACCACCTCAGCCACCAGCGGGTCCGGGCGCTGGCCGGCGCTGGCGCGCTCATGCGCGTAGAGCTGCACTGCGGCGAGCGCTTCCTTGGGCGAGGCCGCCGTGCCGACCGCCTCGCCAAGTGCGGCGGCCGAGCGGGCCCACAGCTCCTCGGCGTTCAGCGTGAGTCCGACCACCTCCGACGCGGGCTGTCCCGCGACCACCGGGAAGGCGCCCGGAACGAAGCGCACGCCGACAATCGTGGTGCCCGGCTTGAGGACCTCAACCAGCGGCTCGGTGAGCGGGCCGATCACCTGCGGCGCCGAGCCGACCCGGCAGACGAGTTCGATAGCGCCGTTGGCGATACGCCGGTGGACGTACGGCGCGGCGTCGCGACCGACCTGCTGAACCCAGACCGATGAGAGGAGCGCGCGCAACGCCGAGGCGGGCGGGCGCTCGACGTAGCTCTGCCCGCCCGCGGGGGCGGAGAACGGGTCGCCGGTCACGTGACCCAGTATGTCGCGCCCCGGTTGGTCTGCCGCGAGAAGACGCCCGGTTTGTTCAAGAGCGCGCGGCGAGTCCGGCCGTACGGTTCGGTCATGTTCAGCTTCATGACCTTCTGCTCGGCGGGGCTGCGGGCACTCGACCGCCGACGCCGCCTCACTCGACCGCCGCAAGATCGACGCCTGGGTCCGGCCTGCGGGAGCGCACGGTGAACGCGACCGTCCAGGGCAGGCTCTGGAGCAGCGATCCGCAGGGCTGGGCGGAGACCGCGGAGGGCCGCATCCGGCCGCTGTACGAGCGTGTGCTCCATCGCCTTGACCTTCGCCCCGGCATCCGGCTCCTCGACGTTGGCTGCGGCTCGGGTCTGTTCGCGGAGCTAGCCGCCCAGCACGGCGCGGACGTCATCGGGCTGGACGCGGCCCCGGGACTCGTCGAGTACGCACGCCGCCGGCGGCCGGTGGCCCGCTACGTCGTCGAGGACCTTGAGCACATACCGTTCAGCGACGGCGGCTTCGGCGTCGTCACCGCGTTCAACTCTGTGCTCTATGCCGCCGACCCCCGCCACGCGCTCGCCGAGATCGCGCGCGTGACCGCCCCCGCCGGCACAGCCGTCGTGACCGTAGGCGCCGGTCCCGAACAGGCCGAGAGCGCAGCGCTGATCAATCCGCTGGCTCAGCCCGACGAGGTGCCCGACCGCAGCACCCTCGACCTCGCCGACACGGACGCGGCGCGCGGCGCCCTGCTCGACGCTGGGTTCGCATCCGTGGCAACGACCGACATCGCGTTCGACGTCGCCTTCGAAAGCGAAGACGACGCGGTCGCCGCTCAGCTGCCAGCCGGCCCGGTCGCCGCGGCGGTCCGACACTCCGGCCGCGCGGTCGTCGAAGCGGCGCTGCGGACCTTCTTCGCGCCGCGATCACGGGCCGACGGGACCGTACGCATGGGCCTCGTCTTCCGCTGCTACCTCGCGCAGCGGACGCGATGACCGGCGAATTCGCAGCGGGCGGTCCGGTTTACCCCAATAACGACGTTTACGAAGGACGAGCCACCAACGAGAAGGGAACCACGATCATGAAACTGACGACCACCACGCAGGTCACCGTCGACGGAGTGATGCAGGCAAACGGCGGGCGGCATCCGATCCTCGACCCTGGAATGGAGCGCGGCGGATGGGCCCGGCCGCCTTTCGACGACGAGGCCATGACGTTCGTCGATCAGACCTACCAGCGCGCCGACGCGTTCCTGTTCGGCCGGCGGACCTACAACATGTTCGCCCCCTACTGGGGCGCGATGGGTCCCGGCAGCGGCCCCATCGCCGACGCCCTGAACACCAAGCCCAAATACGTCGCATCGAGCACGCTCACCGAACCGCAATGGGCGAACACGACGGTCCTCTCCGGTGACCTCGCGGCGGCCATCCGCGAGCTGAAAGCCAAGCCGGCGGGTGAGCTGCAGGTGCACGGCAGCGCCATCCTGACCCGGTGGTTGCTTGAGAACGACCTCGTCGACGAGATGAACCTGCTCATCGTCCCGGTGGTCGTCGGCCAAGGCATGCGGCTGTTCCCCGATGCCGGCCCAGACATCGCGCTGGACCTGGTCGACTCGCGAGCCTTCCCGAAGGGCATAACGCTCCAGGTCTACCGGCCCACCGGGCGCCCGCAGTACGCCACCACCTGAAGCACGTGACACAGCTGCCGCAGTCCGTGAGAGCTGCTTGATCACGACGCGCGCCGGTGACCAGAACAGGTCGATGATGCGAGCAACACGCGCGTGGCGATGTCAGGCGCTCGTTGATCACTCGGTCACGATGTGCCACCTCCGATCATGCTCGCGTCGATGCCGGCGGTCGGTTCGCGCGGCTGGCTCTGGCCTGGAGAGTCAATCTCGTCGGGGTCCTCTGTGCCGGCGGGAAAGGATTGAGCCGGAAGGAACCGGCGACCTTCTGCCGGTAGACCTCCCGGGTGGCCGGGTCCCAGGGGATGCACCAGCGTCCGCTGGGACCGCGGCGGGCGGGTACCTGCCCGAGGCGCAGCCAGTTGTAGACGGCGTCGGCGGGGATGCCGAGTTGGGCGGCGGCCTGTTTGACGCTGACCTCGCCGGCTTGGACGGCGACGCTGCGCGGCCCGAAGATCTTGATCTTCGCCGTCGGGTTCACCGCCGGCCGGCCCGCTGCCGCGCAGCAGCGACTCGACCATGTTCGCCACCGCCATCACCGCCTGGCGACGATCCCACCCCAACATCTGCCCCCGCTCCCGCCGGTCACCCCTGCCATCCCCGGCGGCGGCCGCCTCCACCAGCAGCGCCCCGCTGGGGTCGATCGCATCGACCAGTGACCGCGCCGCTGTCAAGCCGTCCACCGCGAGGCGATCGGTCGAGGTGGGCACGCCGCGGTCGGTCCAGTCCTGAGCCACGGTGACGCGTCGCCTCCCCTCGACCTCGCACACGAAGAACAGCCCGGTGCGCTTGCGCTGCGAAACAGCACGGTCAAGCGCTGACCTTTCAATGGATGGAAAGGGTGAGTGATCACCAATGAGTCCGAAGAGTACCTTGACTGACGAGCCGTATAGGGCACGGGTTCCGGACCTCATTGCCCCGCAGGGGTCAAGGCCGTTGCGCATCCTCATCGCCGGCGGGCGGTGGTGCGCAAGCCGTACCCGTACGGGAACAGGCCCGCCGCGGCTCGATCGCCGACGTTGATCGGTTCCTGCTCCTCCGACCGGGGCCAGGTGACCGGCAGCCGGCCGGTGAACGGTGCCCGCCCGAACAGGACATCGGCGACGCCTCCGCCCTCGCTGCCCGGCAGCCAGGAGGCGACCAGTGCATCGATTTCGTTCAGTTGATCGGTGACGATCTGCGGCCGGCCGGAGACCAGCAGGACGACGCATGCCTTGATCGAGGAGCACACCCGGTCCACCGCCGCCCGGTCCGCACCGGAGAGGTTCAGCGTGTGCCCGTTGCCGACATCGCCGACTCCCTCGGCGTACGGTGTTTCGCCGACCACCACGATCCCGACGTCGTGACCGGTGGTGGGCGCCGAGGCATCGGCCGAGTAGGTCACCCGGGCGGAGGGCGCCCGCTGCCGAATGCCTTGCAGGATCGTGGTGCCGGGGATGGTGGGACCGGGGGAGCCCTGCCAGGTCAGCGTCCAGCCGCCCGCCTGGTTGCCGATGTTGTCGGCGTTGCTGCCAGCCACGTAGATCTTCTCGTTGCCCTTCAGCGGCAGCACATTGCCGGCGTTCTTCAGGAGGACCTGGGATTGCGCGACTGCCTGCCGGGCGACCTGTCGGTGCGCGGGGGAGCCGATGCCGGCGATGTTGCTCCGGTTGGTGTACGGGTGCTCGAACAGGCCCAACTCGAACTTCGCGGTGAGGATCCGGCGTACCGCGTCGTCGATGCGCGAGACGGGTACCCGGCCGGCGCGCACCTGTGCGAGCAGCGTCGTGTCGAAGCTGGCGTACGCCGAGGGCTCCATGGCCATGTCCATGCCCGCATTGACCGACGTGCGGACCTGGGTGGCGAAATCGCCGGGCAGTTGGTGGATGGCCTCCCAGTCGCTGACCAGGAAGCCGGTGAAGCCGATCTTCTGCTTCAGCACGTGGGTGAGCAGGTCCTGGTTGGCGCTCATCTTGACGGGGTTGGCCGCGCCGTCCTGCGCCCAGTCGACACTGGAGTAGGACGGCATGATGCTGCCCACCCGGTACTTCTGCACTGCGGTGACGTACGGCGCCACGGCAACGGCGTCGAAGGCCGGTCGACTCGTGACCGCGGTGCCCTGGTCGAGCTTGTAGTTGTCGGTCGTGGAGGTGCCGTACCTCGTGTCGCCGTCGCCCGCGTAGTGCTTGGCCGTGGCGAGGACGCGGTCCGGCCGCGCGAGCTCCCGGGCGGCCGGGCCCTGGAACCCGTCGATCGCCGTCTCCATCTGGATCACCAGGGCGGGATCCTCGCCGAAGCTCTCGTACGTGCGGCCCCAACGGTCGTCGCGTACCACGCAGATGCACGGCGCGAACACCCACTGCGGTCCGGTTGCCCGGGTCTCCGTCGCGGTGATGTGCTCGACCTGCCGCACCAGGTCGGGGTTGCGGGTGGCACCCAGGCCGATGTTGTGCGGGAAGATCGTGGCGCCCCGGAGGTTGTTGTCGCCGTGCACGGAGTCGATGCCGTACAGCAACGGGATGCCCAGGCGGGTGGCCAGCGCCCTGGACTGGAAGCGGTCCACCATGTCGGCCCACGCCCGAGGGGTGTTGGGGGTCGGCGCGGAGCCGCCGCCGGAGAGCACGGAGCCGAGGTGCAGCGTGGTGATCTGGGCGGGGTTGGCACTGATCGCAGTGCGTTCCGCCTGCGTCATCTGCCCGATCTTCTCCGCCAGCGTCATGCGCTGGAGCAGGTCGGCGACCCGCCGGCTGACCGGCAGGCCGGCATTCTTGTACGGCGGCGGGTAAGGGTGCGCCGCCGCGACGGCTGGCAGGCCCGCGGCCAGCATCGCCGCGACGGCGAGCACGCGACCCACCGTGGTGACAACCTTCATCGGTACCTCCGCGGATGGCGGCCCACGCCTGCCTACCCCCGGCGGCGCACCCCAATCCGGTCCGCGGAGGTGAAATGCCCGCGGTGGTCAGGACGCCGGGTCGAGGATTGACTACCGAGCGGCATCAGGTGGCCTGGCAGAATCGAGGCCGGCGGGGCGTCGAGGAGAAGGGCGGCACGGTGAAGTACCTGATGTTGATCTACGGCAACGAGGACATCTGGAGCAGTCTGGCACCCGCCGACCTGGCCAATCTCATCCAGGAGGTGGACGCGTTCAACGACGCGTTGCGCGGGTCGGGAGAACTCGTCGGCGCCGAGGGGCTGATTCCCCGACCCCGATCGCTGCGGATGGTGCACCGTGACGTGGTCGTGACCGACGGCCCGTACCTCGAAGCGAAGGAGTTCGTCGGCTCCTACTTCGTGGTCGACGTCGACGATGAGCGGCGGGCGCTGGACATCGCGCGATCGTATCCGGGGCTGCACTACGGCGGCGGGTTGGAGGTGTGGCCGATGATGCGGGGCGGCGGGGCGACCGTCGAGGCTTGAGGAGCCGGTGGCGGACCTGCCGCGCAGACGCACCGTCCCGCGGGCCGCACGATGCGCGGGCGCGCCGATGTAGAAATCCGGTCCGCGGCTCCGATCACCCACTGAGCGGGCCCTCCCGGGGTGCCGCCCAGACGGAGGAAGCGAAGACATGACAAAGGTGACGGCGCAGATGTCTGTGTCACTCGACGGTTGCTACGCCGGGCCGCTCCACAGCGGCGCCGGCAACTGGATGGAATCGGCAGAGGCGGCGGGCTTCTTCCGGATCACCCGCTGGGTGATCGACGCGATGGCCTGGCGCGAGCGGCAGGGCTTCGCCGGCGGCGAGCGCAGTGTCGACTCCGACATCATCGCTGAGACATTCGAGGCGGCCGGGGCGTACGTCATGGGCCGGCGCATGGCAGACGGCGGTGAGTTGCCCTGGGGCGACGACCCGCCCTTTCGCGCGCCGGTGTTCGTCGTGACGAACCGCCCCCGCGAGACGCTCGTGCGCCAGGGTGGAACCAGCTTCACCTACGTCACCGACGGCATCGCCAGCGCGGTGGAGCAGGCACGCGCGGCAGCGAAGGGCAAGAACGTGGCGGTCGCCGGCGGCGGCAGCCTGGTGCGCCAGGTGTTGAAGGCGGGCCTGCTCGACGAACTGGAACTGCATGTCGCCCCGGTCGTGCTCGGCGCCGGGATGCGCCTGCTCGACGCCGACCTCGAACTCGCCGACAGCGAGGCGATCGAGCTCACGCCAACCAGAGTCACAGACACCCCGGAGGTCACGCACATCCGTTACACCGTCAAGGGCCGAGCCGCCCTCGTCCTCGACGACCGCGGCAGCGGCGCGGGCGTTGCCGGAGCCGAGGTGCCATAAGCCTTCCGGTGTACGCGACGAACGAGCGCCAGGGGACCCGCCGGACAGGTCCCCTGGCCGCCGATCTGGTCGCAGTTCGCTCCTGGCCCAGCGTCCCAGCGGGATCACGCCGGGGCGAGGGGACCCGGCCGCCCGAGGCCGCTGACCTCTAGCCGCGAGGTCCGCTGGATTCCCGGATGACCAGCCGCCCAGGGTGGCGGATCACGCCCGAGGTCGGCTCGCCGTCCAGCGCGGCGAACAGGCGGGACACCGCTGCCGCGCCGATGTCCTGCAGGTTGAGGTCCACAGTGGTCAGTGGTGGCCGGCACTCGGCCGCGAAGACCTCCCAGTTGTCGTACCCGACCAGGGCCACGTCGTCGGGGATGCGCCGGCCCATCTCGTGCAGGGCATCGGCGACCCCGGTGGCGATCTGGTCGCTGCCGCAGAAGATGGCGTCGGTCTCCGGACGGCCGGACAGCAGGATGCGCGCGGCCTGCCGCCCCCACCGCTGCGTCCACTCCCCGTACAGCGGCTCGCCGACCGGCGCCAGCCCGTGCCCGTCGAGGATCTCCGCGAGGCCGGCCGCACGCTCGCGCGCCGCCCGGTACGCATACTCGCCGGTGATGTGCCCGATCGCCCGGCGGCCAACCATGATCAGGTGCTCGGCCGCCAGCCGGGCGCCACCCCGGTCGTCCGCGACGATGGACAGATCGGCGGGGTCGTCGGACTCGCCGTACACGTACACGACGGGTACCGGGATGTCCCGGGTGAGCGAGGGCCGCATGTCATTGGTCTCGCCGAGCACGATCAGGCCGTCCACCTGCCGGGCGAGCAACGCCTTGATGTAGTGCTGGCGGCGGATGACGTCGCCGCGCGCGTCGCACAGCAGCACCGACATCTGCTGGCTGCCCAGCGCGTTCTCCACGCCGAGCAGCACCGGTATGGCGAACCGGCCGCCCAGTTCGTCGGTGAGCAGCCCGATGGTGCGGCTGCGCCCGGAGATCAGACCCCGGGCCAGTCCGTTGGGTTGGAAGGCGAGTTCCTCGGCGGCGCGCAACACCCGGCGCCGGGTCTCCGGGGCCACCTCGTCCCGTTCGTTGAGCGCCTTGGACGCCGTGGCCACCGAGACACCGGCGCGCCTGGCCACGTGGGCCAGGGTGACCGTTCCGCTGCGCTGCCGTCCCACCGAAACCCTTTCGAACCAAGGCGGACCACGTCAAAGCCGGCTGGCCCGACCCCGTGCCGGCCGGATCCGGTGAGGGCACTGTACCTCGCGGGGGAGGCGGTGCCGAAATGATCCTCGTGAGTCCTTGACACCGCGGAAACGGCGTCGCTACATTCCCGAAAAGGATTTCGGCAACGAGGACTCCGGGCCCCGACCGGCGCCCGGAGACGCACGTCGGTTCGTCACAGCGATTCCATCCAGGGCCCACGGCTGGGCCATGGCGAGCCGTGGGCACGCGCTCCCGGCGCCGCCGGTACACGTGTCGCGCGGAATGAAAGTAATGATCGGATTGCACTCATCTTCCCGGCTACCGGACATACCGGTCGCCGCCACGGAACCCGCGGTGGACCCGCCGGCCGGGCCCGCGCCCAACGGTCGGGTCGGACCAGAGACGACCCTGCCGGGGCCGGCCGTGCCGAGCCCGCAGGCGTTGGTGGCACTGCGCCCGCTGCCGCTGGACGCGGTGCGGCTGGATCCGGCGGGCCTGCTGGGCGGCTGGCAGGAGCGCAACGCCCGGGCCACCCTGCCGCACTGTGTCGAGGAGTTGGATCGGGCCGGCGCGCTGGGAAACCTGCGGCGCTCCGCGGGCGAGGGCCGGCCACACGTGGGGATGTGGTTCAGCGACTCGGATGTGTACAAGACGCTGGAGGCGGCCGCGTGGCAGTCGGTCCGGCAGCCGGAGGATCCGCGGCTGGCGGCCTTCCTGGAGGACACCGGCCGGTTGCTGGCCGGCGTGCAGGACTCGGACGGCTACCTCAACTCCTACTTCCAGCACGACCACCCGCGGCGGCGCTGGCAGGATCTGTCCGAGGGACACGAGCTGTACTGTGCCGGCCACCTGATCCAGGCCGCGGTCGCCGCGTTCCGGGTCGGCGTCGCCCCTGCGCTGATCACCGTCGCCACCCGGTTCGCCGACCTGCTCGTCGAGCGGTTCGGCCCCGGCGGGACGGACGCGGTGTGCGGACACCCGGCGATCGAGACCGCGCTGGTGGAACTGTTCCGGGTCACCGGGCGGCGGGCGTACCTGGATCTGGCCCGGCGCTTCGTCGACCTGCGCGGCCGCGGGCTGCTCGGTCAGGGCCGGTTCGGGGCGGCGTACTTCCTGGACCACGTGCCGGTGCGGGAGGCCGCCGAGTTCACCGGACACGCGGTGCGGCAAGTGTACCTGCTGGCCGGCGTGGTCGACGTGGCCACGGAAACCGGGGACACCGGCCTGCTGGAGGCGGCGGAGCGGCTCTGGGAGTCGGCGTTCCGGACCAAGACGTACCTGACGGGTGCGCACGGGTCGCGGCACCGTGACGAGTCGATCGGCGACCCGTACGAGCTGCCGCCGGATCGGGCGTACGCGGAGACCTGCGCGGCGATCGGCAGCTTCCAGTGGAACTGGCGGATGCTGCTCGCCACGGGTGCACAGCGCTATGCCGACGAGATGGAGCGGGTGCTGTACAACGCGATCGGGGTGTCGACGGCGCTGGACGGCCGGCACTTCTTCTACTCCAACCCGCTGCACCTGCGCACCGGCCACCACGGCAGCGGCGAGGACGCGCCGTCGCGGCGGCTGCCCTGGTACACCTGCGCCTGCTGCCCGCCGAACCTCGCCCGGTTGATGGCCTCGCTCCAGTGCTACGTGGCCACCAGCGACGAGAGCGGGTTGCAGATCCACCTGTACGCCACCGGTACCGTCCATACAGGACACTCCACGGTGCGCATCGAGACGGAGTACCCGTGGGACGGGCGGATCGACCTGACGGTCGAGTCCCGTTCCGCCCACCCGTGGACACTGGCGCTGCGGGTGCCCGGTTGGTGCACCGACGCCGCCGTGTGGATCGACGGGCGCGACGGCCGGGATCGGCCGGCCGGCGGCTACCTGCGGCTGACCCGCAACTGGCAGGGAACGACCCGGCTCACCCTGGCCTTGCCGATGCCGGTACGGATGGTCGCCGCCCACCACCGGGTCGACGCGGTACGCGGCTGCGTCGCGCTGCTACGCGGCCCGGTGGTGTACAGCATCGAGCAGGCCGACCTGCCCGAGGGCGTGGTGCTGGAAGACGTCGAGGTGGACACCACCGCACCCGTCGACACCGTGATGAACGGCCCCGAGTCCCTCATCCCCGTGACCCTGCGGGCGCGCGGGTTGGTGCCCGGCACCGGCGACTCGCAGCTCTACCGGGACCACACCCGCGACGCGGCCGAGCCGACACCCCTGCGGCTCACGGCCGTGCCGTACTTCCTGTGGGGAAACCGCACCGCCGGACCCATGCGCGTGTGGATCCCCACCGTCCATGAATCAACCAATCGAAAGGAACACCGATGACAACACGACGGGCGCCCTGGCGGGTGTTGCTCGCCGGCGTCGCGACAGTCGCGGTCGCCGGCGGCGCCGCCTGCACATCGTCGTCGTCCGGTGGCGGCTCGGCAGGCGCCTCGGGCGGCGGTACCTACACCATCTGGGATCCGTACCCGCAGTTCGACGACGCCTCCGCCTGGGTGCGGCTGTTGAAGAAGTGCGGCACCGATGCCGGCGTGGCGGTGCAGCGGACCGGGTTCGACACCACCAACCTGACGAGCAAGGTGCTGCTGGCGGCGCAGCAGGGCAACTCCCCGGACGTGTTGATTGTGGACAATCCCGTGGTGTCCACGCTGGCGGACGGCGGCGTGCTGACCAGCACCGACGAGAACAAGATCGACACGGCGGCGGTGCAGCCGAACCTGCTGGCGGCCGGGCAGACCGGTGGCAAGACGTACGGCATCCCGATCGGCGCGAACACCCTCGCCCTGTACTACAACAAGGCGGTACTCAAGGCGGCCGGCGTGGACGTCACGACGGTGCAGAACTGGAACTCGCTGACCGCGGCGCTGGCGAAGGTGAAGGCCGCGGGCAAGAAGGGCATCACCTTCTCGGGGATCGGCACCGAGGAGGGCAGCTTCCAGTTCCTGCCGTGGTTCTGGGGCGCCGGGGCGCAACTGACCCAGCTCGACTCGGCACCGGCCGTCTCCGCGCTGTCGCTGTGGACGGGCTGGCTGCAGAAGGGGTACGCGCCCAACTCCGTCATCAACAACACCCAGACGACCAGCTGGCAGGAGTTCGCCACCGGGCAGTACGCATTCAGCGAGAACGGCACCTGGCAACTGGGCAACGCGAAGAAGGCCGGCTTCGAGTACGGCATCATCCCGATCCCGGGCAGCAACGGCGGCACCGCTCCGGCGCCGACCGGTGGCGAGTTCGTCACCGTACCGGTACAGAAGCAGGCCGACCGGTACCCCGCCACCCAGAAGATCGTGACCTGCCTGGCCAGTCCCGACAACCTCTACGACACCGACAGCACGCTGTCCTACATCGCACCGATCAAGGCGGTGCAGGACAAGCAGGTGGCTGCCAACCCGGACCTGAAGGTGTGGGTGGACGCGGTCGCCGCGGCCAAGGGACGCACCAGTGACAACCTGGGCACCAAGTACCCGAAGATCTCCGAGCCGATGTGGACGGCCATGCAGGCGGCGCTGAGCGGGTCCAAGACGGCGCAGGCGGCGCTGTCCGCGGCGCAGCAGACGGCCGCGGCGGCGACGAAGTAGGCCCGCGTGAAAGCGACGCCGGAGTTGGTGGTCGACCGGGGTGGGGCGCGGGGTGCGGCCCCGCCCCGGGCACCGGGGGTGCGGGGCCGGACCGGCCGGCTGCGGCGCCAGGCCGCCGCCTGGGCATTCTGCGCCCCGGTGGTGGCCTACCTGTTCGCGTTCTACGCCTACCCGTTGTACCGCAACCTGGACCTGAGCCTGCGCAACTACACCGTGCGCTCGTTTGTCCAAGGTGGAGCCCCGTTCACCGGGCCGGCCAACTACCGCCGGGTCGTCCAGGACCCCACGTTCGGCACTGCCCTGACGCACACACTGGTGTTCACCCTTGGCTCGATCGCCGTGCAGTTCACCCTGGGCATGGCCCTGGCCGTGTTCTTCCACCGGCACTTCCCGCTGTCGACCACGCTGCGCGCGCTGTTCCTCGTCCCCTGGCTGCTGCCGCTGATCGTGTCCGCGTCCACCTGGTCCTGGATGCTCAACAGCGACTCCGGCGTGGTCAACTCGGTGCTGCACGGCCTCGGGGTGGCACCGGTCAACTGGCTCACCTCGCCGCGCTGGTCGCTGATCTCCGTCATCATCGCCAACATCTGGATCGGCATCCCGTTCAACCTGGTGATTCTCTACAGTGGACTGCAGGCCATCCCGTCCCAGCTGGACGAGGCGGCGGCGCTGGACGGTGCCGGCGGGTGGCAGAAGTTCCGGCGGGTCACCTTCCCGCTGCTGCGGCCGGTCTCCGCCATCACCATCCTGCTCGGCCTGATCTACACGCTGAAGGTCTTCGACATCATCTGGATCATGACCAGGGGCGGGCCCACCGACTCGTCCACCACCTTCGCCACCTGGTCCTACCGGCTCGGGTTCGGCAACCTGCTGCCCGCTTTCGGACCGGGTGCCGCGGTCGGCAACCTGCTCATCCTGATGGCCCTGCTGTTCGGCCTGGTGTACATCCGCGTCCAACGAAGGCAGAACCAGCCATGACCCGCCGCAGACCGTGGTGGAAGACGGCGATCGGGCTGGCGCTGACCGGCCTGATGCTCTTCCCCGTGTACTGGATGGTCAACGTGTCGTTCACCCGGGACCGGGACATGCGCCGCACCCCGCCGTACTGGTTCCCCGCCCACGGCACCCTCGAGGGCTACCGCGCCGTCCTCCGGCAGCAGCTGCCGTACCTGGGCACGAGCCTGGTGGTCGGCGTCGGCGCGGTCGCCCTCACCCTGGTGTTGACCGCCCCCGCCGGGTACTCGCTGGCCAAACTGCGACCCCGTGGCGGCGGCGTGCTCGGCTTCGTGCTGCTGATCGCCCAGATGGTTCCCGGCATCATCATGGCGATGGGCTTCTACGCCATCTACCTCAACCTCGGTGTGGTCAACACGGTCGGCGGGCTGATCGTGGCCGACTCCACCATCGCCGTCCCGTTCGGCGTGCTCATCTACACCGCGTTCATGTCCGGCATCCCGGAGGAACTCCTCCAGGCCGCCACCACCGACGGGGCCGGACGGCTGCGGACCTTCTGGTCCGTGGTGCTGCCGGTCAGCCGCAACGCCACCGTCACCGTCGCCCTGTTCACCTTCCTGTGGGCCTGGTCGGACTTCATCTTCGCCAGCACCCTCGACCAGGGCGGCATCCGCCAGCCCATCACCCTGGGCATCTACCACTACATCGGCAACAACAACCAGCAATGGAACGCCATCATGGCCACCGCCGTCGTCGCCTCCGTCCCCGCCACCGCGCTTCTGGTCATCGCGCAGCGGTATGTCGCGGCGGGTGTGACCGCGGGCGCGGTCAAGGACTGATCCGCTGGAGGAACCAATGCACACCCCCAGAATCCGATCCGTATTCGTCATCGCCACGCTGGCCGCCGCGCTGCTGACCGGTGGAGCCGGCCGCGGCGCGGCCGCCGCCCCGGAAAGCCCGGCGACCACAGTCACCGTCGACCTCGCCGCCGCCACCGGCGCGTTCCGCGGTGGCGCCTCCGGTGCCTTGTACGGCCTGTACGACCAGGGCGTACCGAGCGACAACCTGATCCGTGGCATGGGCCTGCAGACCACCGACACCAAGGCACAGGACGGCCAGCAGCACCCCGGGTCGGACGCCCTGGAGGTGGCCGGACCGTTCCTGGCCAGCGGCGGGCGCGACGTGTTCGTCTACATGACGGACGTGTACCGCAACTTCCCGTACGAGCGCACCAGCTACGCCGAGTACCAGGGGTACCTCAAGACCGAGGTGGACCAGGTGCTCACCTCCCCGTACCGGGACCACATCGTGCTGGTTCCGTACAACGAGCCGGACGCCAACTGGTTCGGTGGCATGGTCGGCAACCAGGCCACCCTCGACGCGTACGACGCCGAATGGTTGCAGACCTACCGGTACCTCAAGGGCCGGTGGCCGCAGGCACGCGTCGCCGGGCCGAACCTGACCGGGTACTACCCGGCCACGTTCGCCACCTTCCTCACCTTCTGCAAGGCCAACGGTTGCCTGCCCGACGTGATGACCTGGCACGAGCTGTCGGTACCCTCGCACGTCCGGACGAACGTCCCCGCGTACCGGGCACTGGAGAGGCAGCTCGGGATCGCACCGCTGCCGGTCAACCTCAACGAGTACGCGGCCCGCTACCAGCTCACCAACCCGGGAGCGATGGTCTCCTGGCTGTCCGCGCTGGAAGACACCAAAGTGGACGGCGACCTCCCGTACTGGAACATCAACGGCTCGCTCGGCGATTCGGCGGCACAGCAGAACGTGCCCAACGCCCAGTGGTGGCTCTACCGTTGGTACTCCGCGATGACCGGCCAGACCGTCCAGGTCACCCCCTCCCAGGGCAACGCGGACAACACCCTGCAGGCACTGGCCACAATGGACTCAACCAAACGGCAGGCGCGGGTCGTCCTGGGCGGCGGCCCACCCGGCCAGAGCGCGGTGACCGTGAAGAACATCAGCCCGGCGGTGTTCGGCAGCACCGTCCACGCCACCGTCGAGCAGGACCGGTGGAGTGGCATGGTCGGCGCCGCGGCGCAGCCGGCCCGGGTGCTCGACAAGGACCTCCCGGTCGGCGCCGACGGCACGGTCACCCTGCCCATCGACAACGGCACCCCACCGGCCGTCACCGGCTGCGCCGCCACCGGCAACCGGGTCACCGGCAAGCTCGGCAACGCCCTGGCCCTGTGCGGAAACGGTGAATACGTCACCCTGCCCGGCGGCATCGTCAGCAACCTCACCGACTTCACCGTGTCCGCCTGGGTGAACCCGGCGCAGAACTCCACCTGGTCACGGTTGTTCGACTTCGGCAACGGCCCCGCGGCCAACATGTTCCTGACCCTGAACTCAGGCAGCCAGCTGCGGTTCGCCATCACCACCAGCGGCGGCGGCGGCGAGCAGCGGATCAACGGTACCGGCACGCTCCCGCTCAACACCTGGTCGCACGTTGCCGTCACCCTGTCCGGCAGCACCGGGACGCTGTACGTCAACGGGCAGGCGGTCGGAACCAACCCCGACATGACCCTGCACCCGTCCAGTCTCGGCGCCACCACCCAGAACTGGATCGGCAAGTCCCAGTACAGCGACCCGTACCTGGACGGCACGGTCGACGACTTCCAGATCTACAGCCGCGCGCTGAGCGGTGACGACGTGGCAGCCCTCGCCGGCGGGCAGCAGGGCGCCGGCGACGTCGCCTCGTACCGCTTCGACGAGGCGGGCGGTGCCACCGCTGCCGACTCGTCGGGCAACGGGCACGACGCGACTGTCGTCTCGGCGCCGCAGTTGCCGCCCGCGACCAGCGCGTACCAGATCATCCTGTCGCCGGGTGGCACCGGTTCGGCCACCCGGGCCGACGCGACCTGGACGCACAGCTACGAGGCGGAGGACGCGGCCCTCACCGGGTCGGGGTGGAACATCAACACCGAGGGTACCGGTGGCAACCTCTTCGGCCTGGCCACCTCCAACAACCAGGATGTGGGTGGGCTGCGCACCGGATCGTCCACGGTCATCACGTTCCACCCGGACGTGCCGAGCACCGCGGACTACAACCTGTCCATCTTCGAGAGCAGCTTCGCGCACAACTACAACGTCACCGGACCCACCAACATCTTCGTCCGGGTCGATGGCGGGGCGCCGCAACAGGTGTACCTACCGGCGGAGTACGGGTGGGCGATCTGGAACCACGCGGACACCACCGTGCACCTCACCGCGGGCTCGCACGACATCAGCCTGTCCACTGTGGGCGCTGACGGCGCGGCCACCAACGGCGACGCCATCATCGACAAGATCGACCTCCAGTTGACGGACCCGGCGGTCCAGAACTCGACCGGGTACGAGGCCGAGCAGGCCGATCTGCACGGCGCGGGTACCGACTACCGCCGGCAGGGCCAGTCCGGGGCCGGCGCCGTCGACCTGGGGCGCGGGCAGAGCACGACCTTCTGGGTCTACTCCGCCACCGACGGCTACACCGATCTGTCGCTGCGCGCCAGGCTCCTCGGCACGGCGCGCACGAGCGTGAACGACCAGGACGTGACGCTGTTCCCCACCGGCATCGACCGCTCCGGCTGGCTCACCGAATCGGCGCGCGTGTACCTGCGGTACGGCGTCAACAAGGTCACCGTCACCGGACAGCTCGGCCGCCTGGTGCTCGACAAGCTGACCGCCACCCCGGTCACGGCCCCGCAGCCCGTCGTCACCAGGTACCAGGCCGAGGCCGGCACGCTGACCGGCACGGCGAAGGTCGACAACAGCTACAGCCAGGCCGACGGCGGCGTGGTCACCGGCATCGGCGACGGACCGGCCAACGCGCTCGCCCTCACCGTGCACGCGCCGCTGCCCGGCCGGTACGCGATGACCGTCCGGTTCGCCAATGACACCGAACTCAACGCGACCCACTACAACCCGGATCTCATGACCGCGCCGGTGGACATCAGCGTCAACGGCGGGCCGACGCGACACGTCAACTTCGCGAACACGTTCAGCTGGAACCAGTTCTGGACGCTCGCCATACCGGTCACCCTCAAGAAGGGCACGAACACCATCACGTTCATCGCCAACCAGCAGTACAACTACGACGGCACCACCGTGGGCGTCATCTACTCGGGCAGCAACGGCGTCGGCTCGCCGCTGCGATCGAGTACCGCTCCCAACCTCGACAGCGTTGCGCTGGCACCCCTCCAGGTCCCGGCCGTCGCCAGCCACTGAACGCTCGCCCGCCCTTCCGGGCGCCCGCCGGCAAGGCCGGCACCCGGAGGTGCGGACGGGCAACCGAGCCGGAAAACGTTGACGCTGGCATGAAACTTCCCCAGCCGGGCGCAACAGGCGTTCCGCACCACCGACCAGCCGGAAAACCGTTGACACCGGCTGTGGCGGTGCGCCCCTTGACGTTGATGAGGATAGATGGTTAAGTGCCGAAAAGCTTTTCGGTGGCGGCCGGGGCCGGACGCCCACACGGACCGGCGCGGCCGGTGCCCGCCCTGCGGAAGGACGGCGACAATGAGGCGACGTTGGGTGATCACGTCCGCGGCGGGTGTGGCCGCCACGCTGCTGCCGGTACTTGTGGTGGGCAACGCGCAGGCGGCGGCGGGCTGCCAGGTCAGGCTCGACGGCGTCACCTGTACCGGAAGCGTGTCGGCCAGCCCGTCGACCGGGGGCAGCCCGCCCGCGGCACCGCCGTCGGCGCCGGTCGGGAAGGTGCTGAGCGTCGCGGTCGGTTCTCCGTCGCGTGCGGTGACTCATGTGGCGTCTGGTGGGTTGTACGCGTTGGCGGAGAACAACCGGCCGGCCGACTCCGCACTGCTGCCCATCAAGATGAACACGCTGACCCAGCCGGCACCGGGGGTGGGGCAGAGGCCCAACGGGCAGCCACCCGGCGGTGACGCGTTGCTGGTCGCCGCGCAGGCCGACCGGGTCGGCGCGGCACAGTTCATCCGGATGCCGGACATCTACCCGGACTTCCCGTACAGGTGGGTCAGCTGGTCCGACTGGTTGTCCAAGGTGGACACCATGGTGCAGGCGCGGCTGAACGCCACCTCGGTGAGCGACATCGCCGGCTGGGAGATCTGGAACGAGCCCGACTGGACCTGGGACACCACCCACGCCGGCAGTTTCAACGACGGCTGGGTACGCACCTACCGGGAAATCCGCGCCCACGACACCATCACCCCGATCGTCGGACCGGGCACGTCGGGCTGGAACCCGTCGTTCATGCAGTCGTTCCTGTCCAACGCCAAAGCCAACAACGCGCTGCCCGACGTGGTGATCTGGCACGAACTGGGCCACAGCTCGGCCAGCATCGCCGCGCACGTGGCCGCGTACCGGTCGATGGAATCGTCCCTGGGCATCAGCCCGCGCCCCATCGCCATCAACGAGTACGCCTGGACCGACGAGGTCGACGTACCCGGCCGGGTCGCCAACTACATCGCCAAGCTCGAACGCGCCGGCGTCTCCTCCGCCGACCGTGCCTTCTGGTTCGAGTACGGCACCGTCAACGGCCTGACCGTCAACAACACCCAACCCACCGGCACCTGGTGGCTGTACAAGTGGTACGGCGACATGGCCGGCAACATGATCGCCACCACACCACCGGCGCAGACCGGCCTCGACGGCTTCGCCGCCTACGACAGCACCCGCAAGATAGTCACCATCGCCCTCGGCGACGACTCCGGCACCAACACCGTGCGGGTGACCGGGATCGGCGCGCTGGGCGGCAGCGTGCAGGCGACGCTGGAGTCGACGCGGACTCCCGACCGCTTCACCGCCGTCAGCGCACCGACCACCATCTCCACCGCCACCTACCGCGTTTCCGGCGGCGAACTGCTGGTGCAGGTACCCAACATGACCGCGGACCGCGCCTACCACCTGGTCATCCAGCCGGCCGGCGGGGTGCCGGCCTACCAGCAGCGGTACGAGGCCGAGAACGCGTCCGTCTATCGGGCCCGGCGGCTGAGCAGTTCCAGCGCGTCCAACGGAGGCTATGTGGGGAGCATCGACAACTGCTGCGACCCACGCAACGACAGCTACGTCGACTACATCGTCAACGTGCCCGCCGCCCGGACCTACACCATGAGGATCGGGTACGCCAACGGCGGCGGCGCCACGGCGACCCAGGGGCTGGCCTACAACGGCGGGGCCTGGAGCACCGTCAGCTACCCGGCCACCTCCGGCTGGGGCCAGTTCGGCAACACCGTCAGCACCACGGTGAACCTGAAGGCCGGGTACAATGTGATCCGCCTCGCCAAGGGCGCGCCGTTCTTCGCCGGTGGCACCGGATCTGTCGAGCTGGACTACATCGAACTCACCTGACGCCCGGCGCCCAGAAACGCCGGGGTAGGGTGCAGAGGCGGGAGCGCGACGAGGCTCGGGTAGGTTGAGGGTGTCAAGCGGTGCCGGGTTGAACCATTGCCGGGCGTTGACCCGCAACCAACGATTGGAGTGCGTAGTGGACCCCGTTCGAGCCAATGCAGAGTCCGGGCTCGTCGACGGCCTCCGCGGCGTCTACAGCGACGATCAGTTTGCTCAGCTGCCGCGTGCGGCATGCCCGGTGTGCGGAACCGGTGTCACCTACGACCGGGTACGCCAGGATGCGAGTCTCAACAACCCCTTCGGGGCAGGCTGGACCGTTGGCCGCTGGTCGTGCCCCACCAATCGCCACCACGCGCCGAGTCGCCTGTAGCGGCGGCTGGGGCAACGGTGTGCCCCGCCGTCAGCTTGACCGTGTCCGCTCGCCATCATCGATGTCGACCTGCCGGTGCTGGACGGCCTGTCCGCGGCCCAGGAGCTGCACGCGAGACTACCCAGCTGCCGCACCTTGATCCTCACCGGCATGGGCCGCCCTGGCACCTTGCGCCGGGCGCTGTCCGTGTCTGTGGCCGGCTTCCTGCTGAAGGACTCCCCCTACGAGCGCCTCGTCCAGGCGGTGCGCGAGGTCGCGTCAGGCCGGCGGATCGTCGACCCGCAACTGGCCCTGACCGCGTGGGACATCGGGGAGAATCCGCTTTCCGGCCGGGAGATCCAGGTGTTGCGGCTGGCCGCCGGTGGCGCCGAACCGCCGGAGATCGCGGCGGCCATGCACGTGTCCGTCGGTACCGTCCGCAACTACCTGACGAAGATCGTCATGAAGCTCAACGCGCGCAACCGCGTCGACGCGATCCGCATCGCCTCGACCGCCGGTTGGATCTGAGCCCCGGAACAACATGCGGGCACGAGTGCCGGGAGGGCCTGTCGTAAGCCTTCCTGCCAGTGCCCGGCCGGCGCCGCCGGCATCGACATCCGAGCCATCAAACCCGAGGCGACACGGACGTCAGAGGTGCGGCTGAGACAAGTAATGACAGGACCCCTCTGGCCCGCGTACCCGGACGTAGCCTCGATGGGTGGACAGCAGGACCGACGTTCGCCAGTTCCTGGCCTCCCGCAGAGCCAGGATCACCCCGCAGCAGGCCGGCCTGCCCGCCTACGGCGGCGCCCGGCGCGTCCCCGGACTGCGCCGGGCGGAAGTCGCCCTGCTGGCCGGGGTCAGCCCCGACTACTACGTCCGGGTGGAACGCGGCAACCTCACCGGGGTCTCCGACAGCGTGCTCGACGCGATCGCCCGCGCACTGCGACTCGACGAAGCCGAAACCGCGCACCTGTTCGACCTGGCCCGCGCGGCGAACACCACGCCACGCACCCGCCGCCGTGCCACCCCGCGGGAGGTGCGGCCGGGTGTGCGGCAGCTGCTCGACGCGATGACCGACGCGCCGGCGTTCGTCCGCAACGGCCGGCTGGACATCCTGGCCGCGAACCGGCTGGGCCGGGCGGTCTACGCGCCGGTGTTCGACACCCCGGTGCGGCCGCCGAACCTCGCCCGGTTCGCGTTCCTCGACCCCCGCGCCACCGAGTTCTACCCCGACTGGGACGCCGCGGCCAGCACCACCGTGAACCTGCTGCGCACCGAGGCCGGCCGGGCCCCCCACGACCGGTCCCTGTCCGATCTTGTCGGCGAACTCGCCACCCGCAGCGACGAATTCCGCACCCGGTGGGCCGGCCACGACGTGCGGCTGCACCACACCGGGGTCAAGCATTTCCGGCACCCCG
>JBBWZQ010000031.1:0-68709 GCA_039649115.1 Micromonosporaceae bacterium | reverse complement strand
GACCGCTTCCGCACCGCGCTCGGCGCCGACGGCACCCAGTTGGGGCTGCTGATCCTCCGTGCCGGACGGGGTCCGCTGTAACAGTGAGCTTCCCACCCTCCGCGCAACCGCTGGCCGACGTGCGGCGGGTGCTGGTCGTCGCGGCACACCCCGACGACGTCGACTTCGGGGCCGCCGGCACCGTCGCAGCCTGGGTCAAGTCCGGCATGGAGGTCACGTACCTGCTGGTCACCCGCGGCGACGCGGGTGGCTTCGACGAAACCCCCCGCGCCGAGATGCCGTTGCTGCGCGAGGCCGAGCAGCGGGCCGCGGCGGCCGCGCTCGGCGTCACCGAGGTGGAGTTTCTGGACGGGTACGCGGACGGCACGCTCACCCCGTCGATCCCGCTGCGCCGCGACATCACCCGGATGATCAGACGGGTACGGCCCGACCGCATCCTCACCAGTTCCCCGCTGCGGCGGTGGGAGCGCATCGCCGGCCCGAGCCACCCCGACCACCTCGCCGTCGGCGAGGCCACGACATGCGCGATCTATCCCGACGCGCGCAACCCGTTCGCCTTCCCGGAACTGCTGCGGCAGGAGGGGCTGGCACCCTGGGTGGTACGCGAGGTCTGGTACCAGGGCGGCCCCGACCCGGACCACGCCGTGGACATCACCCCGACGTACCCCCAGAAGCTGGCCGCCATCCTCGCGCACAGCACGCAGACCAGCCACGTCGACATCGAGGCCCGGATGCGGCCGCTGCTGGCCGCCACCGCGCAGCGGGCCGGCCTGCCCGAGGGCAGCATGGCCGAGGCCTTCACCGTCCTGCACACCGCCTGAACCGCCCGCCCGCCACCTACCTAGACGAGGCGGCGGTCGGCGGCCCAGCGGGACAGCTCGTACCGGTTGGACATCTGCAGCTTGCGCAGGACATTCGAGACGTGCGTCTCCACTGTCTTGATCGAGATGTACAGCTCCTTGGCGATCTCCTTGTAGGCGTACCCCCGCGCCAGCAGCCGCAGCACCTCGCGCTCCCGGTTGGTCAGCTGGTCCAGTTCCGGATCGGCCACCGGCGCGTCCGGCCGGGCCGCGAACGCGTCCAGCACGAAGCCGGCCAGCCGCGGGCTGAACACCGCGTCCCCGTCGGCCACCCGGCGGATCGCGTCGGTCAGGTCCTCCGGCGAGATGGTCTTGGTGACGTACCCGCGCGCTCCTGCCCGGATCAGTCCGATCACGTCCTCGGCGGCGTCCGATACGGACAGGGCCAGGAACTTGACCTGCGGATGGGTGCGGCGCACGGACTCCAGTACCGCCCGCCCGCCGCCGTCGGGCATGTGCACGTCGAGCAGGACGACGTCGGGCAGGGTGGCCCCGATGGCGGACACCGCCTGGCTGACCGTGCTCGCCTCGCCCACCACGTCCACGTGTACACCGAGCTCGGCCCGTACCCCCGCGCGGAACATCGCGTGGTCGTCGACCAGGAACACGCGCATCGGGCGCCCACCCCCGACCACCTCGTCCATCTCATTCATGACGCCTTACCTTCTGTTTTGGTGGCCTTGCCCTGGTTGGCTGGCCGGCCCTTGACGGAATCGGTGGTCGGCATGTTCAGCCGCACCTCTGTGCCCTCGCCCGGCTGGCTGCGGATCTCGGCCCGGCCGCCGTGCCGCTCCATGCGTCCGATGATCGACCCGCGCACGCCGTGCCGGTCGTCTTCCACAGTGGACATGTCGAAGCCGATGCCCCGGTCCCGGACGAAGACGCTGACCGAGGCGGGCTCCACCTCCGCGTACAGGGAGACGACCTCTACCTTCGCATGTTTGGCCGCGTTGACCAGGGCCTCCCGGGACGCGGCGACCAAAGCGCCGACCCGGTCGTCCACGTCGAGGTCGCCGACCGTCACCGACTCCACCGCGATGGCGTACGTGTCCTCGACCTCCGCCGCAGCCTCCTCCAGCGCCGCGGACAGGCGCTCGCACGCCTCCGCGGCCGGTCGGTAGAGCCAGTTGCGCAGCGAGCGCTCCTGGCCGCGGGCCAGCCGGATGACGGTCTTCGAGTCGCCGGCGTTGCGCTGGATCAGGGCCAGCGTGTGCAGTACCTGGTCGTGCACCATCGCGGCGACCTCGGCGCGCTCCTGCTCGCGGATGCGCCCCTCGCGCTCCGCGCGCAGCTGGCCGAAGGTGCGCCAGAGCAGCGGGGCGACGACCAGCGCCATGCCGCCGACCGCGATCAACCCGAAGAGCAGGCCGTTGAAGATGGCGGCGAAGCCCGCGCCGGAGACCGGCGCGAAGACCACGATGATGCCGATGATGCCGCCGATCACGCAGACGCCGCCGCCGATGAGGCGCAGCAGGTACCCGCGCCGGTCGGTACCCTCCAGCATCACGCCGAGCCAGGGCGCCTGCGGCATCGACTCGCTCCACCGGCGGCGGGCTCCCGGGTCGGCGAGGTGCCAGATGGTACCGGCGCCGACGGCGATCACCGCGACCAGCCAGCCCAGCGTGGCGTCCACGCCGCCCCAGCCCGCGTTGGCCTGCAGGACGATGATGCCGACGCCGAGCGCGAGGTAGGGCAGTACCTGCCGTTTGTCGCGACCGGTCCGGCCACCGGGTACGGGGGCGACGGGGAGCACGGCCCAGAAGGCGGCATAGAGCACCGCTCCCAGCCCGTCCAGGGGCAGCAGCGCCACGAAGGCGATCCGTACCGCCATGGTCGGCAGTCCGAGGTGCGCGGCGATGCCGGAGGCCACGCCGGCGACGACCCGGTGCCGCGGATCGCGGTACAGGCGGCGGACGGCGTTCACGGTAAACCCCCAAGCGGTGCTCGTGCTCCGATCGTCACACGCGCCCACCCTGCCCGGCCACGGGGACCACCCGGACATTCCGCCTGGTTATCTCAGGGTTGGTTCAGGGTACGCGCCGGAGGCACCTCGGGCGGTCCGGGAGTGAGGATCGAGGCATGACGAACCAGCGCGCCGAGGACGAGCCCGGAGCCGGCCGCGTACCCGAACCAGAGCAGCTTCGGGAACCGCCGCGGCTGCCCGAGTCGGGGCGCTCTGCCGAGCCGGTGACCGAGCCCGCAGCCGCAGCCGAGCGCACGGCCGAGCCCACGGCCGAGCCGGACGCTGCCGAGCCGGTGACCGGGCCTCTCGCCGTGGCGGAGCCCACGCTCGCCGCGGAGCCGGAGCCGGAGCCGGAGCCGGCGACCAGGCCCGAGCCGGTTGCGGCGGCGGAGCCGATGACCTTGGTCGAGCCGGTTGCGGCGGCGGAGCCGATGACCTTGGTCGAGCCTGTTGCGGCGGCGGAGCGGGTGACCACACCCGAGCCGGCGGCGGCGGAGCCGGTGACCTTGGTCGAGCCGGTTGCGGCGGCGGATGCCGAGCAGGAGCCGTGGATCGGGCCGGCGCCCGGTGCCGGCGGTGAGCCGCCCGCCTCCCCCGGCCCGGCCTTCGAGGACGACCCGCGGCTGGCCGGCGGCGCGTTCCCGCCACCGCCCGGGCCGCCCGCAGGAGGGCCACCACCAGGAGGGCCACCACCAGGAGGGCCGCCACCAGGAGGGCCGCCACCAGGAGGACCGCCACCCGGAGGACCGCCACCAGGAGGGCCGCCGCCAGGAGGGCCGCCGGGCGGGGGTCCCGGCTTCCCGCCGCCGGGGGGCTTCCCACCGCCACCGCCGGGCACCGCCGGCTGGGCCACCCGCTACGGGCTGGTGCGCCCGGCGCAGGGCCGGGTCTTCGCGGGCGTGTGCGCCGCGATCGGCCGGGCGACAAACACCGATCCGGTGCTGTGGCGGGTGCTGCTGTCCGTGTTCACGCTGGCCGGGGGCATAGGCCTCATCGTGTACGTGCTGGGCTGGCTGTTCATCCCCGACGAGGGTGACAGCGCTTCCCCGGTCGAGGCGCTGTTCGGGCGTGGCCGGTCGGGTACCAACCCGTTCATCGTGATCGTGGTCGCGATCGGCACCGCGATCGGGCTGGGATCGGTGTTCTCGCACAGCATCCCGAAGGCGGTGATCCCGTTCGGCCTGATCGTCCTCGCGATCGTCCTGTTCAGCCGGCGCCAGGGCTGGCACCGGCCGGGTGGGTACCCGCCGCCGGTGGCGCCGATGCCGGGACCCGGTCCGGTACCGCCGGGCTACCAGCCGCCCGGGCCGGTACCGCCGAACGCGCCGCAGTACCGGCCGCCGTCCCCGGGCCCGGTCGGGTACGCCCAGACGCCGGGCGGCCCGGTACCGCCGCAGGGTGGGTACCGGCCGCCGTTCGCACCGCACGGCCCGTACGCCAGCACCAGCCCGTACCCGTACCCAGGGCTGAACCCGGGTCCGGCACCGGCGTTCGCGCCGCCGCCCCTCGCTCCGGTCCAGCCGAGGCCGCCGAGGCCGCCCAAGCCGCGTTCCCGGCTGGGCCTGGTGACCCTGTCCATGGTGCTGCTCGCGGTCGGTACGCTCGCGGTCGTCGGGCTGTCCTCCGGCGCGGTACCGGCGGCCGCCTACTTCGCCGCCGCGCTGGCGGCCGTCGGGGTCGGGCTGCTCCTGGGCGCCTGGGTCGGCCGGGCCAGGTGGCTGATCGCGCCTGGCATCCTGCTCAGCGTGGCGCTCGCGATCAGCTCGGCGGTACCCCATTTCGGCCCGATGGAGCGCGGTGGCGGTGACATCACCTGGACGCCCACCGGCGTGGCCGACATCTCCGACAGCTACGGGCACGGCGTCGGCAGCGTGACGCTCAACCTGAGCCAGGTCGACTTCACCCACCAGAGCAAGACCGTCAACGTCCACGTCAACTTCGGCGACCTGCGGGTCATCCTGCCCGCCAAGGTGGACGTCACGGTGCGCGCCGAGGTGGACACCGGGGACGGGCGGTTGTTCGACAGCCGCTGGAGCGGGGTGAGTACGCCACCGCACGCGGTCACCGACTTCGGCACGGACGGGCCGGGCGGCGGCCACCTGGAGCTGGACCTGAAGGTCAACGTGGGCACTCTGGAGGTGACGCGATGAAGGGTCACCGCACCGACGCCGTATCGCTGGTGTTCGGGCTGGGCTTCCTGTTCGTCGCCTTCTGGTGGCTGATCAGCCGCTCAGTCTCGATCGGCCTGCCCACGCTCGGTTGGATCGTGGCCGCCGCGCTGATCTCGCTCGGCGCCCTCGGGCTCGTCGGTGCGCTGCGGGCCAACCGGCCCGGCGGCCGGGACGGGCAGGAGCCGGACTGACCGGGAAGCACGGCATATGCTGGCCGGCGGGGAACCACCTCGCCGGCCAGTCTGTGCCGCACCCCCGGCGGCCAGTCAAGGAGCCTGAGCACGATGACCGAGTCGTCCGCGTCGCCGCGCCGCTGGGCCGGATCCGCAAACCCGGGTGAGCGGGCCGCCCGGGCGCTGACCACCGAACTGGCCCGGCACGCCGGGCCCAAGACCGGCCTGCTGCTCGGAGCCGGCGCCGACTCACCGGTGCTGGCCGCCGCGCTCGACGCGCTGCTGCCGGGCGACCAGCTGGTCCTGGTACCGGCGCGGGACGCCGGTACCCGGCTGCGCACCCACGTGACCGCGCAGGGGCCCTGGGTGGCCCAGCGGGTACGGGTGATCGACTCGCTCGGCGAGGCGGACCCGGCCGACGTGGTCGTCCTCGCCGAGCCGCTGACCGGCGGCGCCGAGGCGACCCGCGGCTACCTGGACGAGCTGGGCAAGCACATCGCCGAGGGCGGCGTGCTGTCGGTCGCCGTGCTGGCCGTGCCCGGCCTTGCCGACGGGGCCGCCGGCGAGCTGGACCGGCAGCAGGCGTTCTCCGGTGCCGGCACCGACCTGGTGCTGCGCAACGTGCCGCCGGTACGGGTGCACCGGCTGCGATTCACCCCGGCCACGGCGGCGACGGCGGGCCGGCTGGCCCCCGCGTACCGGCCGTCGAGCGTACCCCTGACCCGTACCATGAACATCGATTCGAACGGGGTCGCGGCGGCGGGTGTCGCCGCGGGATTGGCGCTCGCGGCGCGGGTGGCCCGGCCCTCGTCGCGGCTGTGGGTCGTGCCGGCGCTGGCCGCGCTGCCGCTGGCCGCCTTCTTCCGCGACCCGGTGCGCGACGTCCCGCAGGACGAGGCGGCCGTGGTGGCCGCGAGCGACGGCAAGGTGCTGTCCGTGCAGCGGCTGCGCGACACCCGCTTCGGCGAGGGGGAGATGCTGCGCGTCGCGGTCTTCCTGTCCGTACTCGACGTGCACGTGAACCGGGCGCCCGTGGCCGGCCGGGTGGTGGACCACTTCGTCGAGGACGGCGGGTACGCGGCGGCGATGCGGCCGGAGGCGGAGCACAACGTCGCGGCGTACACGGTGCTGGAGACGGAACATGGACGGGTCGTCGTGGCCCAGCGCACCGGCCTGCTGGCCCGCCGGATCGTCCAGCGCGCGCCGGTCGGGTCCCTGCTGGCGAAGGGTGAGCGTTTCGGCCTGATCAGGTTCGGCTCCCGCACCGACATCTACCTACCAGGACACGCCGCGACCGCTACCGTAGCCCCCGCCGACCGAGTCACCGGCGGCGTATCAGTGATCGCCCGCTGGCTCTAGCCCGATCTTGGAACGCAGTACCGGCTGCCGCCGGCACGGCTATCCAAGATCGGGGAAATCAGGCGCGTTGGCGCTGGCGCAGCCAGACCAGCGGTCCGCTGGCGAGGTAGAGCGCGACCAGGGCGGCGAACGTGATCCGGTAGTCCATGAACGCGCCGACCGCCGCCGCGAACCAGAGCCAGATCGGCAGCCGGGCGATCCGGGTGAGCTTCGCGTACGGGAAGCTCGACACCATGGCCAGGGCCAGCAGGGTGATCGCGCCGACCGCGACCGTGCCGGGCAGCCGCAGGCCGATGAGCGTGGCCAGGCCCAGGACCGCGGCGGTCATGGTGGTCGGCACGCCACAGAAGAACCGGCCGTCCTTGGCTGAGACGTTGAACCGGGCCAGCCGGATCGCGGCGCACGCGGCGACCAGTGCGCAGGCGGCGCCCACGGCCGCCGCCGGGGCGCTGACGTGCATCCAGGCGTAGACCACCACCGGCGCGGCGATGCCGAAGGAGCACATGTCGGCTAGCGAGTCCAGCTGTGCCCCGAACGGGCTGGACACACCCAGGCGGCGGGCCAGGGCACCGTCGAGCCCGTCGAACACGACGCAGCCGATCAGGCACCCGGCCGCCGGCTGTACCGCGCCCCGCATGCCCAGGAAGATCGCCGACATGCCGAGCCCCAGGCTGGCCAGCGTGCACGCGTTGACGAGCGCGAAGTGCATCCGGCGCCGGCGGGTACGCACGCCCGGCAGCAGCTGTGCCGAGCGCACCGCGGGCGGCGGCTGGTTGGGGAGCTGGACGGCGGGGCTGACCGGCGCCACGGACCGCGGGGTGACGTCGGCGGCCACCACCAGGCGGGTGTTGTAGGCGTCGAGACCGCCATCGAAGCTGACCGGCCGGCGGCTGACCGCGGGTTTCCGGCGCCGCCCGACCCGCACCAGCAGCATCTGTCGGGCCAACGAGCCGCTGCGGCGCAGCCGCCCTGCCCAGCGACGCCCCGCCGGACGGGGACTGTCGGTCGTACGTCGGCGCCGAACCCATGGGGCTCTCGGCACGGTTCCCTCCAGTACAGGAACTCAGGTTCCCGGATGTCTGTCCGGTTTCGCGGCCTACACCATCGCACACGATGACACTGTTGGCGATGCTTGCCCACCGGATCGTTCTCCATTTTGGATCATCCCGGCCAGCCCCAGACCAGGAATCCAATACTACGCTCCGTACCGGTTGATCACGTCGCGAGCCAGCCCGTTGAGGCGCAGCCGGGCCAGTTCGGCGCGCGGGAACCACTGCGCCTCGGCCGTGGAGCCACCGTGCTCGTTCACGACCGGTACGGACGGCTCGTCCACCACCACGCGGTACAGGCTCCGTACGGTGTGCCAGTCGATCGGGTACCCCTCCGGTCCGAGCGCACCCGGCCGGTGCAGGTGCGTGACGTCCAGCAGCCCGGTCACCCGGCCCCGCTGGTCGGTCTCCTCGGCGATCTCCCGGAGCAGGCCGGCGGTGGCCTGTTCGCCGAAGTCGGTACCGCCACCCGGCAGGTGCCAGGTGCCGGCGCCCGGATAGCCGTTGGCGATCCGGGTGAGCAGGACCCGGTGCGCCGGATCGGTCACCAGCCCGTACGCGGCGAAGCGCTGGACGTGGGTCACCTCGGGTACGGTCACCGGCGTCGCGGGCGGGATGTCCTCGCGGTACGTCACCGGGAGCTCCAGCACCTGGGACACGTACGGCAGCAGGATCAGGCCGGGCAGTTCGTCCGGACCGTGCCACTCGGCCAGGTCACTCGTACCGTCCGTCTCGTTACGGAGAGTACCTCCGGTGATACGGACGTCGTAGATCACCCGGTCGGTGTGTACCACTTTGTTCTTCCGGCGGACGTGCCCCAGATCACTGATCACCGCACGCAGGGTGATCACCTTGACGGAGAACCCGGTCTCCTCGGCGAACTCGCGGACCACCGCGTCCCGGGGCGCCTCGCCGTGCTCGACGCCACCGCCGGGCAGCCCCCAGTACCGGGGAAAGTCGTCGTGCACGGCGGCCCGTACCAGCAGCACCCGGTCCCGCGCGTCACGGCACAGCCCGTAGGCCGCGATCCGCCGCTCCTGAACAGTCCCCGTCAGCACGCTCAGGAGGATAGCCGGGAACGCAGCCGGAGCCGATCCTTGGCGGAGGCGAGCACGGCTGAGAGCGACCCAGCCGGGAACGCAGCCGGAGCCGATCCGTGGCGGAGGCGAGCACTGCTGAGAGCGACCGAGCCGGGAACGCAGCCGGAGCCGATCCCCGGCGGAGGCGGGCACGGCTAAAGGTGACTCAGCGTGCCCAGCGCCTCGGCTGTCACTTCGGTGAGGTCCAGGCCGGCGATCTCGGCCCGGTCGAACCAGCGCGCCTCGGCGGTCGAGCCGCCCACGTCGTGCACCCGCGGGTCGCTGGCCAGGTCCACGCTGACCCGGTAGAACGCGCGCACCCCGTGCCAGTCGATCGGGTACCCCTCGGGCCCGAGCGAGGCGGCGTCCCGGTGGCTGGCCACGCCGAGCAGTTCGACCAGCCGGCCCTGCTGCCCGGTCTCCTCGGCCAGTTCCCGGATCAGCGCGGCGCCGGGCTGCTCGCCGTAGTCGGTTCCGCCGCCGGGCAGGTGCCACTGGCCACCGCCCGGGTACCCGTCCGCGATGCGCGTCAACAGGATGCGGCCGGCCGCGTCGGTGGCGACCGCGTACGCGGCGAAGCGCTGCGCCCGGTGCAGCCCGTCCGGGCCGGGTACCGCGTAGAACGACGGGAAGTCCGGCGGCTCGTCCGGGCGCAGGTCCACGCCCGCCGCCGGCAGCCCCAGCGCGACGGAGGTGAACGGGCGCAGCGGCAGCCGCGCCGCCTCGTCGAGGTCGAGCCAGCGGGCCAGGTCGGTGGGCTGGCCGACCCGGTCGATCAGGGCACCCCCGCGCACACTCACCGCATAGAGGAGCCGGTCGGTGTGGATGGTCACGCCACGGTGCGGCAGCGCGCGCATGTCCGCGTACACATCGATCAGGCGGTTGATGGCGACGGACAGCCCGGTCTCCGCGGCGGTCTCCCGCACGACGGTGTCCTTAGGGTTCTCACCGTGATCCACAGCGCCGCCCGGCAGTGACCAGACGCCCGGCGTGCCGGAACCCGGCGACGCCCTGACCAGCAGCACCTGCTGGTCAGAGGAGCGGCACATGGCATAGGCGGCAATGCGCCGCAGCGGTTCCAGCGCGGGGGTCACAGTGGCAAATTTTGCCCGTATCAGGGGATCGTCCCGGTTAACTGTCGGATTCCTGACACATCACTACCCGGGGGAGTGACGGGCGTCTCCCGGACAAAAGTCAGGGTGGCGATCGGGGCGCTCACGGAGGCGCGGAACGCGGCGCGGGCGCGACCCTGGATGCATGACACAGATGCCTTTGTACAAGCAGCTCCGCCGCTCCCGCACCGACCGCATGCTCGCCGGTATCTGCGGCGGCGTGGCCCGCTACTTCGCCGTCGACCCGATCGCGGTGCGGGTGGCGTTCGTGGTGCTCGCCTTCATCACCGGCGGCACCGCGGTGCTCGCCTACCTCGTGGCGTGGCTCGTCATGCCGGCGGAGCCGCTCGCGCCGGCCAGCTACCAGAGCCCAGCCAGCTACCAGAGCCCGGCCAGCTACCAGACCGACCAGCCAGCGCCGCCCGCCGCGTGATCGTGCGGGAGCCTCACTCCCACTCGATGGTGCCCGGGGGTTTGCTCGTGACGTCCAGGACGACACGGTTGACCTCCGGCACCTCGTTGGTGATGCGGGTGGAGACGCGGGCGATGACGTCGTACGGCAGCCGGGACCAGTCGGCCGTCATGGCGTCCTCACTGGACACCGGCCGCAGCACGACCGGGTGCCCGTAGGTGCGCCCGTCGCCCTGCACGCCGACCGAGCGCACATCCGCCAGCAGCACCACCGGGAACTGCCACACGTCGCGGTCCAGCCCGGCCGAGGTGAGCTCGTCGCGCGCGATGCGGTCGGCGGCCCGCAGCACCTCCAGCCGGTCCCGGGTGACCGCGCCGATGATGCGGATGGCCAGGCCCGGCCCGGGGAACGGGTGCCGCCACACGATCGCCTCGGGCAGCCCGAGCCGCGCCCCGATCGCCCGCACCTCGTCCTTGAACAACGTGCGCAGCGGCTCCACGAGCCGGAACGCCAGGTCGTCGGGCAGGCCGCCGACGTTGTGGTGGGACTTGATGTTCGCGGTACCGGTGCCGCCGCCCGACTCCACCACATCGGGGTACAGGGTCCCCTGCACGAGGAACTCCACGTCTCCCTCGGCCGCCACCTCGCGCGCCGCCCGCTCGAAGACCCGGATGAACTCGCGTCCGATGATCTTCCGCTTCTGCTCGGGGTCCTCGACGCCGGTGAGGGCCGCGAGGAACTGCCCGGCCGCGTCGACCACCTTGAGCCTGATCCCGGTGGCCGCCACGTAGTCCTTCTCGACCTGCTCGGCCTCGCCCGCGCGCAGCAGGCCGTGGTCGACGAAGACGCAGGTCAGCTGGTCACCCACGGCACGGTGGACGAGCGCGGCGGCGACCGCGGAGTCCACACCGCCGGACAGCCCGCAGATCACCTGCTTGTCGCCGACCTGCTCCTGGATGGCCGCGACCTGGTCGTCGATCACGCTGCCGGTCGTCCAGTTCGGCGTGATGCCGGCGATGTCGTAGAGGAAATGAGTGAGGATGCGCTGCCCGTGCGGGGTGTGTGCCACCTCGGGATGGAACTGCACACCGGCCCGGGCACCGGCCAGGTCCTCGAACGCGGCCACCGGCGCGCCCGCCGACCCGGCGGTGACGGTGTACCCGGCCGGCGGACCCGTGACGCAGTCGCCGTGGCTCATCCACACGCTCTGCTCCCCGGGCAGGCCGGCGAACAGGCGACCGGTGTCCGGGTTGGCGCGCAGCGGCGTGCGGCCGAACTCCCGTTGCCCGGTGTGCTCGACGGTGCCACCGAGCGCGAGCGCCATCGCCTGGAAGCCGTAGCAGATGCCGAAGATGGGCACGTCCGAGTCGAAAAGTCCCGGGTCGAGTTGGGGAGCACCGGGTTCGTACACGCTCGACGGACCGCCCGAGAGGATCACGGCCAGCGGCCGGCGGGCCAGCATCTGCGCTGCCGGCATCGAGTGCGGCACGATCTCGGAGTACACGTCCGCCTCGCGTACCCGGCGGGCGATCAGCTGCGCGTACTGCGCTCCGAAGTCGACGACAAGAACCGGCCTCGGCGCGCTCATGCCCGGCCTCCGCTTCGCTCCGGCCCGGGCATGAGGCACGACACGCGCTGTGCTGACTGATTCGCTCGCTGGCGCTCGCTCATCGGCCAATCCTACGTAGGGTGGAACCGTGGGCGAGATCCTGGTGGGTACCGCCGGCTGGACGGACAAGACCCTGCTCGAATCCGGCTGGTACCCCGCGAGTGCCGATACGCCGGAGAAGCGCCTGGCCTACTACGCCGAGCAGTTCCCGCTCGTGGAGGTCGACTCCACGTACTACTCGCCGCCCGCCGAAGCCACCGCCCGGCTCTGGGTGGCGCGGACGCCCGAGCACTTCACGTTCAACGTCAAGGCCTTCAGCCTGCTGACCGGGCACCCGACGCAGCCGGGCAAGCTCTACAAGGATCTGCGCCCGGAGACGGACAAGAAGAACATCTACCCCGGCGACCTGGCCCCGCAGGCCTACGAGGAGGTGTGGACCCGGTTCCTGTCCGCCCTGGAACCGCTGTACGAGGCCGGCAAGCTGGGACTGCTGCTCTTCCAGTTTCCGCCCTGGTTCACCATCCGCCGCTCGAACAAGCAGTACCTGCTGGAGGTGGCCAAGCGCTGCCGCCCGATGCGCGTCGCCATCGAACTGCGCCACGAGAGCTGGTTCACCGGCGACAACGAGAAGGAGACGCTCGACTTCCTGCGCCAGCACCATCTGCCGTTCGTCTGCGTCGACATGCCGCAAGGGTACCGGTCCTCGATACCTCCGGTGGTGGCGGCCACCAGCGACCTGTCGGTGGTGCGCTTCCACGGGCACAGCGAGAAGTGGACGGCCAAGAGCGTGCAGGAACGGTTCGACTACCTGTACTCCGACAAGGAACTGAAGTCCTGGGCACCCAGGCTCACGAAGCTGGCCGAGCAGACCAAGCAGACACACGTGTTGATGAACAACTGCCGCGGCGACGCCGCGCAGCGCAACGGCCGCCAGCTCATCGACCTACTCAGCTAGCGCGGCCGAGGCCGCTCCTCCCGGAGGATCAGTAGCGCGGCGGGCGCGCCGGCCGGGACGGCGGGGGCCGCCGGCGGTGCCGGGGGGATGCGGGTGTAGGGCTGTCCCGGCGCGGGGCGCGGGTCGGGCTCACCCTTGTTGGGCCAGAAGGACATCGCCCGCTCGGCCAGGGCCGTGATGGTCAGGGACGGATTCACGCCGAGGTTCGCGGAGACCGAGGCACCGTCGACAACCGACAGTCCGGGGTACGCGTACACGCGGTGGTACGGGTCGACGACGCCGGTCTCCGCGGAGTCCCCCACCACCGCGCCGCCGAGGATGTGCGCGGTGAGCGGGATGTTGAACACGTCCGACCAGGTACCGCCCGGCACCCCGCCGATCTCCTCGGCCAGCAGCCGCACCGCCTGGTGCCCGGCCGGAATCCAGCGCGGGTTGGGCGCACCGTGCCCCTGTCGGCTGGACATCCGTCGGCGGCCGTACCAGTTGCGTCCATAGTGGACTGTGAGGGAGTTGTCCAGCGACTGCATCACCAGCGTGATGACCGTACGCTCGGACCACCGCCGCACCGACAGTATCCGCAGGTTCCTCGGCAGCCGCCGGAGGAACACCCCCCACCACCGCGCCGGCCGCCACCGCGAACCGTCCACCAGTACCGTCTGCAACAGCCCCATGAAGTTGGACCCGCGCCCGTACCGGACGGGTTCGATGTGCGTGTTCTCGTCCGGGTGGAACGAACTGGTGATCGCGACGCCCTGGGTGAAGTCGTCGTTCCCGCGCATGGCGCGCGCCCCGAGGATCGCCTCCGAGTTGGTCCGGGTGAGCGCGCCGAGTCTCGGCGAGAGGGCGGGCAGCGCGCCGGTCGCCTTCATCCGGTGCAGCAGCCGCTGCGTGCCCAGCGCACCCGCCGCCAGCACCACCTGGTCGGCGCGGAACGACTGACGGGCCACCCCGCCGGTCCGGCGCGTCTGCACGACATAGCCGTCACCGGAAGGACGGATCGAGGTGACCGTGGTCAGCGGGTACACCTGGGCGCCCAGCTTCTCGGCCAGGTACAGGTAGTTCTTCACGAGGCTGTTCTTCGCGTTGTGCCGGCACCCGGTCATGCACGCTCCACAGTGGATGCAGCCGGCGCGCTGCGGCCCGGCGCCACCGAAGTACGGGTCGCGCCCGGACTCGCCGAAGTAGACCCCGACCGGAGTGGGGTGCACGGTGTGCCCGACGCCCATCCGCTCGGCCACCTTCCGCATCACCTCGTCGCTGGGTGTGGACCGGCCGTACGTGGTCACCCCGAGCATCCGCTCCGCCTGGTCGTACCAGGGCGCCAGCTCGCCGGCCCAGTCGGTGATGTGGCTCCACTGTGGATCGGAGTAGAACGGCGCGAGCGGCCGGTAGAGCGTGTTGGCGTAGACGAGGGAGCCGCCGCCCACCCCGGCGCCGGAGAGCACCATGACGTTGCGCAGCAGGTTGATGCGCTGGATGCCGAACCAGTGCAGCCCGGGCGCCCAGACGAAGCGCGGCAGCCGCCACGAGGTCTCGGGCAGTTCGTCGTCGGCGAAGCGCCGCCCCGCCTCCAGCACGGCGACCCGGTACCCCTTCTCCGCCGCGCGCAGCGCCGCCACGCTCCCGCCGAAGCCCGAGCCCACGATGACCACGTCGACGTCCACGGCGACCTCCCGGAGTTACTGGCCAGTAGGGTACGCCCAAAGCAGGTCAGCGGTCCAGGACCAGGCTGACCTTCTGGAACTCCTTGAGGTCGCGGTAGCCGCACTTGGCCATCGCCCGACGCAGGCCACCAAACAGGTTGAGGCAGCCGTCCGGGTCGTCGGACGGCCCGAAGAGCAACCGCTCCATCGAGCCGAGCGACTCGCCGGCCACGCTGAACGCGCCGCGCGGCAGCTTCGGGTGGCTGGCCGCGGAGTGCCACCACGCGCCGCCGGCGGGCGCCTCCTCGCACAGCGAGAGCGGCTCGCCGACCATCACGGCGTCCGCGCCGCAGCCCAGCGCCTTGGCGACATCGCCCGAGGTGCGCAGGTCCCCGTCGGCGATCAGGTGCACGTACCGGCCACCGGTCTCGTCGAGGTAGTCCCGCCGGGCCGCGGCGGCATCCGCGATCGCGGTGGCCATCGGGACGCGGATGCCCAGCACCATGTCGGTGGTGGACCACTCGTCGGCGCCGATACCCACGATGACGCCGGCCGCACCGGTGCGCATGAGGTGCAGGGCGGTCTTGTAGTCGGTGCACCCGCCCACGATGACCGGCAGGTCGAGATCGGCGATGAACTCCTTGAGGTTCAGCGGCTCGTCCACAGTGGACACGTGCTCGGCGGAGACGATCGTGCCTTGGATCACCAGCAGGTCCACGCCGGCATCCAGGATGACCGGGGCCAGCGCGAGGGTGTGCTGTGGCGAGACGCGCACCGCGACGGTGACCCCCGCCTCGCGGATCGCCCGCACCCGGTCGCCGATCAGCTCGGGCCGGATCGGCTCCGCGTAGACCTCCTGCAGCCGCCGGGTCGCCGGCGCGTCCTCGTCGAGCGAACCCAGCTCCTCAAGGATCTTCGTCGGGTCCTCGTACCGGGTCCACAACCCCTCGACATTGAGCACGCCGAGGCCACCGAGGCGGCCCAGGGCCACCGCGGTGGTCGGGCTCATCGTGGCGTCGCTGGGGTGCGCCATACAAGGGATCTTGAAGGGGTACGCGTCGACCTGCCAGTTGGTGGAGACGTCGTCGAAGTCCCGGGTACGCCGGCTCGGTACGATCGCGATGTCATCGAGGTGGTAGCCGCGCTGCGCGGTCTTGCCGAGCCCGATCTCAACCATGTCGCGCACGACTCACTCCAAAGTAGACGCCACGCGCTCAGCGCGAGTAGTAGTTGGGTGCCTCGACCGTCATCTGGATGTCGTGCGGGTGGCTCTCCTTCAACCCGGCCGCGGTGATCTGGATGAACTGGCCCTTGCGCTGCAGTTGCGCGATCGAGGACGAGCCACAGTAGAAGAGGGCCTGCCGCAGGCCACCGACCAGCTGGTGAGCGACGGCGCCGAGCGGGCCACGGTACTGTACCTGCCCCTCGATGCCCTCCGGTATCAGCTTGTCCTCCGAGGCCACGTCGTGCTGGAAGTACCGGTCCTTCGAGTAGGACCGGTTCGCGCCGCGCGTCTGCATCGAGCCCAGCGAGCCCATGCCCCGGTATGACTTGTACTGCTTGCCGTTGATGAAGATGAGCTCACCCGGGCTCTCCTCACAGCCGGCGAGCAGGCTGCCGAGCATGACCGTGTCGGCACCGGCGACGATCGCCTTCGCGATGTCACCCGAGTACTGCATGCCGCCGTCGCCGATCACCGGTACCCCCGCCGGCCGGCAGGCCCGCGCCGCCTCCATGATCGCCGTGATCTGCGGTACCCCCACCCCGGCGACCACCCGGGTGGTGCAGATGGATCCGGGGCCGAGGCCCACCTTGACGGCGTCGGCGCCGGCCTCCACCATCGCCCGTGCCCCCGCGAAGGTCGCCACGTTTCCGGCGACCACCTCGACCGCGGTCTCCCGCTTCAGCCGCTGGACCATCTCGACGACCGCCCGGCTGTGCCCGTGCGCCACGTCCACCACGATCACGTCGACCGCGGCGTCGACCAGCGTGCGGGCCCGCTTGTACTGGTCGTCGTCCACGCCGATGGCCGCGGCCACCCGCAGCCGCCCGGCACCGTCCTTGGTCGCGTGCGGGAACTGCTCGCTCTTGGTGAAGTCCTTGACCGTGATCAGGCCGCGCAACTTTCCCGCCTCGTCGACCAGCGGCAGCTTTTCCACCTTGTGCTGGCGCAGCAGCTCCAGGGCCGCCTGCTTGGTCACCCCGACCGGCGCGGTGACCAGCGGCATCTTCGTCATCACGTCGCGGACCAGCGCGCCCGGGTCGGTGACGAAGCGCATGTCCCGGTTGGTCACGATGCCCAGCAGCGAGCCGTCGGCCGAGGTCACCGGCGCACCGGAGATGCGGAACCGGGCGCACAGCGCGTCCACGTCGCGCAGCGTGTCCTCCGGCGAGCAGGTCACCGGGTTGGTGATCATGCCGGCCTCGGACCGCTTCACGAGGTCGACCTGCTGCGCCTGGTCCTCGATCGACAGGTTGCGGTGCAGCACACCGATGCCGCCGTGGCGGGCCATGGCGATGGCCATGCGCGCCTCCGTGACGGTGTCCATCGCGCTGGAGACAAGCGGGATGGCCAGCTCGATCTCCCGGGTCAGCCGCGTCGCCGTGGAGGCGCCGCTGGGCAGCACATCGGACTCGGCCGGCTGCAACAGCACATCGTCGAAGGTCAGCCCGAGCGGCAGCGCCGCGATGGGAAGATCGATTGCGGAAGCATCCACGGTGTGTTCCCCTCGGCGGCGGGTGATCCTCCCGGAAGCGGGCCGACCCTCATCCTACCCATCCCGGGCGGGCCACCTGCGCAGGTGCCCGGGCCGCCCTGGCCCGGGAGACCCGGGGAGCGTGGGGCGTGCTCACCTCCGCCAAAACCCGGCTCCGGCTGCGCTCGCCCGCAGAGCGTGGGGCGTGCTCACCTCCGCCAAAACCCGGCCCCGGCTGCGCTCGCCCGGGGGGCGACCTGGGCCGCTTGGCGCGCTTGGGGCCGACGCTGATCTGCGTTCGGCGATACGGTGGAGGCGTGCACGAAGAGCCCATCGACCCGTTCGCCGGTGATCCGAGCGACCCGTCCAACGAGCTGGCCGACCTCGACGAGGCCGAGGACGCCGAGGACGGCGACGCGCTGACCACCGCCGAGCGCGAAGACGTGCTGGAGGATCTCGCGGATCTCGAGATCTACCAGGCGTTGCTGACCCCGGTCGGGGTCCGTGGGCTGGTCATCGAGTGCGAGGACTGCCACGAACCGCACTACTTCGACTGGGATCTGCTGCGCGGCAACCTGCGGCACCTGCTCGACTCGGGTCGGCCCCGGGTGCACGAGCCCGCCTACGACCCCGACCCCGACCACTACGTGACGTGGGAGTACGCCCGGGGTTACGCGGACGGCGTCCACGACGCCCTCGCCGACGGCGAAGATTAGCTGAGCTGGCCGGCGGTCGCTCCGCGACCGCGGCTCCCGCGCCTGTTCCCGCCCTGGAGACGACCCTCCGCGTAGACGACCCTCCGCGCCGTCTGCGGGCGGCGGCGCGAGAGCGGGCCGGCTGGCGTTCGCACAGCTAACTGACTAGACCGGCGCGGAAGCCGGCGGCGACGGCGTGTGCCCGGTCCCGGGCGCCGAGCTTGCGGAACAGCCGCCGGGCGTGCGTCTTGACCGTGTCCTCCGACACGTACAGCTCGCGGCCGATCTCGGCGTTGCTCTTGCCGTCGGCCATCCCACGCAGGACCTGCAGCTCACGCTCCGTGAGCAGTGGGCGGCGCGGCTCGCCGGGGTCCCGGGAGAGGTCGGCGCGCTGGGTCGGCACCATCGGTTCCCGACTCAGGGTCGCGCGCATCGCCGGTACCGATGGCAGATTGACGGCGACCGCCGACGGCGGTGCGCCGGCCGGCGACGCCGGGTGGCCCGCCGCCGGGGGTGTCGCGGTGCCCGCCGAGCCGGACGCGGACGCGTGCGTCCACACCGGCATCGCGAGCAGCAGCAGCGTCTTGGCGACCGAGGTCACCACCTCCGGGTCCCGGCTGCGGATCACCCCGCGCGCACCGGCCACCACGGCGGCCGCCGCGACCTGGCTGTTCTCGGGCCCGAAGAGCACGATCGCGGCGTCGGGCGCGAACCGGGCGGCCCGCCGGACGAAGCCCACCGGATCGGGGCGGATCACCGCGGTGTCCACCAGGACGACATCGGCCGGCCGCTCTGCCAGCCGCGCCATCACCTCGACGCCGGAGACTGCCGTGCGGACCGCCACGGCGACCCCCAGCCGGTCGGCACATGCCGAAACGGCTCGGGCTGCCACGGGCGTTCGCACGCAGACGAGCACCGTACGCACTCTGCTACCCCTCTCCTCTGGGAAGGAGACCACAAAACGTCCTGATCCTTACGTACTTTTCGAGAATGCCCAAATTCATGCCGAATCTTCAGCTTTTGTCAGATGAGTAGATCGGCTCGCTCGTGGGTATCGACCCGCTCAACGAGCGAGAGCAGGAGGAAACGCGATGGCGAACGTGCAGAGGCTTCCCGGCCCCATCGCCGATATATGGGAATGGCAGGTCAGCGGCTTGTGTCGGGGTCGCGACAGTATGCAGTTCTTCCACCCCGACGGCGAGCGCGGCTCCTCCCGGAACCGGCGAGAGCTCAAGGCCAAGGAGCTCTGCGCGGCATGCCCCGTCCGAGCGCAATGTGCGGCACATGCCCTGAAGGCGCACGAACCGTACGGCGTGTGGGGTGGGTTCACCGAAGCGGAGCGGCTGCGACTGCTCGCGGTGGGTTGGGAGGACGCGGCGGACCGGTACCGGCGTCAGGTGGATGTCAGGAAGCTCGAAGCGAAGCTGCGCCCGGTGACCGTCGCCGCCTGATCGAGGGCAGCAGGCGTCAACTCACCGTCACGTCGATGGTGTGCCAGCCGGTGGCGCCGTCCGGAGCGGGCGGCGCCTCTTCGGCTGTCTGGGCGGCGCCACCGTTGTCCGTCGCACGCACGGACAGGCGGTGGGGACCCCGAGTGGTGTGCCAGGTCCAGGACCACTGGCGCCAGGTGTCCACCGACGGCACGGCGGCCAGTGTGGCCTCCTGCCAGGCGCCGCCGTCGACCCGTACCTCCACCTTCGAGATGCCGCGGTGCTGCGCCCAGGCGACCCCGGCGACGGTGACCTGCGCCTGGCGGATCGTGGCTCCGGTGCGTGGCGCGTCGATGCGGGACTCCGTCTTGATCGGCGCCTTGGCCGCCCAGCCGCGGGGTATCCAGTATGCGGAGTAGTCGGCGAAGCTGGTGAGCTCCAGTTCGCTGAGCCACTTGGTGGCCGACACGTACCCGTACAGGCCCGGTACCACCATCCGGACCGGGAACCCGTGCTCGACGGGCAACGGTTCCCCGTTCATGCCGACGGCGAGCATCGCGTCCCGCCCGTCGAGCAGCACCTCGGTGGGGGTGCCGACGGTGAAGCCGTCCACGGAGCGGCCGACGACCTGGTCGGCGCCGGACAGCGGGCCGGCCTCCACCAGCAGGTCCTTGATGCGCACGCCAAGCCACTTCGCGTTGCCGATCAGGTCCCCGCCGACGTCGTTGGAGACGCACGCCAGGGTCACGTACCGCTCGATCATCGGTCGGGCCAGCAACTGTGCGTAGGTGAGCGTGATCGGCCGGGCCACCCGGCCGTGGATGCGCAGCTTCCAGGTGTCCGGGGAAACCTGCGGCACGGACAGCGCCGTGTCGATGCGATAGAACTTCTTGTTGCTGGTCAGGTACGGGGCGAGGTCGGTTATCCGCAGGTCGGCCTGGGCGGCCAGCGCGGGCGCGGGCTCGCTCGGCGCGGGCAGCGTGACGGCGTTGCGCGCCGTTGACACGTTCTTGCGCTCGCCCAACTGCCGGCCCACCAGCCCGGACACCGCGGCCCCGACGGCCAGCACGCCGGAGCCGACGAGGAACCGCCGCCGCCCGGCCGCGTCCACGCCGCCGGCCGTCTCGGGGGTGGAGCCGGCGCGGCGGAGGAGGTAGTCGAGGGCGGCTCCGGCCGCGGCCGCGCCGACCAGCGAGGGCAGCACGTAGGTCACCCGGGCGCCGGAGCGGGTCAGCGCCGCGGCGATGCCGACCACGCCGAACAGGGCGATGCCCACCATCCCGTACCAGACGCGCCGGGTGGCCAACCAGCCGACCAGCGCACCGAAGGCGGCCAGCAGCACCGTGGTACCGGTCAGCAGTGCCGTCTTGTCGTGCGTGCCGAACGTCGAGGTGGCGAACTGCTTCACCGGCCCGGGCACGTGGTCGATGACCAGGCCGCCCACCGCGACCAGCGGGGCGGACCGGGGACCGGCCAGTACCGCGACGAGTTCGGCCACGCCAAGAGCCACGCCGGCGGCCACCACTCCGGCAACCGGCCCCGTCCAGCGGGCACGCGAATTCTCCCCCACGCCGTCCAGTCTTGACGGTCAGTCAAGGAGCCGGTAGCTCCGACCCCGGACTGTAATAGGTCGCTGACAAAGGGCGAACCGGGCCACCGGCGATTCCGCCAGCGACCCGGTTCCGCGCGGTACCGGTACCGGTCAGAAACCGGGACCGTGCTGGTGCCCGTGGCCGTGCCCGCCGGCGGCGGCCGGCTCGGGTGCCTTGGGCTTCTCCACGACCAGGCTCTCGGTCGTGAGCAGCAGGCCGGCGATCGAGGCGGCGTTGGTCACCGCGTTGCGGGTGACCTTCACCGGGTCCACGATGCCGGCCTTCACCAGGTCGACGTACAGGCCGGTGGCGGCGTCCAGGCCGGTGCCCCACTCGCCGGCACGCACCCGCTCCACGACGACGTACCCGTCGTGGCCCGCGTTCTGCGCGATCCAGCGCAGCGGCTCGACCAGCGCCTTCGCGATGACCGTCACGCCCGTCGCCTCGTCGCCGGTACGGCTGGCGAACGCGGCGTCCAGTACCGGCGCCACCTGCACCAGCGCGGCACCGCCGCCGGGCACGATGCCCTCCTCGACGGCCGCCTTGGTCGCCGAGATGGCGTCCTCGATGCGGTGCCGCTTCTCGCGCAGCTCGACCTCGGTGGCCGCGCCGACCTTGATCACCGCGATCCCGCCGGAGAGCTTCGCGATCCGCTCGTTCAGCTTCTCCTTGTCCCAGTCGGAGTCGGAGGCCTCCACCTCCTTGCGGAGCTGTTCCACCCGGTTGGCCACCTCCTCGGCGCTGCCGCCGCCGTCCACCAGCGTCGTGGTGTCCTTGTCGACCACCACGCGGCGGGCCCGGCCCAGCACTTCCAGCCCGACCGAGTCGAGCTTGTAGCCCAGCTCGGGCGCGACCAGCTCGCCGCCGGTCAGGATCGCGATGTCCTGCAGCATGGCCTTGCGCCGGTCGCCGAAGGCCGGGGCCTTCACCGCGACGATCTTGATGGTCTTGCGGATCGCGTTGACCACGAGAGTCGCCAGCGCCTGCCCGTCCACGTCCTCCGCGACGATCAGCAGCGGCTTGTTGGTCTGCAGCACCTGCTCCAGCAGCGGGAGCAGCTCCTCGATGGAACTGATCTTCTGCGTGGTGACCAGGATGTGGGCGTCCTCCAGGATCGCCTCGCCGTTCTCGGCGTCGGTCACGAAGTGCGGGGAGATGTACCCCTTGTCGAACTGCATCCCCTCGGTGACCTCCAGCTCGGTGGCGAGCGTGGAGCCGTCCTCGACGGTGATGACACCTTCCCGGCCGACCTTCTCCATCGCCTCCGCGATCAGGTCCCCGATCGTGGGGTCCTGCGCCGAGATCGTCGCGACGTGCGCGATCTCCTGCCGGCCGGCGACCTCGATCGCCTTGTCGAGCAGGGCGTCGCTGACCGCCGCCGCGGCGGCGTCGATGCCCCGCTTCAGGGCGCTCGGGTTGGCTCCGGCCGCCACGTTGCGCAGGCCTTCGCGCACCATCGCCTGGGCCAGCACGGTCGCCGTGGTGGTGCCGTCCCCGGCGATGTCGTTGGTCTTGGTGGCCACCTCCTTGACCAGCTGGGCACCGAGGTTCTCGTACGGGTTGCCCAGCTCGATCTCCTTGGCGATCGTCACGCCGTCGTTGGTGATCGTGGGGGGCCCGAACTTCTGGCTGAGGACGACGTTGCGTCCCTTCGGGCCGAGCGTCACCTTGACCGCGTCGGCCAGCGAGTTGACACCGTGCTCGAGCAGGTGCCGCGCGTCATCCGAGAAGCTCAGAATCTTCGCCATATCATCTCCGGTTGTCTATCGGTGTTGCCTCGCCCGGCTGGTTGTCCGGTGCGGACGCGCCGGCCGGGTGTGGACAAGCGAGTGCCGCCCCGACCCCGACAGATCGGGAGGCGGGGCGGCGCGCGCTCTTGCTGACGCGGCGAGCCGCGTCAGGTCACTTCTCGATGATCGCGAGGACGTCGCGGGCGGAGAGCACCAGGTACTCTTCGCCGGCGTACTTGACCTCAGTGCCGCCGTACTTCGAATAGAGCACGGTGTCGCCGATCTTCACGTCGATCGGGACCCGGTTGCCCTTGTCGTCGATGCGGCCCGGGCCGACAGCGAGGACAGTGCCCTCCTGCGGCTTCTCCTTGGCAGTGTCGGGGATCACCAGGCCCGACGCCGTGGTGGTCTCCGCCTCGTTCGCCTGGACCACGATGCGGTCCTCGAGCGGCTTGATCGCAACCTTGGTCGCGGTAGTCACGGGCATACCCTCCTGGGGTACTGGTTCTTTCAGCCGACCGCAGCCGGCATCTCGTTTATACCTGACATGACCGGGCGGCTCCGTCGTCGCGGGTGCCGGCGCCACCGGCCGGGTCGCCAGCCGCAGAACACCGGCCAGCTAGCACAGTCGGTTCGAGAGTGCTAACCGCAGGTTATGTCGCCCGCTGGCACTCCGTCAAGGAGAGTGCCAACACGACACGGTGGGAGATCCTGAAGATTCACTACGCACTGTAATCGAAAGCGTACTATAAGCTCCAGCCGTGTTGCCGAATTGTTACCGCTGGCAACAAACTTAACGGCTGGTTCATCTTGCAATGGTCCCAGACTCGGAATACGTTGCCGGACACAACAATCATGTCGCGACCTCCGAAACCGCGGCGCGGCAGTCGAAACACGCCGACAAAACCGAATATCGGGCACAGAACTCCCGCCGCCCCGTGCGGCGCATACCCCGAAAGGACCCATGCTATGCGCAAGGGGATCCTCGCCGTCGCCACGGTAGGCGTGGTGGCAGTGGGCGGCATGGCCGCCTGTAGCAAATCCAGCAGCCCTCCCGCCAGTGGCTCGTCCACCAGCGCCAAGCAGCCATATGTCGGCGTCATCCTGCCTGACAGCAAGTCCTCGGTCCGCTGGGAGACCGCCGACCGGCCGTTCCTGGAGCAGGCGTTCAAGGCCGCCGGCGTCAAGTACGACATCCAGAACGCGCAGGGCGACAAGAACCAGTACCAGACGATCGGCGACCAGATGATCCAGGAGGGCGTCAACGTCCTCATGGCCGTCGACCTGGACGCCGGCAGCGGCAGCGCGGTGCTGAAGAAGGCCAAGGCGGCCGGCGTCGCGACGATCGACTATGACCGGCTGACGCTGGGCGGCGGCGCGGACTACTACGTGTCCTTCGACGCCGTGGCGGTGGGCAAGCTGCAGGGCGAGGGTCTGCAGAAGTGCCTGACCGACGCGAAGGCGTCCAAGCCGAAGGTCGCCGAGGTCAACGGTTCGCCGACGGACAACAACGCGACCCTGTTCGCCCAGGGCTACAACTCGGTGCTGGACCCGCTGTACACCGCTGGCACCTACGTCAAGGGCCCGAACAAGTCCGTGCCGGACTGGAACAACACCCAGGCGGGCACGATCTTCGAGCAGATGCTGACCAGCGACCCCACCATCAAGGGTGTCCTGGTGGCCAACGACGGCATGGCCAACTCGGTGATCGCCATCCTGAAGAAGAACCACCTGCAACTGCCGGTCACCGGGCAGGACGCCACGGTCCAGGGCCTGCAGCACATCCTGGACGGCGACCAGTGCATGACCGTCTACAAGGCCGTCAAGAAGGAGGCCACCGCCGCCTCCGACCTGGCTGTCGCGCTCGCCAAGGGCTCCAACCCGAGCACCTCGGCGACCACCAAGGACACCACCCTCAACCGTGACGTCCCGTCGGTCCTGGAGACCCCGGTGGCCATCTACAAGGACAACGTCAAGGACGTCGTCGCGGACGGCTACGTGACAAAGGCCGACCTGTGCACGGGGGCCTACGCCGCCAAGTGCACCGCGGCCGGCATCAGCTGACCCTGGGTCGCTTGCCCCGTCCCGGCGCCGCGCGAGTAAGCGCGGCGCCGGGGCTGCATGCTTGAGCTGCAGCCAGGTACCACATCTCTGAGGAGCAAACCCCCGTGACCGCGACACCCCTGTTGCAGATGCGCGGGATCGACAAGAGTTTCGGTCCCGTCCAAGTACTGCGCGACGTCGACTTCACCGCGCAAGCGGGAGAGGTCACCGCGCTCGTCGGCGACAACGGCGCCGGCAAGTCCACCCTCGTGAAGTGCATCGGTGGGATCTACCCCATCGAGTCGGGGGAGTACCTGTTCGACGGCCGGCCGGTCACGGTGCACAACCCGCGCGATGCCGGCACGCTGGGAGTGGAGATCGTCTACCAGGATCTCGCGCTCTGCGAAAACCTCGACATCGTGCAGAACATGTTCCTCGGCCGGGAGAAGACCCGCGGGATCGTGCTGGACGAGCCGACCATGGAGCGGATGGCCGGCGAGACGCTGGACCGGCTGTCGGTGCGCACGGTGAAGTCGATCCGCCAGCAGGTCTCCAGCCTCTCCGGCGGGCAGCGCCAGACGGTCGCGATCGCCAAGGCCGTGCTGTGGAACAGCAGACTGGTCATCCTGGACGAACCGACCGCCGCGCTGGGTGTCGCGCAGACCGCGCAGGTACTCGAACTGGTCCGGCAACTGGCGGACCACGGCCTGGCGGTGGTACTCATCTCGCACAACATGAACGACGTCTTCGCCGTCTCGGACCGGATCGCCGCGCTCTACCTCGGCCGGATGGCGGCTCAGGTCAAGGCCAGCGATGTCACCTACTCCCAGGTGGTGGAACTGATCACGGCCGGCCGCAGCGGCGAGCTGGGCCTGCCGCTGGCGGCGGTGGACGCCGCGACGGACCCGACCGCCAGCAATGTCGCGATCGACCTCGGGGACGCGAACGGAGCGGAGCAATGACGACCGTGGACACCTCGCCACGTACCCGGGTACCTGGCTCGGAGAACCGAACCCTGAACCAGGCGGTACGCCAGTACGTCGGCCGCATCCGCGGCGGTGACATGGGGGCACTGCCGGCCATCCTCGGTCTGATCGTGCTCTGCACATTCTTCGGGATCAAGCGGCCGGTCTTCTTCTCCGACGGCAACTTCGCCAACCTGTTCACCCAGGGCGCCCAGGTCACCATCATCGCGATGGGCCTGGTCTTCGTGCTGCTCATCGGCGAGATCGACCTCTCCGCCGGCTTCGCCAGCGGCCTGTGCGCGTCGGTCATGTGCGTCCTGCTCACCAAGCACCACGTGCCGTGGTATGTGTCGGTGCTCGCCGCGGTGGCCGTCGGCGTGGTGATCGGATTGACGCTCGGCTCCCTGGTCGCCAAGGTGCGAATACCGTCGTTCGTGGTGACCCTCGCCGCGTTCCTCGCGTTCCAGGGCATCGTGCTGCTCCTGCTCGGCGGCGGCAACGCGATCTCGGTCTTCGACGGCACCATCCTGGCCATCGACAACAACAACATGCCCCCGTGGCTGGGTTGGGTGATCCTGATCGTCTGTGCGGCCGGGTTCGCGCTGCAGCAGATGCTGCGCATCCGCAGCCGGTCCAGTCGCGGCCTCGGTACCGACCCGCTCTCGCTGATCGCGCTGCGGGTACTCCTGCTCGTGGCCGGTGGCGGCCTCGCCGTCTACTTCCTCAACCAGGAGCGCAGCCACAACCCGTTGCGCAACTCCCTCAAGGGCGTGCCGATCGTCGTCGCGATCATCCTGGTACTGCTGCTGGTCTGGACGTTCATCCTGTCCCGCACCACCTACGGCCGGCACCTGTACGCGGTCGGCGGCAGTGCCGAGGCGGCCCGGCGCGCGGGCATCAACGTCGACCGGATCCGCATCTCGGCGTTCGTCATCTGCTCCTCGGTCGCCTCGATCGGCGGCATCGTGGCGGTGTCCCGGGCCAACTCCGTCGACTCCAACACCGGCGGCAGCAACATCCTGCTCTACGCGGTGGCGGCGGCGGTGATCGGCGGCACCAGCCTGTTCGGCGGCAAGGGTCGGGTGCTGGACGCGATCCTGGGCGGCGCGGTGATCGCCGTGATCGACAACGGCATGGGTCTGCTCGGCCTCAGCTCCGGTGCCAAGTTCGGCTTCACCGGCCTGGTGCTGCTGCTGGCCGCGGGCGTGGACGCACTTTCCCGACGGCGGGCGGCCGCGACCGGGCTGCGATAACCACACCCTCCGCACCCCACGCCACTCGCAGAGAAGACACCCCCCATGCGTGCCGGCCCGAGCCAGGAGGAGATCCGACGGCAGAACCTGGGCGCGCTGCTGCGCTTGGTCCATGTCCGCGGCGCGCTGTCGCGGGCGGAGCTGACCGCGGCACTCGGGCTCAACCGGTCCACCATCGGCGCGCTCACCGCCGACCTGACGGCCGCCGGCCTGGTGCGCGAGGACCTGCCCAGCGACCACGGCCGGGCCGGCCGGCCGTCGCTGGTGGTGCGGCCCGAGTCGCAGCGGTTCTTCGTGTACGCGTTCGCGATCGGCGTCGACCGGATCACCGCGGCCCGGGTGGGACTGGGCGGCGAGGTGCTGGACCGGCGCGAGACGGTACGCGGCCGGGGCGACTTCACTCCGGTCGACGTGGTCAAGCCGCTGGCCGAGTTCGTGCGGCAGATGCAGCGCGCGGCGCCGGACGATGGCCGGTGCATCGCCAGCGGGGTGGCCATCGCGGGCATGGTGCGCCGGGCCGACGGCATGGTGCGGCTCGGCCCGACCATCGGCTGGGTGGACGAGCCGCTGGGCGAGGCGCTGGCCGAGGTGCTGGAGATGGACGCGCCCATCTCGGTGGGCAACGGTGCCGACCTGGGCGCGCTGGCCGAACACACCCGGGGCTGCGCGACGGACTCGGACAACGTCATCTACCTGCACGGGGACGTGGGCGTCGGCGGCGGGATCATCGCCAGCGGGCGCCCGGTGGCCGGGCATGGCGGTTATGGCGGCGAGGTCGGGCACATGGTGGTCAGCCCGAACGGGCGGCCGTGCAGTTGCGGCAGCCGCGGCTGCTGGGAGACGGAGATCGGCGAGCACGCGCTGCTGCGGGCGGCCGACCGGGACGGCACCGGGCGGGAAGGCATCCTCGCCGTGGTCGACGCGGCCACCCGCGGGGACGCGATGGCGCAGAGCGCGGTCCGGCAGGTCGCGGACTGGCTGGGCTTCGGCGTGGCGAACCTGGTGAACATCTTCAACCCGGAAACCGTGATCTTCGGCGGTACGCTGCGGGACGTGTACATCGCCGGCGCGGCCCAGGTGCGCAGCCGGATCAACCGCAACGCGCTGCCCGCCTGCCGCGAGCATGTCCGGCTGCGCACCCCCGACCTGGGCGACGACGCCCCCCTGATCGGCGCCGCCGAACTAGCCTTCCAACACCTCCTCGGCAACCCCCTGGAGTTCGGCATAACCGCGCCGATTCCTCCCGATCCCCCCTGATCACCCAAGATCGTCACAACTTCATCGAAGTTGCGGTATCGAGCGGGTGCCAACACCGCGGCTTCAAATGAAGTTGCGGCCGAGGATGGGGCGGGGGTGGGAGGGTGACGCCGGAGATCATCGGGCGGTTGCGAGCCCCTGAAGGGGGTGCCGCGCTGGCGGCGGCGGGCGGCGTCGCCGGTCGGGATCCGCTGGTTGCGGCGTCGGCGCTGCGGGCCCGCGGCATCGACGCGGCACTGGCCGCCGCGGCGCTGAGCCAGGTCGAGCTGCGGGCAAAAGCCAGCGACAAATGTGGTACGGACGCGGAGCGCATGTTCTTCACCCGGCCCGGGCTGGAGCAGGCCACCCGGATCGGCGTCGCGAACCGGCGGGCGGCCCGGCTGGCGGCGGCCGGCGTGCGCCACCTGGCCGACCTGTGCTGCGGGATCGGCGCCGACGCGCTCGCCGCGGCCCGGGCCGGCATCCGGGTGACCGCGGTGGACGCCGACCCGCTCACCGCGGCGGTCGCGCAGGCAAACGTGGACGCGCTCGGGCTGGCCGGCCGCGCGTCGGTGAGCTGCGCCGACGCTCGGGAGGTGGACCTGTCCACAGTGGATGGAGTCTGCTGCGACCCGGCCCGGCGGCGCGGCGGTACCCGCGTCTTCGACCCGCGCGGGTACTCGCCGCCATGGGAGTTCGTGTCCCGCCTCGCGGACTCGGTACCGCGCACCGTGCTCAAGCTCGCGCCCGGGATCGATCACGCGCTGGTGCCGGCGGGCACCGAGGCGGAGTGGGTGTCGGTACGCGGCGCTGTGGTGGAGGCGGCACTCTGGTACGGACCGCTGGCCCAGGTGCCCCGGCGCGCCACCCTGCTGCCGGACGGGCTCACGCTGACGGGCTCGGGACGGGAGCGGGCGCCGGTCGGGCCGGTGCGCCGGTACCTCCTCGACCCGGACGGCGCGGTGGTGCGCGCGCACCTGGTCGCGGAGTTCGCCGCCACCGTCGGCGGTACCCTCGCCGACCCGGACATCGCATACGTCTACACGGACGCACCAGGCGGTGCCGGCTTCGCGCGCTGCTTCGAGGTGCTGGAGGTCCTGCCGTTCTCGGTGAAGCGGCTGCGCGCCGCGCTCCAGGCCCGGCGGGTGGGCCGGCTGACCATCAAGAAGCGGGGATCCCCGCTCGATCCGGACCAGCTGCGGCGCCAGTTGCGCCCGGCCGGCGACGCGGAGCTGACGGTGGTGCTCACCAAGGTGGCCGGCGCACCCACCGCCCTCCTCTGCAACCCGGTCAGTCCAGATCGAGGCGGGTGAGGAACCGGTGCTGCCGGCGGTGCATGCGCCGCCACGCCTGGCAACTGGCGGCCGCGAGCGCACCGGTGCGCCACGAGTTGCCCTCGGCGGTGAAGCGTTGCGAGGTCGAGCAGCGGTGCGCTCCCCGGTCGGCCCAGGCCTCCGCCGTCAGGGTGACCGTGCCGATCAGTGCACCGACCACCAGACTGATCGCGATCCAGCGCCAACGCCGGTACCGCGCCATCGTTGCGTCTCCATCCATTGAGGAAACTGTGACCTGCCCAAGGTAAGGCCTCCGGGCAACGCCCGCGACCCCCGATACGCTGCCTTCTGTGGCAGGTAAGGGGACTCCCGCGACCGTACTGCTCACCAAGCAGGCAGTCACGTTCACCACCCATACCTACGAGGTCGACGCGCGTGCCCGCTCCTACGGCGAGGCCGCCGCCGAGGCGCTCGCGGTGCCTGCGGGCAGGCTGTTCAAGACGCTGGTCGCCAGCGTGGACGGCCGGCTCGCCGTCGGGATCGTACCAGTTTCATCGTCTTTGGATCTCAAGGCACTCGCCGCCGCGCTGGGCGGCAAAAAGGCCGCCATGGCGGAGCCGGCCGCGGCCGAACGCGCCACGGGGTATGTGACCGGGGGCATCTCCCCGTTCGGCCAGCGCTCGCGGCTGCCGATCGTGCTGGACGGCTCGGCGCACGACTGGCCCACGGTGTTCGTGTCCGGCGGCCGGCGGGGCCTGCAGATCGAGGTCAACCCGGCAGACCTGGTACGGGTGACAGGCGCGACGGTGGCGGCGATCTCGGTATGACCCCGCCGACCAGCAGCTCGGTGAGGCTGTGGTGCTCGCGCCGTGACCCGAGATGCCGACCAGCGATCCCTCGCCGTGCTCCGCACGCCAGGCGTCGATCGCCACCTGGATATCCGCCCGTCAGCGGTCCACGGGGCTGAAGTCCCAGACGTGCGCCGAGCGGGTCACCAGTTCGCCGGGCGGGTCGGGGTAGGTCGGCGGTGCGGCGCGCCACTTCGAGATCACCACGATCCGGTGGTCCGTCGAGCTGAACACCTCGCTGGAGATGTGCAGCGGGTTGAGCTCGATGTCCAGCAGGGCCATGTCACACACCCAGGAGAGCATCTCGGTGAAGCTCTCGGGGTAGGCCCGGACCTCCCACATCCGCACGATCACGCAGCCAGAGTAGTGCGGCCGCGGACCGCTCCTCCCGGCGGAGGGCCGCGGTTACCCGGTGACCGCGGTCAGCGGCATGGCCGAGTCGGCCGGCAGACTCAGCCGGCTGGGTGGGACTCCGGCGGAGACCAGGTGCGCGCCGAGCGCCGCGACCATCGCCCCGTTGTCGGTGCACAGCCCGGGCCGGGGTACCCGTACCGCGATCCCGTACCGGTCGCAACGCTCCTGGGCCAGCGAGCGGATCCTGGAGTTGGCGGCGACTCCCCCGCCGATCACCAGCGCCCCGATCCCGTACGCGCGGCACGCGTCGACCGCCTTCGCCACGAGCACGTCGCAGACCGCCTCCTGGAAGCTCGCCGCGACGTCGGCGACCGGTACCTCGACGCCCTCGCGCTGCCGCGCCTCCACCCAGCGCGCGACCGCCGTCTTCAGCCCCGAGAAGGAGAAGTCGTAGCGGTGCGCCACCAGGTCGCGCGGTGCGGTCAGGCCACGGGGGAACGCGATCGCGGCCGGGTCGCCCTCGCGCGCCGCCCGGTCGATCGGCGGCCCGCCCGGGAACGGCAGGCCCAGCAGGCGGGCCACCTTGTCGAACGCCTCGCCGGCCGCGTCGTCGATGGTCCCGCCCAGCGGCGTCACCCCGGTGGCCAGATCCTCGACCACCAGCAGGCTGGAGTGGCCGCCCGAGACGAGCAGCGCCACCACCGGCTCCGGCAGCGGGCCGTGCTCCAGGGTGTCCACGGCCACGTGGGCGGCCAGGTGGTTCACGCCGTAGAGCGGCTTCCCGGCCGCCAGCGCGTACGCCTTCGCGGCGGCGACGCCGACCAGCAGGGCACCGGCGAGCCCGGGACCGGCGGTCACCGCGATGGCGTCCACATCGGACAGCCGGACGCCCGCCTGGGACAGTGCCCTGTGGACGGTGGGTACCATCGCCTCCAGATGAGCCCGGCTGGCCACCTCGGGCACCACGCCGCCGAAGCGCGCGTGTTCGTCCACACTGGACGCCACCGCGTCGGCGAGCAGGGTCACGCCGCGCACGACCCCGATGCCGGTCTCGTCGCAGGACGTCTCGATCCCGAGGACGAGGGGTTCGTCACGCTTCACGTCGCATCACCAACGCATCCGTGTTGCTCGGCTGGTAGTACCCGCGGCGCAGGCCCACGATCTGGAAGCCGTACGCGTCGTAGAGCCGCTGTGCCGGCCCGTTGTCCACGGCAACCTCCAGCAGTACCGCGGGGGCGTCCCGCCGCTGCGCCTCGGCGAGCAGCGCTTCGAGCAGGGCCCGCCCCACCCCGTACCGCTGCCGGTCGCGGCGCACCGCGATGTTCTGCACCCACGCCGCGTCCGCGTCGCTCGACAGCCCCGCGTACCCGATGACCTCATCGTCCCCGTCGACCGCGACGATGTAGTAGTGGCCGTTCGCCAGCTCGTTCCAGAACATCGCGCTCGACCACTGCTCGGTACCGAACAGGTCGGCCTCGATCGGCATGAGCTGGTCGATGTGCCACCACCGCATCCGCTCCAGCCGCACCGCGACCCTCAAGGCAGCACCTGCTTCCGGGTGCCCGTCGCCACCGCGTCGGGACGGCGCAGGTACAGCGGCACAAGGTGCTCCCCCGGCGCGTGCCCGAGTATCCGGTCGGCGGCCAGCCGGGCCAGCCACAGCGCGTCCGGGTAGCGGGGCTCCGGGCGCACCGGCAGGCCGAGCACGTCCGCGTAGCGCAGCGCACCCTCCCCGACCGCCGCCTCCGCCCGCGCCACCGGGAGGTCCGCCGGCCTGCTGACTGCCGGCTCAGTCAGGCGCCGGCCGTCGGCGTACAGCGCCCAGTACACCTCCTTGCGCCGCGCATCCGTTGCCACCAGGACCCGCCCGGTGCCGGCGGCCGCGCCGAGCGCGTCGAGCGAACACACGCCATACGCCGGGATGGCCAGCGCGTCGCTGAACGCGGCGGCTGTCACCAGGCCGACCCGCAACCCGGTGAACGGTCCGGGCCCGAGCCCCGCCACGACGGCGCCCAGATCGCCCGGCTGGGCGCCGGCGTGCGCCAGCACCGCCTCGATGTGCGGCGCGAGCAGCTCACCGTGTGCCCGGGCGTCCACGGTGACCCGCTGGGCGACGAGCTCGACGCCCGCCTCGTCCACCGAGGCCAGCGCCGCGGTGATCGCCGGCGTCGCCGAGTCCATCACGACAATGAGCACGTCAACGAGGATAGTTCGGTCGAAGGCCGCTGCTGCCGGGAGGATCAGCGACGTCGAGGTCGCTGCCGGCCAGCCGGGCCGCCCAGTCGCCGGCGTGCGGCACCAGATCCACCACGCGGGACTCGTCGTCCACGGGTTGGATGCGCACTTCCAGGTATGCGTCGCAGAGCTGTTCGGCGACGCCCTCGCCCCACTCCACCACCGTCACCGAGTCCTCGACCGAGGCGTCCAGGTCCAGGTCGTCCAGTTGGGCACCGGAGTCGGCGGCGGCGACCAGGCGGTACGCGTCGACGTGCACCAGCGGTACCCGGCCGCCGCGGTGGATGCGCGAGATGACGAAGGTCGGCGAGGTGACTTCGCCGTCGACCCCCAACCCGCGGCCGATGCCCTGGGTCAGCGCCGTCTTGCCGGCGCCCAGCGGCCCGGTCAGCAGCACCAGGTCGCCGGCGCGCAACAGCCCGGCCAGCCGCCGCCCGAACGCCCGGGTGTCGTCCACAGTAGACAACTTGAGAGTCACAGCGGAGCCTCCGCGAGTAGGCGGGCCGCGAAGTCGAGGTCCTCGCGCAGCGCGGCGAGTGGCGCGCCGCTGGGCCCGAACCGGATCGCGGCCGACGGATGGTAGGTCGCGATGACCGGCCGGCCGCCGACCCGGTGCACCGTGCCGCGGGCCGCGGCCAGCGACGTGCGCCGCCCCAGGAACCAGGCCACCGCGGTCAGCCCGAGTGCGACGATCAGGCGCGGCCGCAACAGGTCCAGCTGCTTCTGCAGGTACGGGCGGCAGCGCGCGATCTCCCCCGCCCCGGGTGCCCGGTTGCGCGGCGGCCGGCACTTGACGACGTTGAGCACCGCCACCTCGGCGCGCGCCAGGCCCGAATCGGTCAGCAACTGGTCGAGCAGCTGCCCCGCCTTGCCCACGAACGGGTGCCCGGTCGCGTCTTCCTGCGCGCCCGGCGCCTCACCGACGAAGGCCAGGCGCACCGGCGCACCGGGCGGCCCGAACGCGGGCGGGTCGCCGACCACCACCCGGGTGCGGGTGGCCACCAGCTCGGGACAGGCGACGCAGGCCCGGATCTCCTTTGCCAGTGCTCTCCACCGGTCGGCCATCGGCTGTGTTCGCTCCTACACCTGCGCCAGGAAATCCAGCAGCGCGGCGTTGACCTGGTCCGGGAATTCGAGCATCGCGACGTGGCCGCCTTCGGGCACCGTGGCGAGCCGCGCGTCCGGCAGTATGCGACAGATCTCCTCGGAATGCGCGAGCGGGGTCAACAGGTCCTTCTCGCCGCAGACCACGAGCACCTTGGTGCGCTTGAGCGCCTCCAGGGCCGGGTAGCGGGCGTGCGTGTAGATGGCGCGCAGGTACCGGGCGACCACCTCGGTGCCCGTCGTGGAGTTCATCCGCTCCACATAGGACACCACGCTCGGGCTCGGCTTGGCGCTGCCGAAACCGTACCTGCGGGTGAGCAGCCAGGCCAGGTCGGTCGAGGCGCGCCGCACGCTGTCGACGACACCCGACGTCAGCTTGCCGGAACCGATGATGACCGGTACCAGCGGCCGGCCGAACCGGGCGAGGAAGTCCGGCATGCCGAGGCTGACCTCGTCCAGCTTGCCGCCGGAGGTGGACATGAACACCACACCCTGCACGCGCTCGGTGAACAGGTCCGGGTACAGCTCGGCGAGCGCCATGATCGTCATGCCGCCCATCGAGTGTCCGATGAGGACCATCGGCCCCGCCGGCAGGGTCTGGTCGAGCACCGCCTTGAGCGTCTCGCCGAGCGACTCCAGCGTGTACTCGCCGTGGTCCAGCTTGCCGGAGCGCCCGTGGCCGGGCTGGTCGTAGAAGACCATCCGGTAGTCGCCGCGCCGGGTCAGCTCGGCGCGCTGGAAGTGGAAGGTGCCCATGTCCAGGCAGAAGCCGTGGATGAAGACGAGGGTCGGCTCGGGTGCCCCCGCCGGGATGAAGTCGAAGTCCAGTTCGAGGTCGACGCCGTCGGCCGGCTCGACCACTTCCACATACACGTCGATGCCGTCGGGCCCGGTGACGGTGCGGCTCTCGTCGAACGGGAGCTGACCGAACCGCTCGTCCTCGTACGGGTCGTCCGGGCTGTACCGGGTGCGGCGCAGGAGGAGGCGCTCGGCGGTCACACCTGCTGCTACCCCTGCGGCCGCCACACCAACCACGGCACTGAGCAGGCCGGCGCGCCGCGCCGCCCGCCGCGTGCGCGGGGGGCGGGAATCGTCGCTCATCGCCCCGTTCCGTCGTAGGTCCGCGGCACGCGCACCGTGCTCATCCGGGTCACGATCTCATAGTTGATGGTGCCCACCACCGCCGCCCAGTCGTCCGCGGTCGGCTCACCGGCGTCGCCGGGCCCGAAGAGCACGGCGACGTCACCCGCGTGCACCTCGTCGTCGCCGCAGTCGAGCACGATCTGGTCCATGCACACCCGCCCGGCGATCGTGCGCACCCGCCCGGCCAGCCGTACCGGGCCGGCGTTGGAGGCGGCCCGGGGCACCCCGTCGGCGTAGCCCAGCGGTACGACCGCCAGGGTCGTCGGCGCGCTGGTCGTGTACGTGTGCCCGTACGAGACGCCGGTGCCGGCGGGTACCCGCTTCGCGTGGATGACCCGGGCCTGTACCGTCATCGCCGGCCGCAGCCCGAAGCGCTCGCCCGCGACCGGGGAGAGCCCGTACATCGCGATTCCCGCCCGTACCAGATCGAAATGGGTGTCCGGCCGGGTGAGCGCGGCGGCCGAATTGGCCAGGTGCCGCCACCTCGGCCGCAGGCCGAGCCGGTCGGCCAGAGCCAGGCCCTCCCGGAAGGCCGCCAACTGCCGGTCGACGCTCCCGTGGCCGGGCGTGTCCGCACAGGCCAGGTGGCTCCACAGGCCGACCACCTCGACCGCGCCGTCGGCCTGCGCCTGCGCGGCGGCCGCCAGCAGCGCGGCCCACTCGGCCGGCTCGGCGCCGCCGCGGCTCAGGCCGGTGTCCAGCTTCAGGTGTACCCGCGCCGTCCGGCCCGCCACCTTCGCGGCGGTGACCAGCTCACCGAGCAGTTCCCGGCTGGACGCGGACAGGTCCACGTCGACCGCGATCGCCTCGTGCAACGGCAGCCCGGGCGCGAGCAGCCAGGCCAGCACCGGCGCCTCGATGCCCGCCGCGCGCAGCGCCAGCGCCTCGTCGAGGGTGCACGCGCCCAGCCAGGTCGCGCCCGCGTCGAGCGCCGCCCGGGCGACCGGGACCATGCCGTGGCCGTACCCGTCGCCCTTCACCACCGCCATCACCTCGGCCGTGGTGCCGGAGCGCAGGCGCGCCACGTTGTGCCGGATCGCGTCCAGGTCGACGCGGATCTCCGCCTGCCACATGGCTCCAAGCCTAACCTTTGCCAGTCCCCGCCCCGGTCAGGCCGGCAACCACCGGACGCAGCGCGGCAGCCACGTCGCTGGCCGTCACCGGGCCGTGCCGGGCGGCCTCGCGGCCGGCCAGTCCGTGGGCGTACGCGGCCGCCACCGCGGCCCTCGCCGGGGGAAGCCGCGCGGCCAGCAGCGACCCGAGCAGGCCGGCCAGCACGTCACCCGTACCGCCGGTGGCCAGCGCCGGCGCACCGGTCGGGTTGACCCAGGCCTCGCCGTCCGGCCCGGCGACGACGGTGCGGTCGCCCTTCAGCAGCACGGTCGCGTGCATGGCCGCCGCCAGCCGCAGCGCGGACTCCACCCGGTCCGGGCCGGGTGGCGCACCGGCCAGCCGGGCGAACTCCCGGTCGTGCGGGGTCACCACGACGGGTGCCTCGCGCCGCCGCAGCCACTGCGCCATCGATCCGTCCACGAGCAGGTTGAGCGCGTCAGCGTCCAGGCAGACCGGCACCGAGCCGGCCAGGACGGTGCGCAGTTCGGCGGCGGCGCGCTCGTCGGTACCCAGGCCGGAGCCGCACACCCACGCCTGCACCCGTCCCGCGTCAGCCACCCGCTCGCTGACGATCACCGACGGGTGGTGGAAGCGCACCTGCTCGCCCGCGCCGCCCGCGTACCGCACCATGCCCGACGGGCCGGCACACGCCCCGGCCACCGACAGCACCCCGGCGCCGGGGTACCGCTCCGAGCCGGTCGCCACCCCGACCACGCCCCGCGTGTACTTGTCGGAGTCCGCACCCGCCCGGGGCCACCAGGCCGAGATGTCCTCCCGATCGGGTACCCGCAGGGCCGGGTCAGCGCGCAGCCACGGCGCGAGCCCGATGTCGACGAGGTCGACGAGGCCGGCACGGCGCGCCCCGGCCCCCACCACCAGCCCTGGCTTGAGGCAGCCGAAGGTGACGGTGACGTCGGCGGTGACCGCCTCGCCGGGTACCTCGCCGGTGTCCGCGTCGACGCCGGACGGAACGTCCACGGCGACGATGAGCGGATTGCCCTTGACGGCCGCCAACGCGGCGGCCGCCGGCTCGCGCAGGCCGCCCTTGCCGCCGATGCCCACGATCCCGTCGAGCACGATGTCCGCGGTTTCCTGCCGGGTGACTCGACTGCCCGCCTGTTCTTCTTCTCCGGTGACTCGACCGCCTGCCTGGAGAAACGCGCTCAGGCCGGCGCGGTGCGCCCGGTCCGGGTCGAGCAGCAGCGCCCGGACGGCCACCCCGCGCCGGGCCAGCTGTGCGCCGGCGTACAGGGCGTCGCCGCCGTTGTTGCCCGCGCCCACGAGCAGCAGGGCGCGGCGGCCGTACCCGCTGCCGAAGCGGTCGGCCAGCAGGAGCGCGGCCCGCCGGGCCAGCGCGGTGGCGGCGCGTTGCATGAGGGTACCGGCGGGCAGCCGGGCCATCAGCGCTTCCTCGGCGGCCCGTACGTCCGCCACCCGCCACGCCGCCCGCATCAGCTCACCTCACGTCCGGACTCGGCCACCACCATGGCCGAGGCGATCCCGCCGTCATGGGCGAGCGACAGGTGCCACCGGTCGATCTCCCGCTCGGTCGCCACCGCGGCCACGGTACCGGAGACCGTCAGCCACGGCCTGCCGTCGGGATCAGAGACGATCTCGCAATCGTGCCAGTGCAGCCCGGCCGGGGCGCCCAGGGCCTTCGCGACCGCCTCCTTGGCCGCGAACCGGGCCGCCAGCGACTCCGGCGAGCGCGGGTTGCCGGACTTGGTGGTGCGCTCGGCCTCGGTGAACAGGCGGTCGGCCAGCAGCGGGGTGCGCGCCAGCGCCCGGGTGAACCGGTCGACCAGCACGACGTCGATGCCCACCGCGACGATCACCCGCTCAGCCTACGACCGCCCTCGATCGCCAGCCGCACACCGAAGCCGACGGAGACCAGGGCGTGCACCACGGATGATCGTGATCTGGGCGGCGAACGCGAGCAGGGAGCGGAGCATCACTCGACCGTGACCGACTTGGCGAGGTTCCGCGGCTGGTCCACGTCGTGGCCGCGGGCGACCGCGATCTCACACGCGAGTACCTGCAGCGGCACGGTCGTCACCAGCGGGGCGAGCAGCGTGGGCGTGCGCGGTACCCGGATGAGGTGGTCCGCGTACGGCACGACCGCCTCGTCGCCCTCCTCGGCGATGACGATGGTACGGGCGCCCCGGGCCCGGACCTCCTGCATGTTCGACACGATCTTGTCGTGCAGCACTCCCCGGCCGGCCGGCGACGGCACCACGCACACCACCGGCGTCCCGTCGTCGATGAGCGCGATCGGCCCGTGCTTGAGTTCCCCCGCGGCGAACCCTTCCGCGTGCATGTACGCCAGCTCCTTGAGCTTGAGCGCACCCTCCAGCGCCACCGGGTACCCGACGTGCCGCCCGATGAACAGCACGCTGCGCGCCCCGGCCAGCTCCCTGGCGAGCGCCCGTACCGGCTCCATCGTGGCCAGCACGTCCTCCACCTTTGACGGCATCGCCTGCAACTGGGCCACCACGGCGCCGACCTCGTCCGCGTACTTGATCCCCCGTACCTGCGCCAGGTGCAGCCCGACCAGGTAGCAGGCGACCAGCTGGGTGAGGAACGCCTTGGTGGACGCGACCGCCACCTCCGGCCCCGCGTGCGTGTAGAGCACCGCGTCCGACTCGCGCGGGATGGTGGACCCGTTGGTGTTGCAGATCGCCAGCACGCGCGCCTTCTGCTCCTTCGCGTGCCGCAGCGCCATCAGCGTGTCCATGGTCTCGCCGGACTGGGAGATGGCCACCACCAGCGTGGAGCGGTCCAGCACCGGGTCGCGGTACCGGAACTCGCTGGCCAGCTCCACCTCGCACGGGATGCGGGTCCAGTGCTCGATGGCGTACTTGGCGACCAGCCCCGCGTGGTATGTCGTGCCACAGGCGACGATGAACACCTTGTCGATGTCGCGCAGGTCCTGATCGGTCAAGCGCACCTCGTCGAGGAGGATCTCGCCGCTGGCGTCCAGCCGGCCCAGCAGCGTGTCGGCGACCGCCCGGGGCTGCTCGGCGATCTCCTTGAGCATGAAGTGGTCGTACCCGCCCTTCTCCGCGGCGGACGCGTCCCAGTCGATGTGGTAGTCCTTGCCGGCCACGACCTCCCCGGCGAAGTCGGTGATCAGCACCTCATCCGGCGTGATCACCACGACCTGGTCCTGGCCCAGCTCGATGGCCTCCCGGGTGTGCTCGATGAACGCCGAGACGTCGCTGGCCAGGTAGTTCTCGCCGTTGCCACGCCCCACCACGAGCGGCGAGTTGCGCCGCGCCCCGACGACCACGCCGGGCTCGGCCAGGTCGACCGCGAGCAGGGTGAACGCCCCCTCCAGCCGCCGGCACACCCGGCGCATCCGGTCCGCCAGGCTGCCCGTCTCCGCCGCCAGGAGATGGGCCACGGACTCGGTGTCGGTGTCGCTGGCGAACTCCACCCCGGCCGCCTCGAGCTCCAGCCGCAGCTTGGCGAAATTCTCGATGATCCCGTTGTGGATCACCGCGATGCGGCCGTCGGCCGAGAGGTGCGGGTGCGCGTTGCGGTCGGTCGGCCCACCGTGCGTCGCCCAGCGGGTGTGCCCGATTCCGGTGGTACCGACATGCAGCGCCGCGCGCGCCGTCGCCGAACCGAGCGCCTGCTCCAGGTTGGCCAGCTTGCCGGCCCGCTTCTCGGTGAGCAGCTGCCCGTCCGCCACGACCGCGACGCCGGCCGAGTCATACCCCCGGTACTCCAGCCGGCGCAGGCCGTCGATCACGATCGGCAGCGCCGGCCGAGCGCCCACGAATCCCACAATGCCACACACGCACAGCACACTAGCAGAGCTACGCGCACCCACCATGCGCAGATCCCACACTTTCGCGCAGTCCTGCTGCGCGAAAGAGGGACCGTCCCCTGGAATCGGGCAGGCTACCGCGGCGGCGGGCTGGTCCGCCGGACGGCCGCGGCGATCCGCTCCGCCACCGCCGCGGCGGTGTCCTCGGTCGGCGCCTCCACCATCACCCGCACCAACTGCTCCGTGCCCGACGGGCGCAGCAGCACCCGGCCCGTGTCGCCCAGCTCGGCGCTGGCCACCGCGACCACGGCGGCGACCGGCTCCGCCGCGGCGGCCGCCGCGCGGTCGGCCACCGGTACGTTCAGCAGGACCTGTGGCAGCTTCGTCAGCACGCCCGCCAGCTCCGCCAGCGACCGTCCGGAGGCGGCCACCCGGGCCAGCAGGTGCAGCCCCGTCAGCACCCCGTCCCCCGTTGTGGAGTACGCCGGCATCAGCACGTGCCCGCTCTGCTCGCCGCCGAGCGAGAGGTTGCCGGCGCGCAGCGCCTCCAGCACGTACCGGTCGCCGACCTTGGTCTCCACCAGCCGGATGCCCGCCTCGCGCATCGCGATCTTCAGGCCGAGGTTGCTCATCACGGTGGCCACGAGCGTGTCCGCGGCCAGCGTGCCCTCCGCCTTCATGGCCAGGGCCAGGATGGCCAGGATCTGGTCGCCGTCGATGACCTGGCCGTCGGCGGCGACCGCGAGGCAGCGGTCCGCGTCACCGTCGTGCGCGATGCCCAGGTGCGCGCCGTGCTGCGCGACCGCGGCCTGGAGCGTGTCCAGATGGGTCGAGCCGCAGCGCTCGTTGATGTTGATGCCGTCGGGCTCCGCGTGGATGGCGACCACGTGCGCTCCCGCGCCGCGGTATGCCGCGGGCGCCACCTCGGCGGCGGCGCCGTTGGCGCAGTCGACCACGATGCGCAGACCGTCAAGGCGATGGGGTACGGACTCCGTCAGGTGCTTGACGTAGTGGTCGGCGGCGGTGGGCATGTCCTGCACGCGGCCCACCCGGGCACCGGTGGGCCGCGTCCAGCCCGCGGTGCCCGAGGCCACGGCCGCCTCGATGGTCTCCTCGACCTCGTCCGGCAGCTTGTGCCCGCCCGCGGCGAAGAGCTTGATGCCGTTGTCGGGCATCGGGTTGTGCGAGGCGGAGATCATCACACCCAGGTCGGCGGGTACCTCCGTCATGAGGTACGCCACCGCGGGGGTGGGCAGCACGCCCAGCCGTACCACCGTCGCGCCGGCGCTGGCCAGGCCGGCCACCACGGCCGCCTCCAGCATCTCGCCGCTGGCCCGCGGGTCCCGGCCGACCACGGCGAGCGGTGGGTGGCTGCGGTCCCGCTCGGCGAGGGTGTGCGCCGCGCCGACGGCCACCGCCAGGGCCAGCTCGGGGGTCAGGTCGGCGTTGGCCTGACCCCGGACGCCATCGGTGCCGAACAGCCGACCCATGACCGGGTACCTCCCAAAGAAGCAGCCGGGCACACCAACCCCTCCTCGAGGTGGCGTCCCCGGCTGTGCGTCACACGGACACGGAACGGCCCGCTTGGCTGCGGACTAGCGCTTCGAGTACTGCGGCGCCTTGCGCGCCTTCTTCAGGCCGTACTTCTTGCTCTCCTTGACCCGCGCGTCCCGGGTCAGGAAGCCGGCCTTCTTCAGCGCCGGGCGCAGGTCGAGATCCAGCTCGCACAGCGCCCGCGCGATGGCCAGGCGAAGCGCACCGGCCTGCCCGGTGGTACCGCCGCCGCGCAGGTTGGCGAAGACGTCCACGGCTTCGGCCCGGTCGGCGTTGACCAGCGGCTCGCGGATCAGCTGCTGGTGCACCTTGCTCGGGAAGTACGCGGCGAGCGACTGCCCGTTGAGGGTGAAGTTGCCGTTACCGGGCATCAGCCGTACCCGAACGATCGCCTCCTTGCGGCGACCGACGGTCTGGATCGGCCGGTCACCGCGGGGTGCGCGAGGCGCGGGCGCCGGCGCGGCCGCTGGAGCCGGAGTGGGTACGACGGCCTCGGCCACGGCGGCCGGGCTCGGAATGACGCTCTCAGTCATCGGTCTGCTTCACCTACTGGGCAATCTGCGTGATGGTGAATGGCTGCGGCTGCTGCGCGGCGTGCGGGTGCTCCGGGCCGGCGTAGACCTTCAGCTTCTTGATCAGCTGACGGCTCAGCCTGTTGTGCGGCAGCATGCCCCGGACCGCCAGCTCGATCGCCCGGTCGGGGCGCTTGGCAAGCAGCTCGTCGTAGCCGACCGCACGCAGCCCACCCGGGTATCCGGAGTGGCGGTAAGCCACCTTGGTGTGCCGCTTGTTGCCCGTCAGCGCCACCTTGCCGGCGTTGACGACGATCACGAAATCGCCGGTGTCCACGTGCGGCGCGAAGGTCGGCTTGTGCTTGCCCCGCAGCAGCGTGGCGACCTGCGTCGCCAAGCGGCCCAGCACGACGTCGGAGGCGTCGATGACGTGCCACCGACGCTCGATCTCGCCCGGCTTCGGGCTGTAGGTACCCACAGCTTTACCTTTTCCTGCCGCAGTGTGTCGTTTGGTTTGGTGCGTGTCGTGGTTTGGTGCGTGTCGTTGGTTTGGTGCGCGTCCTGGCGGTGCGAACGCACGGCGCCAGCCCGGCGCACAAGATAATCAGCGTACCCGCTCCGCGGGGACGCCAGGCAATCGCACAACAGCGGCCAACGATACCCGGTCGCGGGTCGCAGGGTCAAAACGGCCCTCGGCTGTCCCGATATGGGGGCTTATCACCGGGAGTGCCAGAGGCGCCCGCGTTGTGAGGCGGTCTTAGCAGGCCGGAAACATTAGGGTCGCCCGGGTGAAACCGGTCACGGGCACGATCCGGACATGGCCGAAGCGGTGATGTCTCATCCCCGGCGGGCAGGGGGCAGCGCGACGTCGCTGCGCGCACCCGCAGGGCGGGGTGGACGCCGACCGGCCATGCACAAACCACCGCCAGGGAAAGGGACGGCCCTGGCGGTGTCCGCCGAGTTGGCCACTCGGCATGGTGAGCTGCGGCGTGCCTCGGCGGGGGGACCGGCCGGTCACGCGGGCGCTACCTGGGAGCGGATCAGCGCCGAGGACGGTATGGACCGGCCGCACCCCACGGACGACCGCCCTGGCATGCCGCAGCTCTACCAAGACCACCTCCGACACCGTCACCTCCGTCTCCGCCACCCACGCCATCCCCGACACCGCCATCCCCAACACCGCCACCCCCGCCGCCGCTGTCGCCGTCGCGGAGACCTGGGGTGACGCTGGAGCCGTTGTCCGGCTTCACCGTGGCGGTGACCGCCGACCGGCGTCGGGACGAGCTGGCGACGCTACTGGAGCGGCAGGGCGCGCGCGTGGTACTCGCGCCGGCCCTGCGCATCGTGCCCCTCGCCGACGACGCGGAGCTGCGGGCCACCACCATGTCCCTCGTTGAGCACCCGCCGGACATCGTGGTCGCCTGCACCGGCATCGGGCTGCGCGGCTGGATCGAGGCGGCCGAAGGCTGGGGCCTGGCCGACCGGCTGTGCGCGGCATTGAACGGCGCGTACATGGTGGCGCGCGGTTCGAAGGCGCGCGGCGCGCTGCGCGCGGCCGGCCTGTCCGACGCCTGGTCGCCCGCGTCCGAGCAGTGCGAGGCGGTGCAGGAGCACCTGCTGGAACGCGGGGTGGCCGGGCTGCGGGTGGCGGTACAGCTGCATGGCGAGCCGCAGCCCGAGTTCTGCGCGGCGCTGGCCGCCGCGGGTGCCGAGGTCGTGGAGGTCGCGGTGTACCGGTGGCTGCCGCCGCCCGACCCGACTCCGCTGCGGCGCCTCGTCGACCTGGCCACCAACCGCCTCGTGGACGCGGTCACCTTCACCTCGGCACCGGCCGTCGGCGCGCTGCTCGGCGTCGCCGGGCCGGAGCTGCCCGTGCTGCTGGAGGCGCTGCGCACCGACGTCGTGGCCGCCTGCGTCGGCCCGGTGACCGCGGATCCGCTGATCCGGCGCGGCATCCCGGTGGTCTCGCCGCGCCGCGCCCGGCTCGGCGCGATGGTCCGGGAACTCGTCGACGAGCTGCCCCGGCGCGCGCCCACCCTCCGGGTGGCCGGCCAGGAGGTCACGCTGCGCGGGCACGCGGCCGTCGTCGACGGCGCGCTGCGGCCGCTGGCGCCGGCGCCGATGGCGGTCCTGCGCGCCCTGGCCGCCGCGCCCGGACGGGTACTGTCGCGCGGCGCGCTGCTGACCTCGCTGCCCCGCGGCGCCGACGAGCACGCCGTGGAGATGGCCGTCGCCCGGCTGCGGGCCGCGCTGGGCGGCTCCGCCTACGTGCAGACCGTGGTCAAGCGCGGCTACCGCCTCCGCGTGGACTGAGCTGGCCGGCGCTCGGTCCGCGAGCGCCAGCCAGCTCAACTAACGCATGATCGCGGTGCTGCGGGCCCGGGCGCGTTCGACGCGCAGCGACTGGATGGCGTGCTCGACGAGCCCGATGAGGACGCGCTTCGCGGACTCGCGGTCGCGCGCGTCGCAGAGCATCAGCGGCACGTCCGGGGAGATGGCGAGCGCCTCGCGCACCTCGTCCGCCGCGTACTGGGGGGCGTAGTCGAAGCAGTTCACCGCGACGAGGTAGGGCAGCCTCCGGCTCTCGAAGAAGTCGATCGGGGCGAAGCTGTCGGTGACCCGGCGCGTGTCGACCAGCACCACCGCGCCGACCGCGCCGCGGATCAGCTCGTCCCACATGAACCAGAAGCGCGTCTGCCCGGGCGTGCCGAACAGGTACAGGATGAGGTCCTCGGCCATGGTGATGCGGCCGAAGTCCATCGCGACCGTGGTGGTGCCCTTGCCGGGTACCTTCGACGGATCGTCGATTCCGACCCCGGCCGAGGTCATCACGGCCTCGGTGGTCAGCGGTTCGATCTCCGAGACGGCGCCGACCAGAGTGGTCTTGCCAACCCCGAACCCACCCGCGATAACGATCTTCGCCGAGGTGATCGCCGTGGGTTGGCGGCGTCGGTCAAAGCTTGCGGAGTCCACTCAGCACCCTCTCCAGGACTTCCATCCGGTCGTCATCCTCCGCCCGCATCGGCTCGTGCAGGGCGAGAAGGCCGTCGGTGACCATGTCGGCGACGAGCACCCGGGCGACCCCGAGCGGCAGGCGGGTGTACGCCGCGACCTCCGCCAGCGACTGGGCCCGCCCATCACACAGCGATGCGATGACCTGCTTGTCCCGCCCGGCGAACCGCGCCTCCTGCTGACCCCGCGCGGTGGTCAGCAGGATGGCCTCCAGTGCGATGTCGCGCTGGGGTTCGGTACGGCCACGTGTGACCGCGTAGGGTCGCACCAGCGCACCGCGCGGATCCTCTCCGGCCTCCATGGCTTCTCTCACCCCCCTCGCACGTCACGGGCTCAAAACCACGGTCGTCCGGCTCAGCCGGCCGGCGACAGGCTCTGCCGGGGGGCCGGTACCAGCGCCTGCCCGACCCGGTCGACCAACAGCGCCATCTCGTACCCGACCTGGCCCACGTCGCACGACCGGCTGGCGAGTACCGCGAGGCACGAGCCGTCGCTGATGGACATCAGGAACAGGTACCCGCTGTCCATCTCGATGATCGTCTGCTGTACCGCGCCACCGTTGAAGTACCGTGAGGTGCCCTCGGTCAGGCTCACCACCCCGGCGGCGATCGCGGCCAACTGCTCGGCGCGATCCTCGGGCAGCCCACGGGAACCGGCCAGCAGCAGCCCGTCCGCGGAAACCGCCACCACGTGCGCGATCCCCGCCACGTGATCGGCGAAGTTGGTCAAGAGCCAGCCCATGTTCTCCAGGGTGCGTGGGCTCGTCATCGGTTTGTCTCCTTGTCAGCCTGCCGCTGATCGGACTGCGGTCGTCCGTCCTCTCCGGAGCGACCGCGCTGCACACCCCGGTGGTAGGCCGACAGCAGCCCGCGTACCTCCTCCGGCGTGCGCCGGGCGTTGCGGTTGGCGGGGCGCGTCTCCACTCCACCAGGTACGAGCTGTGCGGCTGGCACCCGCTTGGGCAGACCCGAGCGGGTGGTGCCGGAGGTCGCCGGCTGGGAGGCCGCGGCCGCGGCACGCCAACCGTCGTCCGCCGCCGTGCGCCAGCTCTCGTCCCCCTCCGGCTGCATCGAACGCGGGGCCGGCGGAACGGGCGGCGCGGGCGGGGGCGGGGGCGGCGGGGGTGGCGCCGCGGCGGGCGCCGGTACCGGCGGTGCGGCCGGGGCCGGTACGTAGGGAGCCGAGACGACCGGCCGGGCGGCCGGACCGGGCGGCGGCGGTGCCTGGCCGCCACCGGCCCCGGGCCGGAACGCGGAGGCCGACAGTTCGTCGGAGGTGCCGTGGCTGCGGAACCAGACCGCCTCCATGGCACGGAAGATCGGCAGCTCGGCCGTGTCGTCCGGCGGCACCTGCCGCTGCGGGCCCGTGGAGTAACCCAGCGCGTCGATCACCGGCGGAGTGGGTCCAACGTTGACCGGCGCCGCGGTCGCCGGCCACCTGCCGTGGGTGTCCGGTACGTGCGACCAGCCGTTGACCGTGGCGGCGCCCAGCGACGCACCCGCGGCGACCGGTACCTCGTGGGGACGGCCGCCGGGTGCGGCGAGGCCGGGCAGCGACGGCATCGGCCAGCCCGGCGGGTCGGGCGAGGGGCCGCGCTCCACGGCGAGCAGGGTACGGGGTCGGGGCAGCACCGGCTCGCGCCCCCGCAGCCGGGGCAGGATCAGCACCGGGGTGGGCAGCGTGATCACCGTGATGGTGCCGCCCTCCGGGTTGGTACGCAGCTCCACCTTGATCCCGTGCCGGCCGGCGAGCCGCGCCACGACCGCGAGACCCATCATCCGGAACGCGGCGACGTCGACGGTCGGCGGCTGCCCGAGCCGGTGGTTGAGCATGGCCATCTGGTCCGGCGTCATACCCAGCCCGCGGTCCTCGATCTGCAGCAGCACGTAGTCGCCGATCCGGCGACCGTCGACCACCACGGCGGACTGCGGCGGGGAGAAGCGCGTGGCGTTGTCGAGCAGCTCGGCGAGCAGCCGCACCACGTCGTTGACCACCAGCGCGGTGACCGAGACATCCTGGTCGAGGGTGGCGAACTCGATGCGGTTGTACAGCTCCACCTCGGACTGTGCCGCGCGCACCACGTCGACCAGCAGCGCGTCGTCGCGCCGTGGTGAGCTGGAGTCCGCGCCGGCGAGGACGAGCAGGTTCTCGTCGTTGCGGCGCATCCGGGTGGCGAGATGGTCGAGCTGGAAGAGGCGGGACAGCCGCTTGGGGTCCTCCTCGCTGCGCTCGATGTCGTCCAGTTCGCCGATCATGCGGTCGACCAGGGTCTGCGAGCGCCGGGCCAGGTTGAGGAACATCGCGGACACCGAGGCGCGCAGCGAGGCCTGCTCCGCCGCGACCCGTACCGCCTCGCGGTGGACCACGTTGAAGGCCTGTGCCACCTGCCCGACCTCGTCGCGGCTGTCAATCTTGATCGGGTCGACGATCTGCCTGGCGATCTCCTCCGGGCTGTCCTCGCCCAGGGCCGGCATCTCGCGCAGCCGCGCCACCGCCGCGGGAAGGTCGCGGTCCGCCACGGTCAGCGCGCCCTCGCGCAGGCTGGACAGCGACCGCACCATCGACCGGGCGACCATCGCGGCCAGCAGGACCGCGATGATCAGCGTGAGCACGACCAGAGTCGATTCGACGACCACCTCGCGGACCACCGCGTTCTGCTGCGCGGTGGCCTCGGCCAGCACTCCCACGTCGAGCTGCTGCTCGGTCCAGCGCATCAGGTCGACCACCGCGCCTATCGACGCCGTCAGCTCGGTCGGAGTGAGCCCCGCGGCACGGTTGACGGACTGTGCCACCTGGTTTGCGGCATGGTCGGCGAGCGCGACGGCATCGCCGGTGAGAGTCGCGTTGACCAGGTCCAGCTGAGCCGGTGTCGCGGTCAGGTTGAACGTGTTCAGGGCGGACTGCTGGCCGGTGAGCGTCGCGACGAACGAGCTGTACTGCTGCTGGTCGAGCTGACCGCCTTCCAGGGCCGCGTAGCCGACCGCCTGCTCCTGCGCCGCCTGCGCCTTCGCCACGGCGAACGCGGCCTTGGCCCGCAGCATGTCGGCGACCCTGGTGTTACCGGCCATCTGGGCCACCTCGCCGTGATAGCCGACCATGTCGTCGATCACCACGGTGTAGCGGGCCACGGCCTCGGCGACCGAGATGTTCCGCCGGTCGGACACCTGCTGCCGCACCGTGTCCAGCGTGCCCAGTTGCCGGTCGATGCGGCCGAGGCGTTGGCTGACGATCGCGGAGAGCCCACGGAGTCCGGTGCGGTGCCTGGCATAGGTGCGGGCCGCCGCCTCGGTCAGCGCGACCCGCGCGTTGTACGCGTCGACCTTCACCCTCGGACTGCCCAGGAGCGTGGCCGCCGCCATCCGCTCCTTCTGCAGCTGGTTGGTGGTCTCCGAGATGTCCGCGGACAGCGCGGTCAGAGACTTGACCGTCTGTGCCGAAAGGGCGCGCCTGCCGCTGTCCACGAGCAGCACGGACGCGAGGGCGACGACGGCGGCCAGCGGCAACAGCAGCAGGACACCCAGTTTGGAGCGGATCCGCGAATCGCGGAGTGAGAACCGGCGCCGGCGTTCGGGTGCCCGCGAACGCACCGGCTTCCTGCGCGATTGCGCGGCCGCGCCTGGACGCGAAGTCACATCGAAACCTCTCGTTCGCGACTGCGATACCCGCAAGCTGCGATGGGCGCGCTCACGATCATTTCCTCCGTCACGCTCCTGCCAAGCGTTGAGCCCTCCGCAGGCGCCAGCCACGCCTGACCGAGAGGACATTCGGCACGGCCGCGATTTCATCACGCGGACGACCTTCAGCGGAAGAGCGCGGAGGGTATGAAACCGTTGGACTTGGCGCAACCCCCCAACCGGACCGGTGGCCCGGCACCAAGGGACAGCCGTTGAGCAGTACATATACGTACGGGAGTGGGTCCGTGGCGCGCGTGCGTTCACCTAGTTGTAACAGACGATGATGAGTGACTATATGTCAGCTTCACGGTACGGCTCGTAGTTGTCACACATCGTGCCCCGCCTCGGCACCCGGTCCAGCTTGACCGGGGCGCGGGGGATTGGCAAGGTTGGATCGCCACCGGCGTCCGTGGGACCAGCGTCCACATGAGACCTTGCCGTCGCGAAGGGAAGGGTGCGAGTTGACGCTCAAGCGAGTCGCGGCGTTCGCGGCTTCGATAGTCCTACCCATGTCCACGATCGCGTGCACGACCACCGCGATGGACACCGCCAACGCCAGTGACGTCGTGGTCGCCGCCGACCTCGAGCTGTCCGGCGCGTACGCGGAGATGGGTACGACCTACCAGCGCGCACTGCAGTTGAAGGTCGAGCAGATCAACGCCGCCGGCGGCGTGCGCGGGCACAAGGTGCGCCTGGACGTCCGCGACAACCGCAGCGACCCGACCGTGTCCATCTCCAACGTCAGCGCCTTCGTCAGCGAGCCCGACCTCACGGCGATCGTGTCCGGTTGGTGCACCGACTGCCTCCTGGCCGTGGCGAAGAACCTCAACGACAAGGGCGTTCCCGCCATCTCACTGGCCGCCGCGACGGAGGTGGCGAAGCCGGTGTCCGCGCGGAAGTACATCTTCAAGGTGGGCCCGAACCCGGACGACGGTTCCGCGGTGCTCGCCAACCAGCTCACGAGCGACAAGGTGGCCACCGTCGCGGTGGTCGGCACCAACGACACCGGCGGCGACGACGCGATCAGGTCGTTGTCGCAGGCGATGGTGAAGGCCGGCATCACGGTCACCGGCAGGCACGAGTTCCAGCCCACCGACACGGACGTGTCGCAGCCGGTAAGGGCGGCCACGGCACAGCACCCCGACGCTCTCATCGTCTCCGCGTTCTCCAGCCGGGCGCTCGCAGCCGCAAAGTCTGCGAGAAACGCGGGCTACACCGGTCGCATCTACTTCGATCAGCTCGCCGCGGGAGAGCTCTTCCTGACCGGCATGGGCGCGCGCGACACCGACGGGATCACCATGGTCGCGACGCAGAGCATGGTGATCGACAACATCATCGCGACCAGCCCCGCGAAGGTCGCCCGTCGCCAGTGGTTCAACGACTACACGGCCCGGTACGGCAACTTCTCCGAGTACTCCACGTACGCGGCCGACGCGCTGCAGGCCATCGTCGCCGCCCTGCAGGCCAACGGCGGTACCGGCAGCCACACCGAAATACGCGATGCGATCGAGACGAGTCAGTTCGAAGGTCTGGCCGGGCAGATCCGGATGTCGCCAGAAAATCACTCCGGACTGATCCCACAGGCACTGACCGTGCTAGTCGCCCGGGGCGACCGGTGGCAACCCGCCTGATCGCGATGTGGTGCGCCCGCCGTTGCCCGGCAACCGGATCAGCGACCGGCACCAGTAATCGCGCGACCCGGTATTGACCTTCCATGCCAACCGCTCTAGGTTCGTCCCGGAAAGGCAGGATGGCGCCCCCGGATCGGCGAATCCCCCCGCTTGCTGGATCCTGCGCGGCATCGAATATCGCCCACCCGTCGATCGACCGGAGAGACCTCGGGCGCCGGTTCCGCGCGGACCGACGATCCGTTGCGGGCGCTGGTGAGGAGGTTCGGGGTGACTGCGACGCGCGCCGTGCCTGGCATGCCAGGGACGGCGCCGATTTCTGTTAGATGACGCCAGATTCCGATCGGCTACACCATACGAGGGAGGCCCGTCATGTCCGCTCAACCCGCCGACCCGGCGCCGGCAGATAAGCACAGCACGCAACGCGGCGCGCCAGGTGACAACGCAACTGACAGCAAGCCGTTCGCCGGGCGGCTGACCCGCCGCGGCGCGTTGGCGCTCGCCCCGGCGGTGGCGCTCGCCGCCGGATGCACGTCCACAAAGAAGACCGCGGCCGCCACGACGAGTCTCGACTCGGTGACCTACATGACCGCCTTCGGCACGTTCGGTCGCGAAGGGTATGTGTACGTCGCCAACGCGAAGGGCTTCTTCCGCGAGGCCGGCATCCAGGTCAAGGTGTTGCCCGGCACGGGCCAGCCAGCCAACCTGCAGGCCCTGGTCAGCGACCAGCTGCAGTTCATCTCGCAGGAATCGGCCCAGGCGATGAACCTGATCGCCACGGGCATGAAGGACGCCCGGATGATCGGCTCGGTACACCAGCGCACCGTCATCGCGCTCATGGCGCTGGCGTCATCCGGTATCGCCCGGCCGGCGGACCTGCAGAACAAGACGATCGCGTACGGCGGGCAGGCGCCGCACCTGCTGTACCCCGCCTACGCCAAGCTCGCCGGCTTCCCCCCGCAGTCCACCAAGTGGACGTTCACCACGCCGCAGCAGCTACCGGTGCTGCTGGCCTCCGCACGGGTGGACGCGATCGGGCAGTTCGTCACGGGTGCTCCCCTCATCAAGGCCGCCACCAAGGGCAAAGACCTCACCGTGCTGCCGTACAGCGACTACCTCGGCGACCTGTACGGCAACGTGGTCCTCACCAACGCCAAGACGATCAGTACGAAGCCGGATCTGGTCCGCCGCTTCATGGGCGCACTGATGAAGGGCCTGTCCTACTCCATCACCAACCCCGAGGAGTCCGGGCGCCTCATCAACCAGGCCGTCAGCACCACCCCCGCCGCGGTCGCCACCGCCGAGCTGCAGGTGATGAAGCCGTACGTCACCACGAACGGCTCGGTGATCGGCGCGTTGGACCTGGGCCGGATCTCCCAGGCGATCGCGCTGATGACGAGCATCGGCGTGATCCCGCAGGGCGTGCTCACACCGGACAACCTCGTCGACTTCACCTTCGTACCCAAGGCGTAGAGGAGTCCCGATGGCGAGTTACACACTCGACAACGCCAGCCCGCACGGAACTGACCATCTTCGCGGGTTGACCGGCCTGTTCGACCACTTCACCAGCGCGCGCATCGGCGAAACGACGCAGCTGGAAGGCGCGCGTTGCCTGGAGCTGGGTGCCGGAAACGGCAGCGTCGCGCTGTGGCTGGCCGAGCAGGTCGGCCCGGGTGGCCAGGTGACCGCGACCGACATCGAGACTCAGCACATCCCGGAGCACGAGCGGCTGAGCGTCCTGCGCCACGATCTGCTCCTGGAACCGCTGCCCGCCGGTCCCTTCGACCTCATCCACGCCCGCTGCCTGCTGATCCACCTGCCGAATCGGGAGGCTCTGCTGCCAGAGCTGTACAAGCGGCTCGCCCCGGGCGGCACCCTCCTGATCGAGGACTTCAACATCGTGGATGACGCGCGCACCACCCCGGTCCTGCACGCCCCGAAGGACCTCCCGGACGTCACCGAGCTGTGGTGCACGTATGAACGCCTCCGGGGCGAGCTGTTCGAGGTATCCGGCAGCGACGGCGGCTTCGTGGTCCGGGTACACGGTCTCATGGTCGAGGCCGGGCTGACCGACGTGAACTCGGCGACCTACTGCCAGACGTGGCGTGGCGGGGACCCTGGTTCCCGTCATGCCGCCGCCACCCTGCAACAGCTCCGCCCCCGGTTGGCCGAACGCGGCTTCGGCAAGGACGCGGTGGATCTCCTGGTCCGTGCCGCCGACAACCCGGGGTTCCACGTGGCCGGCCGGCCACTCTGCTCCACCAGCGGCACCGCACCGCGCTGACCTGCCTGTTGTCTGATCCTGAAGACAGTTGTCCGCGGAGGCTCGGGGCACCGGCGCCCGAGCCTCCGTCGTCAGTTCACGCGGGCGAACCGGCCAGGTTCCGGTTCCGGTCCCGCGCCCAGGGGAGCAGCAACCGCTCCAGCAGCACGAGACTGTAGTAGAGCAGGATGCTCATCAGACTGAGCATGACGACGGCGGCGAACGCGAGCGCGGTGTTGCCCTGGCCGCTTGAGGACGTCAGGACGAAGCCGAGCCCGGCGGTGGTGCTGCCCTGGTACTCCGCCACGACAGCACCGATCACGGCCAGCGTCATGGCCACCTTCAGCCCCACGAAGACCTCTGGCAGCGCGTTCGGGAGGCGGATCTTCACAAACGCCTTCCAGGGTCTGGCCTCCAGCGACATGCCTAGGTCGACGAGCTCGGCGGGCGTGGAGGCCAGGCCCGCCACCGCGGAGATGACGATCGGGAAGAAGCAGATCAGGAAGACCATCATCGCCTTGGGCAGCGTGCCGTAGCCGAGCCATACGACGAGAAGCGGTGCGACGGCTATCTTCGGTACCGAGTTGAACGCCAGCACCAGCGGGTACACCGCCTTGCCCACGATGGGTGAGGCGCGGACCGCGAGCGCGATGAGCGCGGCGACCACCACCGCCATCGCGTAGCCCTCAAGGACCTCGAGGAGGGTGTAAGCCGACTGCGCCAGCAGATCGCCGTGCGCCTGCCAGAAGGCGCTCAGCACCGACGGTGGCGTGGGCAGCACGTACGACTGGATCGCGAAGGCGGCGACGACAACCCACCACACGACCACGAGCAGCAGGCAGCCCAGTACCGGAAGCAACACGGTTGCGGCCCGGCCCCGCCCCAGGTCCCGCCAGCGGCGCCGGGCAGGGGGACGGCGCACCTCGCCACGGGGCCCCGGTCCACCCCTCGCTGGTGTCACGACGGCCACGACATCCCCTCACGGTACGGGCCGGCCACCCGCCGGCGTGCCTGCATGTCGGGCACAGCCTATGAGAACGGGTCACACCGTGACCAGAGGCCCGCGAGCAGGCGGGCGGCTGCCAACTCTGTTGCCTGGCGGTAACATCTGCGTGGCCGTCCCGCTTCGTGAACCACTGAGCCGCAGCTCAGTGGCCCGGTGACCGGCGTCCACACGGGACCGCCCGGGCCCTGGGGGCAGGGCAGGCAGGTGCGCCGCGACCAAAGCGGTACTAACCTGTCTGTCAATGGATGCCGGGGACGCCCACAGGGAGCAGCCGGATGATTGAAATCACCGACGTGTCGCAGACCTTCGAGGGGCGCCGCGGCGCCGTCGAGGCGCTGCGCGGCATCGATCTGAAGGTTTCCGCCGGCGAGTTCGTCGCCATCGTCGGCCGGTCCGGCTGCGGCAAGTCCACCCTGCTCCGCCTCATGGCCGGGCTGCTGGCGCCCACCGGCGGCCGGGTGGTCATCGACGGCACCGAGGTGACCCGGCCCCGGCGCGACATCGCCCTGATGTTCCAGCGGCCGGCGCTGCTGCCCTGGCGGTCCGTACTGGACAACGTGCTGCTGCCGATCGAGTTCGCCGGGGCCCGCAGGTCGGCCCACCGGGCCCGGGCCCGCGAGCTGCTCGACATGGTCGGCCTCGACGGGTTCCACCGCCGGCTGCCGCACGAGCTGTCCGGTGGCATGCAGCAGCGCGTCGCGCTGTGCCGCGCGCTCATCATGCGACCGCGAGTGATGCTCATGGACGAGCCGTTCTCCGCGCTCGACGCGCTGACCCGCGCCGAGCTGGCGGTGGAGTTGCAGCGCATCCACATGGAAAACCTGGCCACGATCGTGTTCGTCACGCACTCGATCGAGGAGGCGGTGCTGCTGGCCGACCGGGTCGTGGTGCTCAGCTCCCGCCCGGGCCAGATCCGCAAGGTGCTCGACATCGGCATCCCCCGGCCGCGGTCGCTCGGACACGGTGCGCACCTGGAAGAGGTGGCGCAGGCCAGCGCCGAGCTGCACGAGCTGCTCGTGGAGGCGCCGCACGGTCGGCAGGCGCAGCCGGACCCGGCGAGACACGCGCGCCCCTGGGAGGACCCACGGGCCAGCACGAAACAGCAACCAGCCGGGCGATTCGGCCGGTAGCGGTCCCCGGTACCGACCTCGTACGCTCACCGGCATGGCCGTACCGATGCCGGACAAGGCCGGCCCCAGCCGTACTCGCCTCCCCCGCGGAGCGGTCCCGGCCGCGTTCCCCGTGCAGGTGCTCGGCTGCGCGGTCGGTGCCGGCGTGGTCGCCGGTGCCGGGCAGCTGGGGGTCGCCTACGGGCTGGGCATCCTGCGCTGGGACGCGGGCTTCGCCAGCGGTACCTGGCACTGGCAGCTGACCTGGCTGGCGCTGCTGGCCTCGATCGCGGTGATCGTGGGTGCCGCGACCGGGCAGTGGCGCGCCGGGCGGTCGGGCATCCCGGTCGGCCTTCCCCTGCGCGTGGCCGCCGCCCTGGCCGCGGCGCTCGGTGCGGTGGTCATGATCCCGCTGGTGCTCCACCCGGCCCGGGTCGCGCACGTGTCCGAGCCGGGCAGCCCCGCCCTGACGGCCGTCATCGCGACCAGCGCGGGCCTGGTGCTCGGGATCGTCGCGGCGGTCGCGGTGCTCACCGAACCCACGGTCGCCGGAAACATCGTGGCCACGGTGACCTGGCTGTGGCTGGTCGCGCTGGGCTCGGCGGTGTGGACGATCGGCCGGGGCGAGGCGTGGGGCGAGGCGCGCCCGGGCCTGCTCCCGGTATCCGGGGCCGGGATCCCGCTGCTCCTGCTCGGCATGCCCGCACTGGTCGCGCTGGTAGTGGCCGCGGTCGCCCGGTTCGGCGGCGCGGGACCGGTACGCGTCGCGATCTCCGGTGTCGCCGGCCCGGCCCTGCTGGCAGCCGCCTATCTCATCGGCGCGCCGGGGGGTGGCACGCAGACCTCCTCCTACCAGTACGCGCTGCTCGGCGTCGCGGTGGCCGCGGCGGTGTCCGTCCTGGTCGCCGTGGCCCGCCGGCCGGCGATCCGGCTGGGGCGCGGCGCGGCACCGCAGGAGCGGCCGGCGCGCCGGCGGGCAGCCGACGAGGCACCGGCACCGCGCGACGAGGCGTGGACCGGCGGCGCCCACCGCCTCCCCGCCTGGACCGACGCGCCCGACGACTCGGCCTGGCCGGCCGACGATTCGCCGACCGACCCGCTCCCGGCGACCGGCCGGGGCACGGAGCCGGACGAGACCACCCAGCCCCTGCCACCGGCGACCCTCCCGCCGAAGCCCCAACCGGCGAGCCCGTCGAAGGCCGCCGACCCGCCGAAGCCCCGACCAGCGAGCACGGCCAAGGCCAGCAACCCGCCGAAGCCCCAACCGGCGAGCCCGACCAAGGCCGGCAACCCGCCGAAGGCCGAACCCGGAGGCACGAACGAACCCGGGAGCACAAACGAACCCGGGGACACGAACGAAACCGGGGACACGAACGTAACCGCGGGCACGGCCGAGGCCGCGGCGCCCGCCAAGCGCACCGGGCGGCGCGGCCGCCGGCGTGGGCAGGATGCGGGCGAGCAGCCGGTCGCGACGCGCGACGCCGACTACGTCGACTGGGTCAGGGCCCTCGGCGGAAGCGGGAACAGCGGCGAGCCCGGCGAGGGGTAGCGGCCGCCTACTTGTACACCTCCGCACCGCCGGCCACGAACTCGGCCGCCTTCTCGGTCATGCCCACCGACAGCGCCTCGTCCAGCGAGACACCCCGGTCCTTCGCGTACCGCTGCAGATCCTGGGTGATCCGCATGGAGCAGAACTTCGGCCCGCACATCGAGCAGAAGTGCGCCGTCTTGGCCGCCTGCGCGGGCAGCGTCTCGTCGTGGTACGCGCGTGCCGTCGGCGGGTCAAGCGACAGGTTGAACTGGTCCTCCCAGCGGAACTCGAAGCGCGCCTTGGACAGCGCGTCGTCCCACGCCTGCGCGCCGGGGTGCCCCTTGGCGAGGTCCGCCGCGTGCGCCGCGATCTTGTACGCGATCACGCCCGCCTTCACGTCCTCCCGGTCCGGCAGACCCAGGTGCTCCTTGGGCGTGACGTAGCAGAGCATCGCGGTGCCGTACATCGCGATCATCGCGGCCCCGATCGCCGACGTGATGTGGTCGTACCCCGGCGCGATGTCTGTCGTGAGTGGACCGAGCGTGTAGAACGGCGCCTCGTGGCACCACTCCTGCTGCAGGTCCACGTTCTCCTTGATCTTGTGCATCGGCACGTGCCCGGGACCCTCGACCATCGTCTGTACGTCGTGCCGCCACGCGATGCTCGTCAGCTCGCCCAGGGTACGCAATTCGGCGAGCTGGGCCGGGTCGTTCGCGTCCGCGACACTGCCGGGGCGCAGCCCGTCGCCGAGCGAGAACGTGATGTCGTACCGCGCGAAGATCTCGCACAGCTCTTCGAAGTGGGTGTACAGGAAGTTCTCCTCGTGGTGCGCCAGGCACCAGGCCGCCAGCAGCGAGCCGCCCCGCGACACGATGCCGGTGACCCGGTCCACGGTCAGCGGGATGTGCCGCAGCCGTACCCCCGCGTGGACCGTCATGTAGTCCACGCCCTGCTCGGCCTGCTCCAGCACGGTGTCCCGGAACACCGGCCAGGACAGCCGCGTCGGGTCACCGCCGACCTTCTCCAGGGCCTGGTACACCGGCACGGTGCCGATGGGTACCGGCGAGTTGCGCAGGATCGCCTCCCGCGTCTCGTGGATCCGCCTGCCGGTGGACAGGTCCATCACCGTGTCCGCGCCCCAGCGCGTGGCCCAGCGCAGCTTGGCCACCTCGTCGTCCACGGTGGAGGACACGGCCGAGGTGCCGATGTTCGCGTTCACCTTCACGAGGAACCGCCTGCCGATGATCATCGGTTCCGACTCGGGGTGCCGCACGTTCACCGGCAGCACCGCACGGCCGGCGGCCAGTTCGTCGAGCACCAGGGACACCGGTACCCCTTCGCGCAGCGCCGCGTACTCCATCTCGGGTGTGACGACCCCGGCCCGCGCGAACCGCAACTGTGTCCCGCCCGACGGCCGCCGGGCCAACCACGGTGCCCGCAGCGGCGGCAGCCCGTCGGCCGGGCCGTCCGGGCACGGCCCCGACGTGTCGTACAGCCGCACCGGCGGGTTGTCCCCGGACACCGCCACCTCGCGGAACGGCACCCGGATGTCCGTGCGCTCACCCGTGACGTACACCTTCATCTCGCCTCCCCAACCGGCCGCGCCAGCGGCCTGAATCCCAGATGGTCCAGCGGTCCGTGGGCGCCGTCGCCCAGCCGCCAGGAGACCGCACCCGCGAGCGACCGGGAAACGTATGCCTTGGCGCCCCGCAACGCCTTCGGCAGCGGCTCGCCCCGCGCCAGCCGCGCCGCGATCGCCGCGGAGAACGTGCACCCCGTGCCGTGCGTGTTGCGCGTGTCGATGCGCCGGCCGCGCAGGAAGCGCACGCCCGCCTCGGTCCACACCGCGTCGACCGCCTCGTCCCCGGACACGTCGCCGCCGGTGACCACCACGCACCCCGGACCGCGGGCCCCGATCTGCGCCGCCGCGCCGGCCATGTCGTCCGGGGTCCGGACCGGCCAGCCGACCAGCGCCGAGGCCTCGGCGAGGTTGGGTGTCACGACGGCCGCGTAGGGCAGCAGCCGTTCGGCGGCGGCCCGCACGCCGAGGCTGTGCCCGCTGGACGAGGTGAGCACCGGGTCGAGCACCAGGCGGGGCAGCTCACCCGCCCGGGCCCGGGCGGCCACCGCGCCGGCGATCGCCACGGTGCCGAGCATGCCCACCTTGACCACGGCCGGGCACAGGTCGCCCAGGACCGCGGTCAGCTGGGCGTCCACGACCGTGGCGGGCAGCGCGAACACGCCCGCCACGCCGCGCGAATTCTGGGCGGTGACCGCGGTGATCACCGAGGTGCCGTAGACCCGGTGCGCGGCAAAGGTCTTGAGGTCGGCCTGGATGCCCGCGCCGCCGCCGGAGTCCGAGCCGGCGACGGTCAGCGCGACGGGCGGGTTCACCGCAGCGCCCGGACGGCGGCGGCGGGGTCGGCGGCGCGCATCACGGCGCCCATCACGGCCACCCCGGCGGCACCCGCGGCCCGGCACGCCGCGGCGTCCGCGGCGGACTCGATGCCGCCCAACGCGAAGACCTTCACGGGGGTACCGGCGACCAGCCGGCCGAGCTGCCCGGTGCCCAGCGCCGGCCCGTACCCCGGCTTGGAGGCGGTGGGGAAGACCGGCGAGAGCGTGACGTAGTCCACTGTGGACGCCTGTGCGAGCTCGGCCGCGCCGTGGCAGGACCGGCCGACCCACCTTGGTGGTGGGGACGGCACCGGGTCCGTCGCGGACAGGTGCACGGCCTCCCCGCCCAGCGGGTCCGTGCCCGCGACGATCAGCACCCCGCCCACCGGTTCCAGCACCGCCCGCAGCGCCTGCGCCAGAGCCAGCCGCTCGGGGCGCGGCAGGTCCTTCTCCCGCAGCACGACCGTCCGCGCGCCACCGACGACCGCGGCCCGGACCGTGGACACCAGCGGCTGGCGCGCCTGCCGCCGGTCGGTCAACACGAGAAGGCTCACAGCTCCGGGCGCCCTTCGTCCACGGTGGACGCCAGCGCGTAGAAGCGCTTCGGTATCCGGCCCGATTCGTAGGCCAGCCGGCCGGCGGCGACCGCGTACCGCATCGCCTCCGCCATCCCGGCGGGATCCGCCGCCCGGGTCACCGCGCTGGCCAGCAGCACCGCGTCGCAGCCCAGCTCCATGGCCAGCGCCGCGTCCGAGGCGGTACCGATGCCCGCGTCCAGCACCACCGGCACCTCGACTGACTGGCGGATCAGCCGGATGTGGTGCGGGTTGGTGATGCCCAGCCCGGAGCCGATCGGCGCGCCGGCCGGCATGACCGCCGCGGCACCGGCGTCGGCCAGTCGCCGGGCCAGCACCGGATCGTCATTGGTGTACGGCAGCACGGTGAACCCGTCCGCGACCAGCTGCTCGGTCGCGGCCAGCAGCTCCACCGCGTCCGGCAGCAGGGTGCGTTCGTCCCCGATCACCTCCAGCTTCACCCAGCCGGTCTCGAACGCCTCGCGCGCCAGGTGGGCCAGCTTCACCGCCTCGGTCGCGGTATAACAACCCGCCGTGTTCGGCAGCACCCGCACCCCGCACCGCTCGATCACGTCCAGCAGCCCGCCCGGCCCGCCCGCGTCGATCCGGCGCAGCGCCACCGTCACGAGCTCGGTGCCGGACGCCACGATCGCGCGCTCCAGGGCCTGCGGGCTGCCCGCCCCGCCGGTACCGAGGATCAGCCGGGAACCCAGCTGCTGCCCTGCCAGCTGCCACATGTGTCAGCCTCCCTGCTTCGCGGTGAGCACCTCGACCCGGTCACCCTCGGACAGCCCGGTGGTCGGCCAGTCGGCCCGGCGGACCACGGTCCCGTTCAGCGCCACCGCGACGCCGCGCGGCGCCGGCGAGCCGGTCGCGGCGCGCAGCAGATCGGCGACGGTGTGCCCCGCCGGCACCCGAGCCGGACTCCCGTTCACGCTGACGTCAGGCATCTCGCCAGCGCTCCGGGCCGAACGGCCGCACGACCGCCGGTGGGGCGTGGCCGGCCACGAGATCGGCGACGGCGTCCGCGGTGACCGGTGCGAGCAGCACGCCGTGCCGGTAGTGGCCGGTGGCGACGAACACGTCCGGCCGCAGCTCGCCGAGGACGAGGGCGTTGTCGGGGGTACCGGGGCGCAACCCGGCCCGCGCCTCGACCAGCTCGTACTCGGCCAGCTCCGGTACCAGGTCGACCGCCGCGCAGAGCAGCTCCCGCACCGCGCCGGCGGTGACCGCGGTATCGGCCCGCTCCTCCGTGGTCGCGCCGACCACCACCTCGCCGTCCAGCCGTGGTACCAGATAGACGCAGCGCCCGTCCACGTACCCGCGGATGACGTGCCGCAGGCCGGTACCGCGCAGCCGGAGCAGCTGACCCTTCACCGGCCGGACGGGAAGCCCGGCGAGGTACCCGCTGCGCCACCCGGCCGACAGCACGCGCACCGGTTCCGCCACGGTGGACAGATCGGTGACCTCGCGGCGCACCACCCGTACGCCCGCCCGTTCGACCGCCACCAGCAGCGCGGCCACCACCCGCCGCGGGTCCACCTGGTGGTCGCCGGGCAGCAGCGCGCCACCCCGCACGCGCGGGGCGAGCAGCGGCTCCCGCTCGCGCAGCTCGGCGGCCCGCAGCTCGACGCTGGCCAGCCCCAGGCTCGCCTGGTACGCGCACAACCGCCGCACCACGGCCAGGTCGTCGGCGGTACGGGCGACCAGCAGCGCCCCGCAGTCCCGGTACCCGACGCCGGTGCCGGCAGCCTCGGCGAGCTCGGCGGCAAAGGCCGGCCAGCGGCGCGCACCCTCGACGAGCAGCCGGGAGAGCGCGGCCTCGCCGAAGCTCGCCTCCCCCACGGGCGCGAGCATGCCGGCGGCCACTGTGGACGCTCCCGAACCGGGTGCCGGGTCGTACAGCGTCACCGGACAGCCGCGCCCGGCCAGCCGCCACGCGATCGCCAGGCCGATCACGCCCGCGCCGACGACCGCCACGGGAGCCGTCACGGGCCACCGCCGTGCAGCGCGGCCAGCAGTTCGGCGGTCGCGCCGGCCGGATCCGGTGCGGCGCACACCGCGCCCACCACCGCCACGCCGTAGGCGCCCGCCCCGGCCAGCTCCGGTACCCGCGCGGCGGTGATCCCACCGATCGCGATCACCGGTACGTCCACGGCAGCCGCCACCGCCCCGATGCCGGCCACCCCGATCGGGTCCGGCAGGCCGGCCTTGGTACCGGTCCGGAACGCCGGCCCCACGCCCAGGTAGCTCGCCCCCTGTGCCACCGCCGCCCGCGCGGCGACCGGGTCCCGCACCGTCGCGCCGAGCACCGCCCGCGGCCCGAGCACCCGCCGCGCCGCGCCCACCGGAAGGTCCTCGGCGCCCACGTGCCCGCCGTCGGCCCCCACCGCGAGCGCGACGTCCAGCCGGTCGTTGACCAGGCAGGTGGCGCCGGCGGCGCGGCACAGCTCGAGGATCCGCGCGGCCAGATCGAACGCGTCCCGGTCACAGACCTCGTCCTCGACCCGCACCTGCACCACGAGCGGGTGGCCGGCGCGCAGCGCCTCGCGCACCACACGCACCGGGTCGCGGCCGGGCCGCGCGTCGGTGACCAGATGCAGTCGACCGAGTGGAGCGGTCATGGAGGCTCCTCCCTGCGCCGGCATTACCCGGATCAGGTTCGTACGGTCGAGGGCGCCGTAGCCCTCCTCTCAGCCCGGTGCTCCGGACTCCCGTGGATGTACCTCTCCGACCGTAGGCAATATCTCCACGTACCGCAACAGCTGGCTACGCCACGCCGATCTGGTACTCGGCGAACATCCGCCTGGTGGCCGGCACCGTCAGCACCGCCTCCAGGCGGGCCCGGGCCAACTGCCGGCGGAACGGCCCGGCCAGCGAGTCGTCCCCGGCGTCGTGCACCATCTCCGACATCCAGCGGGCGAACTCCTGGTAGCGCCACACCCGGCGCAGGCAGGTCGCCGAATACTCCCGCAGCAGTTGCCCGCTCCCCTCGCGGACGCACCCGCGCAGCGCCCGGGCCAGCATGTCCGCGTCGTACAGCGCGAGGTTCATCCCCTTGCCGCCGATGGGCGTGATCACGTGCGCGGCGTCGCCGACGAGGTACAGCCGCCCGTAGGACATGGGCTCGAAGACCGCGCTGCGCATCTCCAGGACGCGCTTCTCGGTGATCGGACCGGTCGGCAGGTCGGCGTCGGCCAGGCGCAGCCGCAACTGCTCCCACACCCGGTCGTCAGGCCAGGCCGCCACGTCGTCGGTGGGCGGGCACTGCAGGTAGAAGCGGCTGGCGCGCGGCCCGCGCGCGAACTGGCCCGCGTAGCCGTGCTCGCTGATCGCTATCAACGGGTACCGGGGCGGGGACGCGTCGGCGAGTACCGTGAGCCAGCCGATGCCGTGGTCGTAGGAGTACTCCCGCATGACGCCGGGGGGCACGCTCATCCGGCTGGGTCCGTAGTAGCCGTCGCAGCCGGCCACGTACTGGCACTCGACCGCGTGCTGCATACCGTCCGCGCTCCGGTACGTGACCCGGGGGCGCGGACCGTCGACATCATGAACGGCCACGCCGGCGGCGTTGAACCGGAGATCGCCTCCGGCCTCGACGAGCGCGGCGATGAGCCGCTGCACCACCACCTGCTGCGGGATCAGGCACTGCGCCCGCCCCGCCACCTCATCCGCGTACGCCAGCAGCCGGCGCTGCCCGTCCACCCGGAACTCGAGGACTCCGTCGAACGAGGCGCCGCCGATGATCCGGTCGGCCAGGCCCCACTCCTGGAACATCTGCCTGGCCCGGTACTCCAGCACGCCCGCCCGCTGGCGCTGCCGCACGTACTCGATGCTCTGCCGCTCCACCACGACGCAGGGCACGTCGCAGCGGTGCAGCAGGTTCGCCAGGGTCAGGCCGGACGGCCCGGCACCGACGATCGCGACGGTCGTGGCCGTTACCCGTGCTCCCATTGCGGCTCCGTCGTCTCGACCACCTCACCGTCACCCCCGAAGAGCACGAAGCGGTCGAACGAGCGGGTGAACCAGCGGTCGTGGGTGACCGCTATGACGGTGCCCTCGAACCCTGCCAGGCCATCCTCCAGCGCCTCGGCCGAGGCCAGGTCGAGGTTATCGGTCGGCTCATCCAGCAGCAACAGGGTCGCGCCGCCCAACTCCAGCAGCAGCACCAGGAAGCGGGCCTGCTGGCCACCGGAGAGGGTGCCGAAGAGCTGGTCGCCCTGACCCGCCAGCTCGTACCGGTTGAGCACCCGCATCGCGCCGTGCCGGTCCATCCCGGTCCGGTGCTCGTCTCCCCGCCACAGGATGTCCACCAGCGAGCGGTCGACCAGGTCCGGGCGGTCGTGCGTCTGGGAGAAGTGGCCGGGCCGCACCCGGGCACCGAGCCGGGCGCTCCCCGAGGCGGTCACCGGCTCCACAATGGACAGCGGCGGCTGGGTCGGGTCCGGGTCGGTACCGCCGCGTGCCAGCAGCCGCAGGAAGTGCGACTTTCCGGTACCGTTGCCGCCCAGCACCGCGAGCCTGTCGCCGTACCAGAGCTCCAGGTCGAACGGGTACGTCAGCCCGTCCAGCTCGAGCTGCTCGCACATGACCGCGCGCTTGCCGGTGCGCCCGCCGGTCAGGCGCATCCGGATGTCCTGCTCCCTGGGCGGCAGCGGCGGCGGTCCCGCCTCCTCGAACTTGCGCAGCCTGGTCACGGCGGCCTGGTAGCGCGAGGCCATCGCGTCGTTGTACGCCGCCTTCTGCTTGTACATCAGCATGAGCTGGCGCAGCTTCTCGTGCTCCTCGTCCCAGCGGCGCCGGTTCTCCTCCAGCCGGTCGTGCCGGGCCAGCCGGGCCTCGTGCCACGAGGCGAACCCGGCCGGATGCACCCACGCCGAGCCGCCCTCGACCGCGACCACCCGGTCGGCGGTCTGTGCCAGCAGCTCGCGGTCGTGCGAGACGTACAGGACGGACTTGGCCGACTCGCGCAGCCGGCCCTCCAGCCAGCGCTTGCCCGGTACGTCCAGGAAGTTGTCCGGCTCGTCGAGCAGCAGCACCTCGTCGGTGCCGCGCAGCAGCAGCTCCAGCGCGAACCGCTTCTGCTCCCCGCCGGACAGCGTCCGCACCGGCCGGTCGCGCACCTTGTCCCAGGGCAGATCGAGCACCACCACCGAGACGGTGTCGAAGAGCACCTCCGCGTCGTACCCGCCGGCCTCGCCCCACGCGGTCAGCGCGTTGGCGTACCCGAGCTGGGCCTTCTCGTCCGCCGGCGCCAGATGCAGCCGCCGCTCGGCGGCCGCCAGACCCTCGCCGGCCACCCGCACGCGGGGCACGGCGAGGCTCAGCGCGAGATCGGTGAGCGTCTGGTCGTCCGCGATCATCCCGATGAACTGCCGCATCACGCCGAGCCCACCGGAGCGGGCGACGACACCCTGCTGGGTCGGCAGGTCACCGGCGACCATGCGGAGCAGGGTCGTCTTCCCGGCGCCGTTCGGCCCGACCAGTGCGATCTTGGTGCCCTCGCCGACCCGGAACGAGACGTCGGCGAAGAGCAGCCGCCCGTCCGGCAGCGTGTGCCCGACCCCCGCCACATCCACATACCCCACGGCAGGCATTGTCGAGCACGGCGGGTGCCCGCGTCACTAGATATCCGCGGTCACCCGCAACACCCGGTACCCCTTCTGGGACGCGTGCCGGTCGGCCCGCCAGCCCTGCGCCCGCAGCCACTGCTGCAGCGAGTCGCCGCCCAGGTGGCGCGCGACCACGAGCCAGGCGGTGCCGCCGGTGGCCAGCCGGGGCAGCCAGCGGGACAGCATCGCGTGCAGTTCCGGCTTGCCGATCCGGATCGGCGGGTTGCTCCAGATCTCGTCGAACCGCACACCGGCGGGTACCTGGTCCGGTGTGCCGGCGATCACCTGGTCCGCCACACCCAGCTCGGCGGCGTTCTCGCGGACCAGCTCCAGCGCACGGGTGTTCACGTCCACGGCGTACACCGTCGCCTTCGGGGAACTGGTCGCGAGGACCGCCGCGATGGGCCCGTAGCCGCAGCCCAGGTCCAGGTAGACGCCGCCGCGGGGACCGGTCGGCGGAGCCTTGCGCAGCAGGACGGCGGTACCCGGGTCGAGCCGGCCGGCCGAGAACACCCCGCCGCTGGCCACCAGCGAGTACCCGCGCCCGGCCACGGAGAAGTCGATCCGGTGCCGGTCGGCCCGCGCGCCCGGCTCGGCGCTGAAGTAGTGCTCCGAGCTCATGCCGAGAATTGTCCCCGATCGCCCATATCCCCGGCCCACCCGCCCGCGACCGGTACCCTGGCCGCATGACGTCCGGGCATGGTGACCAGGGAAACGGCGGGCAGCAGCCGGCCGACCCCCGGCAGCCTGCCCGGGGCACCGGCCGGGCCGCCGTACCCAGCCAGGGCGGCCGGACCTACACCACCAGGCGGTACCGGGACCAGGCGCACCGCGGCTCACCCAAGTACCACACGAACCAACACACCGGATCGCGGTACCCGGGCCCCAGTCGCGGCAGCCCGTCCGACCGGGGTCCCCGGTCCGGGCTCGGCAGGCCCGAGCGCCCGGACCGCACCCTCTCTCCGGAAACGGCGCGCACCAGGCGCCTGCTGACCGTGCTCGGCTGCCTCGCCGTCGCCGCCCTGCTGGGCGTGCTCGCCACGGCCGGCTACCTCACCTTCTCCGGAACAGGAGCAGGAGCAGGAGCCGGAACAGGAACCGGAGCAGGAACCGCGACCGGGACCGGGGGCCAGGGCGGCACCGGCCGCGACCTGGCCAGCCAGAGCCGCGATCCGGCGCCGCTGACCGTGTCCGAGGTCTTCCCCGGAGCGACGGTCACCGCGAGCGGCCGGGTCTACCCGCTGCTCAAGAGCCAGGGGTCGGCCGACTGCCGGGTGGCCGTGGTCGGCGACCTGGCCGGCCTGCTGTCGGCCGCCGGCTGCACCCAGGTGGTGCGCGGCACGCTGACCTCGCCCGACAAGGTCTACGTCCTCACCGCCGGCATCGCCAACCTGCGCGAGGAGGCGGCCGCCCGGCAGGTCGCCGACGGGATCCAGGCCAGCGTCAGCGCCACCAGGGGCCGCCTGACCGGCTATCCGGCGGGTGGGACCAGCGACGTCATCGCCCGGTCGCCGACCCGGCTGGGCTGGGACGTGCGCGGGCATTTCCTGCTGTACTGCGTGGTCGCGAGGGCCGACGGCGCGCGGATCGCGGACCAGGCGACGGTACAGCCACTCATCGACGATCTGATCGAGCGGTACCTGAAGGGGACCGTCCTGCAGGCCCGGTCAGGCAAGTGACCGGCGGGCCCGGGTAGCGGCGGCGCGCCGCGCGTAGTCCGCCGGATCGGCCGGGTACTCGACCGCCACCAGGGTCAGCCCGTGCGGCGGGGCCACCGCGACCTCGCTGGCCCGCTCCTGGCGGGACAGCAGCCCGGCTGGCCACCCGGGTGCCTGCCGGCCGTCCCCGGCCGCCAGCAGGGCACCTACGAGGCTGCGCACCATCGACTGGCAGAACGCGTCGGCCGCCACCGTGGCGACCAGCACCCCGTCCGGCTCGCGCCGCCAGTCCAGCTGGCTGACCGCGCGCACGGTCGTCGCGTGCTCCTTGCGCCGGCAGTACGCCGCGAAGTCGTGCTTCCCGGTCAGGCCGCTCGCGGCGGCGCGCAGCGCGTCCAGGTCCAGCGGCCGGGGCCAGGCCAGCGTGTACCGGGCGGCCAGCGGATCGGCCCCCCACGGCGCATCGGTGACCCGGTACTCGTACCGGCGGCCGAGCGCGGCGAAGCGGGCGTCGAACCCGACCGGCACCGCCGCGACGGCGGTGACCCGCACGTCCGGCGGGAGCAGCCCGGCCAGCCGCCGCAGCAGGGTGTCCCGCACCTGGTCCCAGGCGGCCACCGGAGCGTCCACATGGCACACCTGGCCGGTGGCGTGCACCCCCGCGTCGGTGCGGCCGGCCACCGTCAAGCCCGTAGGCAGGGTGAGCAGCCGGGTGAGCTCGGCGAGCAGGACGCCGGCGACGGTACGCCGGCCGGGCTGGGCGGCCCAGCCGGAGAAGTCCGTACCGTCGTACGCCACGTCCAGGCGCAGACGGACGAGCCCGGCGCCCCCGCCGGGGACACCGGGCTCGTACCCGGAAAAATCAGGCCTCGTCGTCGTCGGCACCCGCGGCCGGCTCCGGTGTGGCCCGCGCCGCCCCGGCCTCGTCGTCGCCCGCGAGGGCGGCGACGGCCTCGGCCTTCGTGGCCTTGCGCGCGGTCGATCGGGCGGCCTTGGCCGGCGCCGCCGCCGGCGTGGCCAATTCCTCCTCGACCAGGGCGATGATGGCCATCGGCGCCGCGTCACCCTTGCGGATCCCGGTCTTGATGATCCGGGTGTACCCGCCGGGGCGGTTGACGTAACGCGGCGCGATCTCCTCGAACAGCTTGACGAAGGTCTCGCGCTCGTGGACGATCCGGCGTACCCGCCGCCGCGCCGCGAGGTCGTCGCGCTTGGCAATGGTCACCAGGCGCTCCGCAAGTGGCCGCAGCCGCTTCGCCTTGGCCTCGGTGGTCGTGATCTTTCCGTGCTCGAACAGCGACGTGGCCAGGTTGGCCAGCATCAGCCGCTCGTGCGCGGGGCTGCCGCCGAGGCGCGGGCCCTTGGTGGGCGTGGGCATTGTGGACTCTCCCTATCGGTGGCTCTCGCTCAGAGCTGCTCGGTCTCGCGGTAGTCGTCGGTGTCGTAGTCCACCTCGGCGAAGGAGTCCACGACGTGGGTCGGATCGAACGCGGGCGCCGAGTCCTTCAGGCCCAGGCCCATCCCGGCCAACTTCATCTTGACCTCGTCGATGGACTTCTGCCCGAAGTTGCGGATGTCCAGCAGGTCCGCCTCGGTGCGGCCGATCAGCTCGCCGACCGTGTTGATGCCCTCCCGCTTGAGGCAGTTGTACGAGCGGACGGTCAGGTCCAGCTCCTCGATCGGCAGCGCCAGGTCGGCGGCGAGCTGCGCGTCCTGCGGCGACGGACCGATGTCGATGCCCTCGGCGGTCTCGTCCAGCTCGCGTGCCAGGCCGAACAGCTCGACCAGGGTCGAACCGGCCGAGGCCAGGGCGGTGCGCGGGGTGATCGAGGCCTTGGTCTCGACGTCGATGATCAGCCGGTCGAAGTCGGTGCGCTGCTCGACCCGGGTCGCCTCGACCCGGTAGGTGACCTTGAGCACCGGCGAGTAGATCGAGTCGACCGGGATCCGGCCGATCTCCGCTCCGGCCTGCTTGTTCTGCGCGGCGGTGACGTAACCGCGACCGCGCTCGACGGTCAGCTCCATGTCCAGCCGGCCCTTGCCGTTGAGCGTGGCCAGCTTCAGTTCGGCGTTGTGCACGGACACGCCGGCCGGAGGCTGGATGTCGCCCGCGGTCACGTCGCCCGGCCCCTGCTTGCGCAGGTACATCGAGACCGGCTCGTCGTGGTCGGAGCTGACGCACAGCTCCTTGACGTTCATGACCAGCTCGACCACGTCCTCCTTGACGCCGGGGATCGTGGTGAACTCGTGCAGGACGCCGTCAATCTTGATGCTGGTGACCGCCGCGCCCGGGATGGACGACAGCAGGGT
>JBBWZQ010000417.1:0-5312 GCA_039649115.1 Micromonosporaceae bacterium | reverse complement strand
GCGACACCCGCGCCGAAGACCTGGCTGAACAGCCGGGTGTCGGCCGAACCGCCCGCCACCGCCGGGTTCACCCGACCGGCGGTGCCGGGCACCACGGTGCCGTCGGCGGCCACTCCGGCGATCGTGGCCGCGGGCGCCTGCGGTACCGCCTCCTGCATCGTAACGTCCTGGTCGGCCAGCCACGCCATCACCGCGACGGCCTGTGCCTGCGCGGCGTTCGCCGCAGCCACCGCGTCCAGGTGCTGGCGCACCAGCGCGGCGGCCTCTGCCTGCCGTTGCACCAGGGCGGCCACCGCCGCGGTGTTCGCACCGGGCGGCGGCGCCAGCGGGATCGTCGCGGTGGCTATCACGGCCGGCGACAGCGCAAATACGTCCACTATGGATGGTGCGGCCAGCCTTGCCTTCTGGAGCGCGTCGCTCGCCTGGTAGCTGAGGTCGCGCAGGGCCAACGCGGTGGTGGCGGTCTGCCGGATGCCGTGGACCAGGTCGCGGAGCATCGTCTGGTACGCGTTCGCGGCGTCCCCCTGCCACTTGCCGTCGAGCACGCGCAGCTGGTCTTCGAGCTCTCCCGCCCGGTCGTGCAGGGAGCACCCGATGGCAGCCCATACCTCACAGGCGGCGGTGACCGCGTTCGGGTCGCCGGCGTGCAGCATCTGGATGAGCGCGGCGTGGCTGTACCCGCCGAAATCGGTGCGGTCGTCCATCGCTCAGCCCGCCTGCAGCATGCCCGCGCCGAATGCGGCCTGCTGGTCGAAGTGCTCGTGGCTGCTCGCCACGACACGGGTGACCTCGCCCGCGAAGCTCACCGCCTCGTGTACCGCCTGCACCAGCCCCGCCATCTGCCGGGCGGCGGTGAGCTGGCGCAGGGCCAGTGCGTGCGCCTCGGCGAAGTCGCCGAGCGGTAGCTCGCCGCCGGCGAGCACGGCCAGCCGGTCGCTCGGCCCGCGCAGCGCGTCGAGTTGGGCCGACAGCTCTGCGCCAAACCGCTCCAGCGACTGCACGTGTTCGCGGAAGAAACCGTTGTCGGTGTTCATGGTGTCGGCTCCCGGTGGTATTCCGGCCGCCGCGGCGGCCCGCGATCAGATGTCGCAGACCGCCGCCACGGTGCTTTGGATTGTCGGTACCGGATCAATGGAACAGGCTGGAGATGGCTTGACATCACCGACGCTAGGCACCCGAAGGCGTGGCCAGTACGGCAGTTTTACCCACACCGCTGTCCGGAATCCTGACCTGTGTCCTGCCACGTCGGGGATGGTTCGGTATCCGCATGCGTGCTGCAGAGCGTCTGACAACGACCGGCAAGGACCTCGGCGACCCTGATCCCGTGCGCTGGTCGTCCGGGTTCCACGAGGCCACACGCGCGGCGCCGGACCAAGCTCCGTGGCGGCAGCCCGAGCCCGAGACCGTCGTGGGTCGATACTGGGACGACGCGGACATAACCCGGGACGACCTGCCGCCCGTGCGGGACCGGCGCGCGGGTGTGAAGAGTTGGGCGCTGCTCCCGGTCGCGGCCATCGTCCTGCTCGTCGTCATCGTGGCGGCCGGATTCGCGCTGGGTCCCCGCACCCGCCAGGGTTCGCGCGCCGCCACGTGGACTGCCGGCCGCACGGCAACGAGCCCGCCCTCGGTCCTGGCCGGTGGCGGCGCCGCCCCACAGGCATCTGTAGCGCCGTCGACGACCGCCGCGGCCGATCCCGGTCCGACGGCACCCGCCGCCCGGCGTGGCGGCGCATCCGCCACCTACGAGGCCGAGGCGGCGTCGAACACGTCGATCGGATCGGCCGTTGTCGCAGCCTATCCCGGCGCCTCGGGCGGCCAGATCGTCAAGAACATCGGTACGTGGGGCAACCCCGCCGGCCCCGGCAGCCTGACCTTTGTCGTATCCGCGCGAGCGGCCGGTGCGTACCTTCTCACCTTCTTCTACGTCCACCTGAACGGCGACGCCACGCGGACCGTGGTGATCACCGTGTCCGGCTTCGCCCCGGTCACCGTCCAGGTGACCGCCGGCGCGGCCTGCTGCTCGCAGCGCACGGTGACCGTACACCTGGCGGCGGGTGCCGACACCATCACCTTCGCCAACCGGAAGGGGCACGCGCCCGCGATAGACAAGATCAAGCTCACCCCGAAACTAGCCTGAAGCGTCCACCTTGGACACGAGGAGCGACCGGTGACCATCTCCCAGGTAGCGGTCCCCCTGCGCGTAGTCGCGTCCGCTGCGGTACCAGCGGCCGCGGCGCCCCCGGCGCCGAAGCCGGTATCCACCGCCGTCGCCGCGGTCACCACGACGGTCGCGTCGGTCATCCCGGTGTTTCTGGTCAGCGGGTTGGCGGTGCAGATCTGCCGGGAGCTGAACCTGACACCCACTACGCTCGGCCTCGCCGTGTCTGTCTACTTCGGAGTGACCGCGCTCGGCTCGTTGCCCGTGGGCGCCCTCGTCGAGCGCCTCGGTCCAGCCTGGACGGCCCGGGTGGCGATCCTTCTGGCGGCCGACGCGATGCTGGCCATCGCGCTGTCCGCGCGGTCGATGCCCGCGCTGGTATTGATGCTCGCGGTCGCGGCGACCGCCAACTCGCTCGGCCAACTCGCCTCCAACGCCTCACTGAGCCGGTCGGTACCGCGCCGCCGGCACGGGTTCGCCTTCGGCGCCAAACAGGCCGCTGTCCCGCTGGCGACCCTGCTGTCCGGAGCCGCCGTACCCGCTCTCGCGCTGACCGTCGGCTGGCGCTGGGGCTTCGTGGCCGGCGCCGCGCTCGCGTTGGCAGCGCTCGCGCTGGTACCCCGGGACCGGCCCCGCCCCGCGATGGCGCGTGCGCCAGCCGCCCGCCGCCGCGGGCGCGAACCGGCCGGCGCCGGCCTCGTCGCACTCAGCGTGGGTGCCGCGCTGGGTGCGGCCGCGGCGACGACGGTCGCGACGTTTCTTGTCGATTCGGCCGTGGCGCAAGGGGTGACCGAGGCCTTGGCCGGCCTCATGCTGACCCTCGGCGGTGTGATCTGTGTCTGCGCCCGGCTGTTCGTCGGCTGGCTCGCCGACCGGTGGAACCGCGGACACCTCTCCATGGTCGCCGCGATGCTCGCCATCGGCGCGTCGGGGATCGCACTGCTCGGCCTCCGCCGACCGGCCGCCTCGCTGCTCGGGGTGACCCTCGGGTATGGTTTGGGTTGGTGCTGGCCAGGGCTGCTGACATTTTCGGTGGCCCGGCTCCGCCCGCGGACACCGGCCGCGGTCACCTCCATCACCCAGACCGGGGTGTACGCCGGGGCATGCCTCGGCCCACTCGGCGCCGGCCTGCTGGTCGTGCACGGCGGATACACCGTGGTATGGAGCGTCTCGGCATGCGCGATGGCACTCAGCGCGTGCTTCATGCTCCTGGGCAGCGAGCTGACCGTGGGCACGAATGGTAGGTGATCAGTACGGCCGCCGAACCCAGCACCGTATACCTGATCGCCGGGACTCCGCGCACGGGCACGACCGTGCTGTGCCAGGCGCTGGCCGCGGCCGGAGCCGCAGAGCCCACCGAATGGTTCTCCAGAGCGCAGCTCTCGAACGCGCGCCTGTCATATCTCACCACGCCCGGCGGCACCGACCGCGCGCAGTCGGTTGCGGCGTGCCGCGGCTACCTTCTCGACCGGCTCCGGCAGACATGCCGCAAGGGGGTCAGCGGCTTCAAGCTCCACTGGCACCAACTGGCACAGCTGATGCGGGCCGGCACCGGCGAGCCCGTCAACGAGTTACTCACCGGCCAACTGCTACCGGCCCGGATACGTGTGGTCATGGTCACCCGGTCACCCGTCGACGTGCAGGCGGTCTCGGTACTCCGGGCGTACGCCTCCGGCGTCTTCGCCACCGACGGCGCCGGATCGCAAACCATCCTCCGCTACGATGACGCCTTCTGGGGACCGCCCGGCGTGGCCGCCGCGGCCCGGACCCGGCTGGGAACCGGCGACGTGTACGACTACGCGGACCTGAAGGAAATCTGCGAGACCATCGCACAGGCCAACGAGCAATGGCGCGGCTACCTACGGGCGCTCGGCACGCCGACGAGGCACATCAGCTACGACGACCTGGCGGGCGACCTGGTCGCCTGTGCCAACACCATCCTCGCCGATCTGGCCCTGCCCGACCTGACCGCTGCGTACCAGCCGGCTCTCGTGGTGCAGCGGGACGCCGTGACCGCGGCGATGCTCCAGCGCTACCGGGCCGACGCGGCCCATGCGGCGCGAGCCATCGTTCCCAGGCAGGGCCCCGAGGCGGTGGACACCGCGGGCCCATGCGCCGCGCCATCCTCTCGGTCTTCGCGCAGTACCCGGCACTCACCGGGTCATTGACCGATCCCAGCTCCCATGGCCGTCACACTCCAGCGCGACGCGTGGTCACCGCCCGACGCGGGTCCGTGCCCGGTGGCACCCCACGCCCGGCCCCGCGCCCGAGCTTGGCCCGGACCTCGGCGGCCTCGGGCCGCTCCAGCGCCTCGAAGAGGTGTACCGCCCGGCGCAGCGCCCGGTGTGCCGCGGCCCGGTCGCCGACAGCGTGGTACGAGTCGCCGATGTGGTGCAGCGTGTCCGCCTCGTAGTAGCGGTCGCCAAGTTCCTGGAACGTGTCCAGCGCGCGCCGGTAGCAGTCGATCGCCTCCCGGTACTGGCCCAGATGGTGGTGCGCGAACCCGAGGCTGTCCCAGGTCGTCGCCTCACCCAGCCGGTCACCGACCTCGCACAGCAGGATGATCGCCTGCCGGCAGTTGTCCAGGGCCTCGTGGTAGTCGCCGACCAGGGCGTGGTACCAGCCCACCGAGTTGAACGCGTACGCCTTCCCGGCCTGGTCGGCACTTTCCAGCAGCAGGTCGCGGCTGCGGCGCGCGTACTCCAGCGCTTCCCGGAGCCGTCCCTGCCGCTCCGACATCAGGCACATGCCACGCAGCGTGCGAGCCATCCCGACGGCGTCGTCGAGGGCGCCGTGCAGGTCCAGCGCGAGCGTGAAGTGCGTCTGGCTGTCCGCGAAGCGCTCCAGGCAGGTGTACGCGTAGCCCAGTTCCCGGTGCAGGCGCGCCGGCCAGCCGAGGTCGTCCAGGCGGTACGCGGCAGGCAAGGCGGCCTGCTGCGCGTCGGCCCAGTCCGCCCAGTGGCCACGCAGGTTACCGAAGGTGCCCAGCACCAGGGCCAGATGGCAGGCGTACCGGTCGAGGCCGCGGCTGACGGCCAGCGGTACCGCGCCGAGCAGCACGGGGTACTCCGCGGTGAACCAGGACAGCGCCTCCTGCTGGCCTTCCAGTGGCTCGGACACCACCCCCGGCCGCGGCGGCCCCAACGCCACCACC
>JBBWZQ010000392.1:0-18572 GCA_039649115.1 Micromonosporaceae bacterium | reverse complement strand
GACGGCGTCGACCCGCCCCGGCTGCACACCCAGCGCATCACGCTGACCAAGACCCCGGACCAGCTGGTGCTCGACTTCACCGGCACGTCGCCCCAGGCCAAGGGACCCATCAACCACGCGGCCAACTACGCGGAGGGCAGCTTCCTCGCCAAGTGGCTCGCGCCGATCCTGCGCAACCTGGCGGACACTCCCGAGCGGATGGCCGAACTCGACGTGAACGAGGGCGTGGTGCCGCTGCTGGAGATGCGCTTCCCGCCCCCGGGCACGCTGCTGACACCGGTGTTCCCGGCGCCCACCAACGCCCGTACCTTCGTCATCCTGCGGCTGCTCGGCGTGCTCGCCGGCGCCCTCGCCAAGGCCGTGGACGGCCGGATGCCGGCCGACCAGGAGACCATCCGCTACACCGGGGTCTACGGCACCGACGCGGGCGGCGAGCCGTACCTGATGCGCGAGGTGCTCGGCGGCGGCTCGGGCGGCCGGTACTACGCCGACGGCGAGGACACCATCCACGTGGTGCCGGACTCGCGCAACATCCCGGTCGAGTTCGCCGAGGCGCGCTGGCCGTTCGTGGTCGAACGGCTCGGGCTCGCGGTGGACTCCGGCGGCGCGGGGCGCCACCGCGGCGGCCTGGGCTACGACAAGCACATCCGGATGCTGCGCGAGGCGCACTTCATGTCCATCGCCGACCGCTCGGTGCTGGCCTGCTGGGGCGTCAAGGGCGGCCGGGCCGGGCGGCCGTTCCGGGTCGTCATCGATCCGGGCGGCCCGAACGAGCGCACGGTCGACGCGCTGGCCGACGCGGAGCCGGTACGGGCCGGCGAGGTCATCCGGATCCGCACCACGGGGGGTGGCGGCTGGGGCGACCCGCTGGACCGCCCGTACCGGGAGGTGCTGCGCGACGTGGCGTGGGGCAAGGTCTCGGTGGCCGGCGCGCGGGACGACTACGGTGTGGTCATCGTGGACGGTGAGCGGCTCGACGAGGCGGCCTCGGACGCGCTGCGCAAGACCCTGCGCGGCGCGCGTACCGGCGAGGAGCCGTTCTTCGACCGCGGACCCGGGTACCGCCGGTTGTCCGGTGGCCGCTCTCATGCGGAAGTCGACAGGAGAGGTGAGTAGATCCGTGCCGGAGCCCATAGAGGTACGCAAGGTACTGCTGAAGTCCGTCAGCGACGCGTCCGGACTGGCCGACCTGATCGACGCCGGGACGGTGGACGCCGACCGGGTGGTGGCGGTCATCGGCAAGACCGAGGGCAACGGCGGCGTGAACGACTACACGCGCATCATCGCCGACCGCGCCTTCCGGGAGGTGCTGGTGGCCAAGGGCACCCGGGACCCGCACGCGGTCCGGCAGGTGCCGATCGTCTGGTCCGGCGGTACCGACGGCGTGCTCTGCCCGCACGCGACGGTCTTCGCGACGGTACCGGCGCAGCGGGCGGTGCCGACGGACGAACCGCGACTGACCGTCGGCTTCGCGATGAGCGAGCCGATCCTGCCCGAGGAGATCGGCCGGCAGGGCATGATCGACAAGGTCGCGGTCGGGGTACGCGAGGCGATGGCGCGCGCCGGCATCACCGACCCGGCGGATGTCCACTATGTACAGACGAAGACGCCGCTGCTGACCATCCAGACGATCCGCGAGGCGAAGAGCCGGGGCCGCGACGTGTGGACGGAGAACACGCACGAGTCGATGGACCTGTCCAACGGTACGACCGCGCTGGGCATCGCGGTCGCCCTCGGTGAGGTGGCGTCGGCGGGCGACGGGGACGTGCTGCACCACCGGGAGCTGTACTCCTCGGTCGCGTCCTGCTCGTCCGGGGTGGAGCTCGACCAGGCGCAGATCGTGGTCGTCGGCAACGTGCGGGGCGTGGGCGGCCGGTACCGGATCGGGCACGCCGTCATGCGCGACGCGCTCGACCAGGACGGCATCTGGGCCGCGATCCGGGATGCCGGCCTGCCGCTGCCGCAGCGCCCGCACCACACCGACCTGGCCGGCAAGCTGGTCAACGTGTTCCTCAAGTGCGAGGCGTCCAGCGACGGCACGGTGCGCGGCCGGCGCAACGCGATGCTGGACGACTCCGACGTGCACTGGCACCGCCAGATCAAGGCGTGCGTGGGCGGGGTGACCGCCGCGGTGACCGGCGACCCGGCCGCGTTCGTGTCGGTGTCCGCCGCGCACCAGGGCCCGGACGGCGGCGGCCCGGTCGCCGCCATCGTCGACCTCGGCCCGGCCCCCGCCGGTCAAGCGTAGCGGGTGACGAAGCGGCGGTCGCGGAAGATCTTCGGCAGCCAGGTCAGGTGGCCCAGGCCGGGCAGGACCGTCATGCGTACGTGTTGAGGCTGCCGCCGCCGGTTCCCACCGGATCTTCTTCGGCCGGGCCCACCCACAGTGTCGCGGGATTTGCGGGTGGTGTGGGTGCATGGGCGGGCAGGCCGGGCGCCAGCCCGGGCGGCGGCAGGCCGGGCGGCGGCACCAGCGGCGGCGGGGCGAGGGGTGCGGCCGGGCCGGGCCGGTGGTCGTGGGGGCTCGCGGCGGCCGGGTGGGTCGGCTCGTGCGGCGCGGCGGCCGGCTCGTGGCCGGCGGCGGCGGCTTCGTGGTGGTGGACCGGCCGGTGGCGCACCGGTTCCGTCCGGTGCAGCGAGACGCGGGCGGGCACGTCGCCGTTGAGGTCGGCGTTGGGCGCCATGAGCGTGCTGATGGCCTCGATGACCTTGGCGGTCGTGACCCCCTTGGCCGCGGCCAAGTCCGCGATGCTGGCGCCGGCACGCACCTGCCGGTCGAGTTCGGCGGGGTCGAGGGCGAGCGCGTCGGCCACCTCCTGCGTCGATGGACGACGCCCGGTCCCGCTCTGGGCGCCATAGGACGAGGACGCCGGTGGCGAGACGCCCGGGACGGGCGTGATGTTCATGCTCAGATCGTCTCCGATCTGCCCCCAGTGCCTGTGACTACTCCCTGATTACTCCGAGGATCGGCAGCGGGCCGGCCGGCTGAAGCGTTTCCGGGAAGATTCTCTTCGCCCCAGCCCGGCCGGTCCGCGGTGCCGTCAGGTCGCCGCGCAGGCGAGCCCGGGTGGGCTGCCGGACCCGCTGCCGAGGAACCCGAACGTGGTCGAGCCGGCCGCCGGCAACGCGCCGTTGTAGGAGACGTTCTTCGCGGTGACGACCGATCCGTTGACGGTCATCGTGGCGTTCCAGATCTGGCTGATCGACTGGCCGCCCGGGTTGGTCAGCGTCACCGTCCAGCCGGTGGTCGGCGCGCTCCCGCTGTTGGTCACGGTCACCTCACCCTGGAAGCCGCCCTGCCAGGAACTGGTCGTCCGGTACGCGGCGGCGCACGCCTTCGCACCCACGCTCGCCCTCGTGGATGGGCTGGGGCTCGCGCTGGGGCTCGGGCTCGCACTGGGGCTCGCGCTCGGGCTCGCCGTCGTGCTCGGGCCCGGCGAGGCGCCGCCGCTGGTGGTGTAGCTCACCTGGGTGTATGCCGGGCCGCAGGACGAGCCGCAGGAGGTCGGCAGGGTGAAGCTGTACACCCGGCCGCCGCTGATGAGCTGGTCGCTGGCGTCCCGCACCCGGATCTGGAAGTCGTTGGCCCCGCTGCTGGTGCCGCCGATGATGTACGCCTGCCCCATGTCGCTGTCCATCTGCGCCTGCTGCCACACGCCGCCGGCGAGGTACTCCACGCCGTGGATGCCGTTGGCCAGGTGGGAGACGGAAATCGCCGGCCACCAGACCTGCGCGCCCTGCAGGAAGCCGACCGTGATGTCCCCGCTGTAGTTCGGCGCGGGCACGAACTGCCAGGTGACGTGGCGGTTGTTCCAGTGGCTGGGGTACAGGTCGCCGACCGGGGCGCCGTTCTTCACGAACGTGTTGAGCGAGCCCTGCGCGAGGTCGAGGTGGTACGGGTCGTCGCGGCACCAGGCGTTGGCGTCACCGCAGCTGTCCGCGACGATCATCGTCAGGGTGGCGCCGTTGTACCCGTCGCTGGCAAAGGCGCCGTTGCGGCAGAAGGGCTGGTTCGGCGCGCCGTCGTTGACGCCGGTGCAGTTGTCGCCGATCGTCACCTGCACGTACCGCCCGCAGTTGAGCCCGTTGTCCCACAGGCCGATCTTGTCGGCGAGGGACGCGGGGATCGGGCGCGGGTAGTTGGCGTAGTCGCCGGGCGTGTTGAACACGTTGAGCGCGACGAAGTTCTGCGAGTCGAGGTTGGCCTGCGGCAGGCCGCAGCCACCGTACGGGGCGCCGAGGGCGGTGAACCAGGTGGCGTTGCCGGTCACCGGGCCGGTGACGGTCAGGGCGCCGGCGGGCAGCTGCCACGCCATCAGCAGGGCGCAGAGGGCCGCGACGACCCCGGGGAGCGCGACGCCGAGCAGGCGACGGCGGGCTGGACCTCGCGACCGCGAGGCACGACTGGACATAGGAGTTTTCTCCCTCACCATGAAACGGGAACGGGTCGGAACGGTGGCGCAAGCCGTCCCCGGCGGCCGACAGCAGCCTGGGACTAACCGGACAACCCGCGAAACATGGTGCGAAGAGAAAACGATCGATGCCAGCCGCCGCCAGTCTAGCCGGGCTGGACGGTGCGTCAAACGGCCGCTGCGCCCGGCGGCGGTCCGGTGCGCGGCCGCCGCCGGACAGCGCTATCTTGACCGGGTTCCATCTTGACTGACGGCACAGGAGGCTTGCCGTGCCCGAGAGCACCATCCAGGCCCGCATCGACCTGCCCGACACCCTGTGGCACGGTCCGCCCGAGCAGCGCGATGCGGCGCGGTGGCTGGCCGACGACCTGTGCCAGCTGCCGGACGGCAGCGGCTTCGCCCGGTGCCTGCTGCCGGTACGGCTGACCGGCGACACCACGATCACGTTCGGCACCTGGATGGCGGTACCGGCTGAGCAGGTGCTCGGCGCGCAACGGGCCGCGGGCACGCCGGACTACCGGTCGCTGCGGCTGACCGGCACGCTGGCCAACGCGGTCGAGCCCTGGGGCACGGACCTGCTCGGTGCGCCGGTGCGCGGGGAGGTGCGCGACCCGAACCACCTGCCGTACCTGACCGGCAGCGACCATCCCGTGCTGTCCCGGGTGCTGACCGAGGCGTGGGACCGCGACGCCGTGCTGTCCGGCCTGACCTTCGCGCTGCCCGTACCGGTGCGGCACCGGCTGGACGAGCGCTGGTCCATCGAGCGCAGCGCCGGCCTGGTTCCCCGCGTGGTACGCGGCCGGCAGCAGTTTGTCGGATCCGGTCGCAAGGTGCTGATTTCGAGCTATACCACCGCGCCGGCGAGCAGTGCCGAGGAGGTGCTGCGGATGGTGACCGACGGAGCCGCACCGGGCAGCCAGCCGGTCACCGAGCGGGACACCGACGGCCGGCACATCCGCCACGCGATGAGCACCGTCGCCGAGGTCGACGGCACCGCGCAGCACGAACTGTACGGCTTCACCATCGGGCCGGGCGGCTTCCTGGAGACCGTGTGCATCCACGAGGACCCGGCCGACGCCACCTGGGCGATGGACGTCTGGCGGTCGGTCCGCCAGCACGGCTGAGCGCGCGGCCGGCACCGTCCGGCCCACAACCTTCACCCTCCCGTCGTTTCGGGCTCACCCGGCCGAAACCATGCCGGCGGCTGCCCTCCGGTAGGCAACACATAGCGTCCATCTGAGGGAGAAGACATCGATGATCACGAAGAGGCGACTGGTCGTGGCGGGAGCGGGCGTACTCGCCCTGGCCACCACGGCCGGAACGTTGGCCGCGGGTTCGGCCGACGCGCATGACGCGCTGCGCTGGACGTCCATCCCGGCCAGCCCGGACACCCGGGGCATCGCGGTACCCAACTCGCTGTCGCCGCAGTTGCGGCAGTACGCGGTGACGCAGGGCTCCGCGAAGCTGGAGAACCCGGACGGCGTCGTGGCCTACTACGGGTACAACGCCAACGGGACGCTGGTGCCGGACCCGAAGGTCACCCAGGCACCCGGCACGAACGTGGAGGCCAACAAGACCGAGCCGGACAAGAACACCTACCTGCGGCTGCACGGCCTGAGCGGCGCCGACCCCAACTACAACTACGGGACCCATTTCGTGTACCAGGGCCACGAGACCGGGGTGCACGGGTACATCACCCGGATCAACCTGGACGCCGACGCGGCCCACCGGGTGACGCTGATCGCGGACAACTTCCCCGACGGCACCGCGCTGCCGACCATCGACGGCTCCACCTGGGACCCGTGGGCCAGGCGGCTGCTGTTCACCACCGAGTCGGGGTCCAACGCCTCGGTGCTCCAGGCCACCCCGGACATCAACGCGACCGTCCAGGACGTCTCACCGGCACTGGGCCGGGGCGGCTACGAGGGCATCCAGAACGACCCGGCGGGCAACCTGTGGGTGGTCGAGGACATCGGCGGTACGGTGCCCAGCGGTACCAACGCGCGCAACCCGAACAGCTTCGTCTACCGGTTCGTCCCGGCCGACAAGAGCGACCTCACCAAGGGCGGCAAGCTGCAGGCCCTGCAGGTGGTCTCGGCGCGGACGCACACGCCGGTCACCTTCCAGGCGGTGGACGCCGCGCACCCGACCGGCGGCATCTTCACCGACGACCGCAAGGACCTCAGCACCTACGGCACCACGTTCGACACGAACTGGGTCACCGTGCACGACACCGCGGTCGACACCAGCGGCAAGCCGTTCGACGCCAACGCCGCGGCCAAGGCGGCCGGGGCCACCCCGTTCAAGCGGCCGGAGAACGGCGTGTTCCGGCCGGGTACCGGCTTCCGGGAGTTCTACTTCGACGCGACCGGTGACACCAACGCCACCAGCACAGCCAACGCCAGCTACGGCGGCTGGGGCACGGCGTACCAGCTCAGCCAGTCCAACCCCACCGCCGAGCACGGCAAGCTGAGCGTGTTCTACCAGGGCAACCAGGAGCACAGCGGATTCGACAACGTCACGTTCCTGGACCGCGACCACGTGGCGTTCGTCGAGGACGCGGGCGACACCCTGCACGCACAGCGCAACGCGCTTGACTCGGGGTACCTCTTCGACGTGCGCGTCAACTACGCGAACGGCGCCACGCCGACCCGGTTCCTCGCGGAGGGCCGGGACGCCGCCGCGACCCAGGACAACATGCTGGGCGCGGCCGGCAACGGCTTCCAGAACGACGGCGACAACGAGATCACCGGCATCGTCCTCTCGGACGGCGACCCCGGTGCGTCGGGCATCCTCGGCGCCAAGGTGCCGCGGCCGTTCGAGGACGGATGGCGGCTGTTCTGGAACCAGCAGCACGGCGACAACGTCGCGTGGGAGGTGGTACCGGCGGGCAGCTGACAGCTCCCCGGCGCGCCACGGAGGGGTGTCGGCCGTACGGCTGACACCCCTCTCCCCTGAACCGGTAGGCTGCCCCTACCAGACCGACGGTGGGGAGTCCGATGTGGAGCGTGGCGGCGCTGGCGCTGTGGCGGCGGCTGCCTGAGCTGGCGGCCCGGCTCTCGGGGACCCTGCGGGTGGTGCTGCGCGACGGCGACTACCTGCTGTCCTGGCCGGTCGTGGCGGCCCTCGCGCCGCCCCTGGCGCTGCTGCTCGGCCTGCTGCTCGGCGCGGTACACCCGGGTCCGGTCTTCTCCTCCTCGCTGGCGGTGGTCCTCGTCCTCGCCGCGGTCGCCGGGACCGGGGCGGCGCTGGGCTGCCTCGCCCTGGTCGGCTACGCGGTCGGCGACCTCGCCCTGCACCGGCACGCGGGGGTCGGCCACCCCTACGGCGCCTCGGTGGTGGACACCCTGCTGCGCACCGACGCGGCCGCCCTGGACACCTACCTCGTCCTGGCCGGGCTGGTCGTGGTCGCGCCGCTGGTCGCCACCGCCGTACGCCAGCGCGGCCAGCGGCTGGTGCGCCCGGGCACCACCCGGCTGGCGATCGGGTTCGTGCTGGCCGCCGTGGTGCAGGCGCTGCTGGCCTACCTCTGGGGCCAGGCGGCCGCCTACCTCATCCGGCCGGTCTGGTCCTTCTGGAACGCCGCGCCGGACGCCGGCCCGATCGGCATCCTGCAGCACGACGGCGGGTGGATCGCGCTGGTCACCGTCCTCGCGGTCGCCGGGCGCGGCGCGCTGACGCTGCTCGCGCAGCGCCACCCGGCATCCCCGGCCAGCCCGCCCCACCTGCGCTTCCGGATGCCCCGCCGGTGGCCCTGGCCGGTACCGGTGGCGCTGCGCGCGGCGGTGTTCACGCTGCTGCTGTCCGGGCTGACCGGCACCGCGCCGGGCGCCGCCGTGGTCTTCGCGCTCCTCGTGGGGCTGGGCGCGCTGCGGTACCGCGTGGTGCCCGCCCTGGAGTCCTACGTCCGCGTCGTCGACCGGGTGCCGCTGGTGCTGCGCGTGCTGGCCTGCTGCCTGGTCGCCTACCTCCTGGCCGTGGTCGTCGTGCGGCCGGCGGTCAGCCGGGGGACGACCTCGTTCCTGCCGGTGCTGGTCGCCGTGCTGCCGCCCCTGCTGCTGGCCGCGTTCCTGTTCCCCGCCCGGTTCCCCGACGGGGCAGGGGGTGCGCGGTGAGCGGGGTGAACGTGGGCCTGGCGGTCGTCGCCATCGTGCTCGCCGTGGTGCTGTGGGAGGTCTTCGCGGCCTTCGCGGCGCAGGTGGCGACGGAGGCGGCCGTGGCGGGCGCCGCGCTGGACGCGTTCGAGCTGGAGTTCTCGGAGCCGGCGGCGAGCCACGCGGCCACCCGCCCGTTCGTGGCGAGCCGGCTGCTGATCCAGGAGATCATGGACGCGGCCGAGCCGGTCACCGATCCGCAGGGCGCGGTGAACACGGTGCGCTGGGACGTTCCCGGCACGTTCAACGGCAACGCGGGTACCTGGGAGCTGGCGGTCAACACCTCCCAGAAGATCATCTATCACGTCGACTTCGTGAGGTGACCCGGATGGAATTCGCCGTCGTGGACGCCGCGCCGCCGATCGGCGGGCAGTTGCGGTACGACCAGCGGGGGCTGTCGTTCGACTTCCGGCCGGCCGACCCGGACATGGCGCGCCGCGGCGGGCAGGCGGTGGAGCTCGCCTTCGGCTCGATGGCGCTGCAGGTCGACCGGGACAGCGCCGAGCTGCTCGGCGCGTGGGGCTACCACCCGGACGCGGGCTGGTTGAGCGGCTCGCTGGGCTCGCCCAACGCGGTTGCCGGGCGGCTGAAGGCGCACCTGCCGGAGGTACCGCCGCGCGGTGTCTCGCCGCGGCTGGTGCGGGCCGGCGACCTGACCACCATCCGGGACTCGCGCACCGGCTGGATCCGGGTCGGCCGCACCGGCGTGCCCACCGGTACCCGGTTCGTGGAGTTCGCCACCGGCTGCCTGGCCGAGTTGGCCGGCGGCGACCTGGTGGCGCTGTGGCTGCGCCCGACGACACCGGCGCCGGCACCCCCGCCGCCCGAGCCGCCGGCCGGGACACGTTGACATTTGTCGATAGATGTAGTTTCGTGTTGAGTCATGGCCAGCCTTCCCCGCCGGCTGATCGCGGTCTGCGCCACGGCGCTGCTGATCGCCGGCCTGTCCACCGTCCCCCGGACGAGCGCGGCAACCGCCGCGCCACCCGCGCACACCGTCACGTTCGACCAGTACTCGCTGATGCTCGACGGGCGGCGCACGATCATCTGGTCGGGTGAGTTCCACCCGTTCCGGCTGCCCAGCCCGGGCCTGTGGCGCGACGTGCTGGAGAAGATGAAGGCCAGCGGGTACAACGCCGTCTCCATGTACTTCGACTGGGGCTACCACTCGCCCGCGCCGGGCGTGTACGACTTCTCCGGGGTGCGCGACATGGACCGCGCGCTGGCGGTCGCGGCGAGCGTCGGGCTCTACGTCATCGCGCGGCCCGGGCCGTACATCAACGCCGAGGTCGACTCCGGCGGCTTCCCCGGCTGGCTGACCACTCAGGCAGGACGCGCGCGCAGCGACGCGCCGGACTACCTCGCCGCCACCGACGACTGGCAGTCGCACATGGACGCGGTCATCGCCCGGCACCAGTTCACGGACGGGACCGGCTCGGTCATCCTGTACCAGATCGAGAACGAGCTGGCCGCCACGGGCACAGCCCAGCGCACCTACCTGGAGCACCTGTACGCCAAGGCCCGGGCCGACGGCGTCACCGTGCCGATATTCCACAACGACAAGGGCCGCAACGGATTCTGGGTACCGGCGGGCTCCGGCGCGACCGGCACCGTGCCCGGGCCGGTCGACATGTACGCCTTCGACGGGTACCCGGGCGGCACCTGCCACACCGACGGCACGCCGGGCTCTCCCTCGTCCGCGCCAGACTGGGGCATCTGGGGTCCCGGCGGTGCCAAGGGCGGCGCGAGCGCCTCGCCACTGACGCCCGGCTTCACCGCCGAATTCGGCGGCGGCTGGTTCGACTACTGGGGCAGCGTCGGCACCTACGCCTGCACGGCGGTGCGCCAGGGTCCCGGGTACGAGCGGGTGTTCTACGAGACGAACATCGCCAACCGGCTGACCCTGCAGAACTTCTACATGACGTTCGGCGGCACGTCCTGGGGCTGGCTGCCGGCTCCCGTGGTGTACACGTCGTACGACTACGGCGCCGCGATCGACGAGGCGCGGCAACTGCGGCCCAAGGCGGTCGCGATGAAGGAGATCGGGTACTTCCTGCAGAGCGTCACGCCGATCACCAAGGTGGAGCGCGGCGCGCCGGTCACGCCGTCCTCGCCCGCCGTCAAGGTCTACCACAACGTGAACCCCGACGACGGCACGGAGTTCTTCATCGCCACGCACAGCCCGTCCAACGCCACCACGGACGACACGTTCACGTTCCCCATCGGCGCGTACACCGTGCCGCTGCGGTTGCACGGCCAGGACGCCAAGACGCTGGTCGCCAACTACGACATGGACGGGCAGCACCTGGTCTACTCCACGTCCGAGATCGAGACGCACTTCGGCGGCCTGGCCCTGCTCTACGGCCGCGATGGCGAGGCCGGCGAGACGGTGCTGCGCTACGCGTCCGAGCCCACCGTGAGCGTGCTGGCCGGCGACGTGGCCTCCGCCTTCGACGCGGCAACCGGGGACCTGCGGCTGAGCTACGTCCACAGTGGACTCGCCGAGGTACGGGTGACGGGTGGCGGGCGGCCCCCGCTCACGCTGCTGCTGGCCGACCAGGACACCGCGGACACCTTCTGGCGCCAGGGCATGTCGCTCGTCCGCGGCCCGTCACTGGTGCGCTCGGCTGCGCTGCGGGACGACCGGCTGGCCCTGCGCGGCGACACCGCCGTGCCGTCCGGCCTGGAGGTGTGGACGGCGGCGCCGGTACGCGGGCTGTCCTGGAACGGCCGGCCCGTACCGGCGACCCGCACCGCGTCCGGCAGCCTGCTGGCCCGCGATCCGCTGCCCGGGCCGGCCCCGGTCACGCTGCCCGACCTGAGCACGGCGACCTGGCGGTACGCCGCCGAGTCGCCGGAGTCCACAGTGGACTTCGATGACTCCGGGTGGGCGGTGGCGGACCGGACCACCACCAACAGCACGACCAAGCCGCCGGCCGGCGCGCCGGTACTCACCGCCGACGACTACGGCTTCCACCACGGCGACGTGTGGTACCGCCTGTCGTACAGCGGATCGGCCGCGAATGTCGCACTGCGCTACGGCGGGGGCGGCGCCGGCCTGCTGCAGGCCTGGCTGGACGGCAACTACCTGGGCGAGCACCAGTTGCCCACCGGGCTCAGCGCGCCGCCCACCACCGGTACGGCCACCTTCGCCGTGCCGGCCGGGCTGCAGGCGCCGGGCGGGCACGTGCTCGCCGTGATGGTGCGCGACAACTCGCACAACGAGGACGGCGGGGTCAACGACGCGCACAAGGAGGGTCGCGGGCTCATCTCGGCCACTTTCAATGACGGGGCCGGCGCCGCCGTGCCCCTCCCCGGGACCTGGCGGATCCAGGGCAACCAGGGTGGCGAGGACATCACCGACACCGTGCGCGGCGCGGTGAACAACGGCGGCCTGTACGGCGAGCGCGCGGGCTGGTACCTGCCCGGGTACCCGGACCGGAACTGGCCCGTCGCCGCCACCGGCGTCCCCGGCACCTCCTGGTACCGCACCGAATTCAAGCTCGACATCCCGGCCGTGGACGACGCCTCGCTGGGCCTGACGATCGGCGCGCCGGGCAGCACCGCGCACTACCGTGCCCTCATCTTCGTCAACGGCTGGAACATGGGCCAGTACGCGGCCGACATCGGGCCGCAGCACACGTTCGTCATCCCCACCGGCATCCTCAACCCGGACGGGCGCAACACGCTCGCGATCGCGGTCACCGGCGACGGCAGCGTCCTCGAACCGGTACACCTGACCAACCTCGGCACGGTACGCGGCGGGGTGCCCGTCGGCCTGGTCCGCTCGCCCGGCTACCCAGCGCCGAAGCTGCGGGTACCGCCCGTCAGCCGGGCCACCGCCGGCACGGCCTTCACCGCCGACCTGGGTACACCGCCGGCCGGTACGGCCCTCGACGCCACGGTCGACTGGGGCGACGGCAGCGCACCGCAGACGGTGGGCACGCTGTCCGTCAGCCACACGTACGCGAAGCCGGGCGCCTACCGCGTCCGGGTACGCCTGAGCGACCGGTACGGCGGCGCCGAGCTGGCGAGCGGCAGCGGCCTGGTCCTCGTGTTCAGGTGAGCGTGGCGCGGGGTGTCCAGGTGAGCGTGGCGCGGGCGGTCGCGCCGGGTTCGGTGCCGGCGCGGGCGAGCACGGCACCGTCCGGCGTCACGATGCTCGACCGGCCGGCCGTCCCGGTGTAGCCGCCGCCGGTCGGGCCGGCGAAGCTGGCCACCGCGACCCAGACCCGGTGACCGGTCGCGACCCGCCGGGCGCGCTCGTCCTGCAGGTCGCTCTCGTGCGCGAACTTCACCGTGCCGGCGAGATACGCGTCGATGCCCAGGGCGGCCGTGTCGGCCGCGTGCCGGGGCACGCCGGTGTCCTTGCAGATGGCCAGGCCGAGCCGCCAGCCGTCGACGTCGAGCACGGCCGGCTCGCCGCCCGGCGTGAAGCGGGTGGTCTCGGCCGTGCCCAACCACATCTTGCGGTAGGCCACCGTGGCGCCCGTGCCGTCGACGGCCAGCAGCGCGATGTGCTCGCCGTGCACCGGGGCACCCACCAGCGCCACCGAACCCGTGTCCGCACAGGCAGCCACGATCGGCGCGAGGCGCGGATCGTCGAGGGCGACCGCCGGCGCGTCCAGCTCGTAGCCGGTCAGGGACAGCTCGGGGAACAGCACTACCCGGGCACCCGCCGAGCGGATCGCCCCGGCATGGGTCACCGCGTTGGCCGCGACGTCACCGGGCACGCAGGGCGGCTGGGCAACGGCGATGACGAGCGGTCGGCGCATCCGGCCATCATAGGCTGTGCCCGTGACGACGACGCTGGCCATCGACTGCGGTGGCGGAGGAATCAAGGGTTCGGTGCTCGACGAGGCCGGCACGATGCGGACGCATCCGCTGCGGGTACCGACGCCGTATCCGATGTCGCCCGACCGGTTCGTGGAGACCCTGGCCGCGCTCGCCGACCGGCTCCCCCGGCCGGCCCGGGCCACCGTCGGCATGCCGGGGATGATCCGGCACGGTGTCGTCGTCGCGACCCCCCACTACGTCACCCGCAACGGCCCGCGCAGCAAGGTGGATCCGAGCCTGGTGGAGGCGTGGGCCAGCTTCGACGCCCGCAGCGCGCTGGGCACCATGTTCGGGGTACCCACCCTGGTGCTCAACGACGCCGAGGTGCACGGCGCCGGCGTGGTGGCCGGTACGGGCCTGGAGCTGGTCGTCACGCTGGGCACCGGGCTGGGGTGCGCGCTGTTCGACGGCGGGCGGCTCGCCCCGCACCTGGAGCTGTCCCAGGCACCGGTGCGGTGGGGCCTGACCTACGACACGTACGTGGGCGAGACCGAGCGCCGCCGGCTCGGCGACGCCTTCTGGTCCCGCCGGGTGCGCACCGTTGTCGAGGCGCTGCGCCCGGTCTTCCTGTGGGACCGGCTGTACATCGGTGGCGGCAACTCGCGGCGGATCCGGCCGGAGCAACTGGAGCGCATGGGCGACGACGTCGTGGTGGTGCCGAACACCGCCGGCATCGTCGGCGGCGTGCGTGCCTGGTCGATCCAGGGCACGTGAGTCTCTGGCGGCTCCCGCGCCTGTTCCCCCTGCAGATGACCCTCCGCGATCCCACCGAGCACGGTCCGCCGGTACGGCTCATCCATGACGCACCTCTCTTGCGCGATGCTGATCGACCGACTTGGATCCGGCCGGCCACCCGGATGGTTGCCAACCGCACATGCCCATGGTTCAATGTCAGACGGCTGGCTGAGCGTCACTTCTGATGACGCGGTTACGTGGTTACCACGGGTGTAGCGGTGGGCGCCTCGGCGTCGGCCGGCTTCCCCGGCTCCGGTCCGGCGGCATCCAGCTATTCCAGCGTCACCCGCGGCTCGCACCGGCTTCATTCGCCGGCCGTACCGTCGATGAGTAGCGCACCACGTTGAGCTGGCAGACGCTGGCGCGCACCACCGGTACGCCGGCCAGGCGAGGTCGGCGGTCCCGGCGAGCGCCCGGGACCGCCGCACCTCGTCGCCGCGCCTCAGGTGTGGACCTCCAACGGCCCGCTCACGCTCGCGCGGCGGTGAGTTGTGCCGGCTGGTACCCGACGCTCGTCGCGGATGTCGGGCGCGGCCCGGGGCGCGACACGACCGGGACTGCGGGAGCGGGGACTGCGCGTGCTCAGGCCCGATCCGTATCACCGTCCACAATGTACAGTGCAGGGCAGCCCACCGGCACCGGCTCGCCGTGCGCCCGACGCGTGCGTGAGAGTTACTGGTCGTATCCGGCGAGGAAGCGCCCGATGCGCCGGATCGCGGCGTCCAGGTCGTCGATCGGCTGCAGCGTGACGACGCGGAAGTGGTCCGGCCGGGGCCAGTTGAAGCCGGTACCGTGCATCACCAGGATCTTCTCCCGGCGCAGCAGGTCGAGCACGAACTGCTCGTCGTCGACGATCGGGTGCAGGTCCGGGTCGACGCGCGGGAACGCGTACAGCGCGCCCTTGGGCATCACGCAGGACACGCCCGGGATCGCGTTGAGCAGTTCCACCGCCCGGTTGCGCTGCTCCACCAGGCGCCCGCCGGGCATCACCAGGTCGATGATGTCCTGCCGGCCACCGAGCGCCGCCTGGATCGCGTGCTGTGCCGGCACGTTGGGGCACAGCCTGAGGTTGGCCAGCGTGTCCAGCCCGTCCAGGTAGCCGCGCGCGTGCTGCTGCGGCCCGGAGACCACGAGCCAGCCCGAGCGGAAGCCCGGTACACGGTACACTTTGGACAGTCCGCCGAGGGTGAGGCAGAAGACGTCCGGTGCGAGCGTCGCGATCGAGGTGTGGCTCGCCCCGTCGTACAGGATCCGGTCGTAGATCTCGTCGGAGAACAGCACCAGCTGGTGCCGGCGGGCCAGTTCCGCGATGCCGCTCAGCAGTTCCGGCGAGTACACGGCGCCGGTGGGGTTGTTCGGGTTGATCAGCACGATGGCCCGGGTCGCGGGCGTGATCCGGGAGGCGAGGTCGGCGAGGTCGGGGTACCAGTCGGCGGACTCGTCGCACATGTAGTGCACGGGCCGGCCACCGGCGAGCGTGGTCGCCGCCGTCCAGAGCGGGTAGTCGGGGGCCGGGATGAGCACCTCGTCGCCGCTGTTGAGCAGCGCCTGCAGGGCCATCACGATCAGCTCAGACACGCCGTTGCCCAGGTACACGTCCTCCACGTCCAGCCCGACCAGGCCGCGCTGCTCGTAGTACTGGGTGACCGCGCGCCGGGCGGACAGCAGGCCCTTCGCGTCGCCGTACCCGTGCGCCGCCGGCAGGTTGCGGATCATGTCCTGCAGCAGCTCGTCGGGGGCGTCGAAGCCGAACGGCGCCGGGTTGCCGATGTGCAGCTTGAGGACGTGGTGCCCCTCCTGCTCCAGCTGCTGCGCCTGGCGCAGCACCGGGCCGCGGATGTCGTAGTGGATGCCGGCGAGCTTCGCGGACTGGTCGAGCTGCATTACTTGGTTATACCAAGCCGGTACTTGGAAAGTCCAACCAATCCCCTGCTATCGTCCTGACCATGCCTCGCCGTAGCTACGACCACTACTGCGGGATCGCCCGCGCCCTGGACCACCTCGGGGAGCGCTGGGCGCTGCTGATCGTGCGCGAGCTGCTGGCCGGGCCGCGCCGGTACAGCGACCTGCTCGCCGACCTGCCCGGCATCAGCACCGACGTGCTGGCCACCCGGCTGCGCGAGATGGAGAGCGACGGGCTGCTCAGCCGGGCCCAGGACGGCCCGCGCACGTACGAGTTGACCGAGGCCGGCGCGGCGGTCGCGCCGGTCCTCGACGCGCTGTCCGACTGGGGCCTGGGCCGGCTGCACGCGCGGGCGCGCGGCGACGCGCTGCGCGGGCACTGGCTCGGCGCCCCGCTGGCCCGGCGGCTGGGCCCGCTGTCCGGCAGCGTGGCCGGCACGGTGCAGGTCCACCTCACCGAGGGCAGCTTCCACGTCCTGGTGACGCCCGGCGGGGTGACCTACCGCGACGGCGCCGCGCCGCGTGCCGACGCGGTGCTGACCACCAGCGCGCAGACCGCCGCGGCCGTGGCCGCCGGGCGCACCAGCCTGCGGGAGGCGGTCAGCGCGGGGGACGCCAAGCTGGAGGGGCCCGAGACGCTGACCGGCGCGCTGCTCACGCTCTAGCGAAGGCCGGGCGCCACATGCCGACGTGCGCGAGCACGCCGGGCGACGCGTGTACCAGCGGCTCGTGATCCGGCTCGGGCAGGCCGGCCGCGCCGGTCAGGTCCTGGCGGAGCACCAGCGCCCGCGCCTCGTGCAGCGGCCACCGCGGGTGCCGGGCGTCGGCGCGCACCAGCCGGCCCACCCACACGCTGTACAGGCGGTACCGCTCGGTGAGGAAGTGGTCCAGCGAACCGGGCTCGGCCGGCGGCAGCGGCGCGCCGACCGACACGTCCACGTCGCACATCGCGCCGGCGGGACCCGGCAGGCGGCGCCGGCTGCGGTAGGTGACCCGGTAGCCGCCCGCCACGGCGGCGTGGTGCACCGACATCCGGGACCACATGTACGGCAGCCCGAAGCCCAGCCGCGCGCTGGCCACCGCCGGCGCCCGGGCCGCGTCGAGCGAGAAGAACCAGATGCCCGTACCGCCGTCGGGTCCGCGCACGTAGGTCCTGAGGTTGGTCTCCGGGAAGCGGGACAGCCAGGGCAGCGCGGGTATCCCCGGTGCCCGTACCTCGTCCATCAGCAGCGGGATCAGCCCGACCCAGGCCTGCCCCTCGTGCGTGTCCAGCCGCAGCCCGCGGGGCAGGAGCCGGGCAACCGTCTCGGCGGGGTACCGCCAGTGCAGGAACGTCACCCACCGCCAGCGCTGGATCATCAGCGACACCGGTCGCGATCGGTCACCGGCGCTCCCCGGCTCAGTGCCGTACCGCGCCGAGGATCAGGCTCAGGAAATCGTGCGTGGCCTCGATGTCGGCCACCATCGCGACCGCGGCGACACCGAGCAGCGCGGCGACCAGGCTGGGCCGGCCGCGTGCGGGTGAACGCTGCAGCGCGACCACCCGCGCGCCCACGCCGGAATGGTGGTAGCTCAGGGCCGGCGACGCGCACGGACCGGCCGCGGCGGCCAGCGCGGCCCGGGCCAGGGACGAGGCGGCCAGCCCGCGGTCGCCCACCTCGGCCGCGGCCGACTCGTCGGCGGACCGCTCGCAGAGGTGGACGCTGGCGCCGCGCACCGGGATCAGCAGCGGGTTGAGCGCCGCCGCCGCGGCGACCATGCCCGAGTGCAGGTGGTGCCCGCCGCGCAGGTGCGCGCGCTCGTGGGCGAACAGCACGCGGCGCTCGGCCGCGGTCAGCGCGGCGAGCATGCCCTGGCTGACCACGACGTGGCCATGGTCCCGGCGCGGACCGGCGCGCTCCCCGCGCAGGCCACCGGGTACGGCGAAGGCGCGGGGCACCGGGTCGGCGAGCACCACGACCGGGCCGCGGCTGACCGCGCACGACTCGCGCAGTTCCCGGTGCATGCGCAGGCGCGACAGGACGCCGCTGACCAGCCGGCCGCCGGTCACCACGAGGAGCACGACCGCGGTCAGGGCGACGAGGTCGCTCACCGGGTCGTGGCTGGCCGCGGGCTGCCCGGTCACGTCGGGCAGCAGCTCGTCGACGAGGGTGCCGGCCAGCAGCACCAGCGACCAGGTCGAGGCGAGCGCGGACAGGCCGGCGCCCAGGCTCAGCGTCCACATGCCCGCGACCGGCGGCAGGTACCGGATGGCCAGCCGCGGCCCGACCGCGGCGAACAGCAGCGCGCACAGCAGCGGGCAGTACACGGCTATGCGCATGAGCGCCCTCCCGGCGCGTCCGCCGCGGCGGGCGGGGCGGTCACGGCCGCTCCTCGCGCAGCGCGGCCCGCAGGATCTGCTCGTCCGCCGGGTCCAGGGACGACACGAACCGGTGCAGGATCGCGCTGCGATCGCCGCTGCGGTCCAGCACCGCCCGCATCTGCCCGGCCGCCCACTCCGCCGCACCCTGCGCGGGCGCGTACGCCGGCCGGC
>JBBWZQ010000087.1:0-7539 GCA_039649115.1 Micromonosporaceae bacterium | reverse complement strand
TGGCGGCGGCGCTGCTGCCGGTGCTACCGAGGCCGCTGCCGGCGATCAACACGCTGCCGACGCCCGCGTTCGTCACCTCGGGGACCTGGCGCCGGTACGTCCCGGCCGGGCACAGCCTGGTCTCGGTACCGCTGGCGGGCAGCAGGAACGTGCAGCCGATGTTCTGGTCCGCCAGGACGGGCCTGGACCTGCCGGTCGCGCGCGGATACTTTCTCGGGCCGGGGCCGGACCGCGAGGACGCCGAGGCGATCTTCGGCGCACCGAAGCGGCCGACGTCGGTGCTCCTGGACAAGGTGGTCGCGACCGGGAAGGTACCCACGATCACCGCGAGCGACCGGGCGAACGCGCTGGCCGACCTGCGGTACTGGCGGGGCTCCGTGGTGGTGCTGCAGCCCGGCACCCGCAACGACGGCGATCTGTGGGAGGCCACCTCCGACCTGCTCGGATCCCCGCCGGTGCTGATCGGCGGGCTGTGGGTCTGGGACGTTCGGGCCCTGGTCGGCTGAGCGGACCACCGCCGTTGACACCGGCCGACTAAGCTCTCCGCGATGCCGTCCCCATCCGTCCCCGAGGCCGAGGCTCCCGCGCGCGAGCGCGGGAGCGAACGGTCCGCGGCCGGCGGCGTCCGTGGGCCTGCCCGGCCGCCGCGCAGCGTCGAGCTTGCCATCATTTTCGGGTACCTGCTCCTCGCGCTCTGGATCATGCGGCCGTTCTGGCAGGACCCGTCGCACCTGTACCCGGCGACGAACACCACAGACCCCGAGTTCTTCGACTGGGCGCTGACCCACGCGACCCGGATCTTCACGCACGGCGAGAACCCGTTCTTCACACCCCAGCTCAACGCTCCGCTCGGGGTGAACATGATCGCCAACACCGGGCTGCTCGGGTTGACCGTGCCGCTCGTGCCGGTCACGCTGCTGTTCGGGCCGGCGGTCAGCCTGGCTCTGATCCTCACGCTGGGCCTCGCGGCGACCGCCAGCGCGTGGTACCACGTCCTGTCGCGGCACGTTCTCCCCGCGGGCCCGCAAGCTCCCCGCTCCCAGGCCACCTCCACGGCCGCCGCCGCACTCGGCGGTCTGTTCTGCGGCTTCGCCCCCGGCATGGTCAACCACGCCAACGCGCACCCCAACATCGTGGCGCAGTTCCTCATCCCGGTGATCGTGTTCCGGGCGCTGGCGCTGCGCTGCGCGGCACCGTCCCGCGGGCAGGCGGTGCGGCGCGGCGTGGTGCTCGGCCTGCTGATCACCGCGCAGGCCTTTCTCAACGAGGAGCTGCTGTTCCTGACCGCGCTGGCGCTGGCCCTCTTCGTCGCCGGCTACGCGCTGTCCCGGCCGGCGGAGGTGCGCCGGGGGATCCCTCCGTTCCTGACCGGTATCGCGATCGCCGCCGGTACCGCCGGGCTGCTCCTCGCCTACCCGCTCTGGTACCAGTTCTTCGGCCCCCAGCACTACCGCGGCCTGCCCGAGTTCGTCCTCGGGTACGGCTCGGACCTCGCGTCGTACCAGGCGTTCGCGAAGCTGTCCCTGGTCGGCGGCGACGGCAAGCTCGCCAACCAGCCGGAGGAGAACAGCTTCCTCGGCTGGCCCCTGCTGCTGGCGCTGCCGGTGCTCATCGGGTGGCTGTGGCGCCGCCCGGCGGTGCGGTCGCTGACCATGGTCGGGTTGGTCTTCGCGATCCTCTCGCTCGGCCAGACGATCAACTACCGCGGCCAGCTGTTCCTCGCGCACGGCCCGTGGGGCTGGCTCAACAAGCTCCCGCTGTTCGACACCGTGGTGCCCACCCGGCTGTCCCTGGTGGTGATCCCGATCGTCGGCCTGCTGCTGGCGATGTGTGCCGACACGATCGCCGCCCTGCCCCGCGTGGCACGGTACGTCCTGGCGGCGGTACTGGTCGCGGTGCTGGTGCCGATCGCGCCGCGGCAACTGCCCGTGGTCCCCCGGCCACCGGTACCCGACTTCTTCGGCAGCGGCGAATGGCACCGGTACGTGCGCGCCGACCAAGCGGTCCTCAACGCGGACGCCACCGTCTGGAACGGCGGGGTCAACGCCATGGAGTGGGATACCGCGACCCGCCAGGGGTACCGCGCGGTCGGCGGGTACTTCCTCGGGCCGGACGGCGCCGGCCGCGGCACCTACGGCCCCCAGGGGCGGCCCACCTCCGACCTGCTCGCCAACGTCGCGGTCGGCGGCGGCGTCCCGCAGATCGGCGACGCGCAACGCGCGAACCTGGTGCAGGACGTGCGGTACTGGAACCTCGCCATCATCGTGCTCGCCCCGGGCGCGCCGCACTGGCAGGACCTGTACACGACGCTGGGGCAGCTCGTCGGGCCCGGACTCAACGTCGACGACGTGTGGGTCTGGGACGTGCGCTCGATCAGCTGAACCGGAGCGCGCCTCGGATAATGTGACCACGCTTCGTGATTTCAATGTCACGTCAAGTCTTCTGTCAGGAATCCGCCAGAAATGGCCGAATGGAGGATTGCCGACCGAGACTGGAATCCCGTTGCAAGAGGCGATTGAATGAGCAACTCGCCGCTCGACAAGGCGGCTGACGCGTTCGCGAGCGAACTCGCCCAGTGGCGCGCCGAGCGTGGCCTCTCCAAGAAGCAGCTGGCCGCCGAGATGGGCTTCGACCCGTCCTACGTGAGCCACGTGGAGGGGCGCCGGCACCGGCCGACGGAGGATTTCGCCAAGCGGGCCGAGGCGGTGCTCGACGCCGGCGGCGCGATCTGGGCGCGCTTCCACGATTACGACGAGCTGCGCCGGCTGCCCCGCATGCCGCCCGCCCCGGGACGGGAGGCGGTCACCGCCGAGCACTGGAGCCCGCGCGGCACCGGACTCGTGGTGGAGCAGGAGGTCGCTCGACTGTCCTATGAGGAGGGTGTGTACCGGTGCAGCGTCCGGCGCTGGCTGTACAACGCCGGGCCGGAGCCGGTCACCCGGTACCCCGCGCGGGTGTCTGTCGACCGGTACCCGAGCGACGCGACGCGCTCCAACCGGTACTACCGGGAGCACCCGCTGACCTGGGACGAGCTGAAGCTCAGCGCGGTCTGCGGCGAGGACCCGGGCGAGCCGATGAACTGGCACCCGCTGCACGACCGCGACTCGTTCAAGGAGATCTGGCTGCTCTTCGAGAACGACCAGACCAGGTTCCCGCTGTACCCGGGGCGGCGCACCACGATCGAGTACTCGTACCACCTGGGCAACGACAAGTGGGGGCAGTGGTTCCAGCGTTCGGTGCGGATGCCCACCCGGCGACTGTCGGTGCGGCTGGAGTTTCCGGCGTCGCTCCAGCCGACCGTCTGGGGCGTGCAGACCTCGCTGACCGCCGAGTCGGTGCCGCTGCGGACCCCGCTGACGCAGAGCATCGACGGCGACCGGGTCAGCTTCGAGTGGTCCACCGACAGCCCGCCGCTCTACACCCGGTACCGCCTGGAATGGCGTTTCCGCGGCGCCGGCCCGCAGCCCGGCGCGGACCTGCACCTCTATCGCCGGGCCAGCGAATGGATGGCGTCGTTGGGCATCATCCAGCGCGGCGCCGACCTGCTCCGCCAGCCCACCCGGCCGGTGGAGCTTCCGGACGAGGAGCCCGTCGCCAGGGACACCGTCTCGCGGCTGCTCACCGCGCTGGACCGGGTCGGTGACCTGCACACCTTCGGCAAGGGCGTCGGCCTGGCCGCGTCACAGCTGGGCCTGTCCTGGTCGGTCGCGGTGGTCCAGCCGCCCGAGGAGGGCGCCGAGCCGATCGTGCTGCTCAATCCCCGGGTGGTGGCCGCGTCCGCGGAGACCGACGAGCAGTACGAGGGCTGCCTGTCCTTCTTCGACGTCCGTGGCCTGGTGCGCCGGCCGCTGCGGCTTGAGGTGGAGCACTCGACGGCCACCGGTACCCGGCTGATCACGGTGTTCGAGCAGGGGCTGGCCAGGCTCGTCGGGCACGAGATCGACCACCTCGAGGGCAGGCTGTACGTGGACCGCATGGCGCCCGGTGCGGTGCTGGTGCCGGTGGAGGAGTACCTCGGGATCGGCGACCCCTGGCGCTACTGAGTCACCCGTCGCCGAACGCGTCGTACTTGATGCGCACCGACGGCACCTGCAGCTCGGCCAGGCGGCGCAGCGTCGCCTTGACCATGCCGGGCGCGCCGCAGACGAAGAACTCGTGCTCCGCCCACGGGCCGTACCGGGCGACCACGTCCGCGATCTTGCCCTGCTCGCCCGGGAACGACGGGTCCTCGCTGACCGCCGGAACCACCGACAGCCACGGGTACCGGGCGGCCATCCGGTTCAGCTCGGCCAGGTCGTAGAGGTCATCGCGATTGCGGGCGCCGAAGAACAGGTGCACCCACCGGGTCCGGTTGTACCTGGTCAGCTCCTCGATCAGCGCCTTGATCGGGGCGAGCCCGGTGCCGCCGGCCACACACACGATGTCCCGTGCCGACTTGCGGTCCAGCGTCATCGAGCCCATCGGCGACGCGAGCCGGATCATGTCACCGGGCCGCACCCGGCGGACCAGCGCGCTGGACACCCAGCCCGCGCCGATGGCCCGGATGTGGAACGTCAGCACCCCGTCCGCACGGGGCGCGTTCGCCATCGAGTACACCCGCCAGAGCCGGGGCTGGTACTTGCACTCCATGCTCACGTACTGGCCCGCCAGGTAGTCCAGGGGATCCATCGGCCGGCAGCTGAACACCGCGATGTCGCGCGCCCGGCGCTCGTGCGTGAGCACCTCCGCGTGCCAGAAGGGCGGGTTGGTGTCGCCGGCGGCACCGGCGATCATCTTCTGGGCCATCACCCCGTAGGCGTCGCTCCAGGCCTGGTCGTATTCGAGGGACCAGCGCTCGCCGGCGAAGGCCCGCAGCGACTCCAGCAGCGCCGCGCCGACCGCGTCATACTGCTCCGGACTGACGTGGAACTTGCGGTGGTCGCGGCCGAGCGCGCGCAGGTAGTCCTCGAAGCGCTCCGGGTCGTCCAGGTTCTGGATCGCGGTGATGATCGCGCCGAGCAGCCGGGCCCGCTGGACGTCCATCTGCACCGGGAACAGGTCGCGCAGCTGTGGGTACGCCAGGAAGATCCTGGCGTAGAAGTAGCCGGCGACCCGGTCCTGCTGCTCCTCGACCAGAGTCCAGCTCTCCTTCAACAACCGCGACAGATTACCCATAGATCGCCCTTTTGTCATGGAGAACCCTGAAGCGTCCAAAGGGGTCGGGGATGCCCCGAGTACGCGATCACCAGACTGTCGACAGACTGTGCATGCACGTCGCACACACTGTGCGACACCCACTGTCGGGTCGGCGGACTATGGGCAGGTTGGGCAGGTCGCTACTCTTGCCCGCGTGGAGGTGCTACCCCGCCGGACCCTGCGTGACGAGGTGCTCCTCGTGCTCGGCGTCTCGCTGGGCGCCAGTGCCCTCTACGCGATCGTGAACATCATCGGCCGGCTGACCGCGCAGCAGGCCCTGTCTCAGCAGCAGGCCACGCTCAACCCTTCGCAGGCGCCCGGCCGGCCCTGGCTGGATCTCGCGTACCAGCTGCTCGGGATCGTCACGGCACTGGTACCGGCGCTGCTCGCGCTGCACCTGCTGCGCCGGGACCAGACCTCGCTCGGGTTCAACCCGCCGCGCCGGGCCTTCGACGCCGGTACCGGCGCCGCGCTCGCCGCCCTGATCGGCGTCCCCGGTCTGGGCCTGTACTTCCTGGCCCGGGCGGTGGGCATCAACGCGACCGTGGTACCCGAGGCGCTGCCGCACATCTGGTGGGCGGTGCCCGTGCTCGTGCTGTCCGCCGTGCAGAACGCCGTGCTCGAAGAGGTCGTGGTCGTCGGGTACCTGGTCACCCGGCTGCGCCAGTTGGGCTGGGACGCGTGGGCCGCCGTGGTGTGCAGCGCGCTGCTGCGCGGCTCGTACCACCTCTACCAGGGCTTCGGTGGATTCCTCGCCAACGCCGTGATGGGCGTGATCTTCGGCCTGTTCTACCTCCGGTTCCGGCGGCTCGCACCGCTGATCATCGCGCACGCGATCATCGATACCGTGTCGTTCGTTGGCTATGCCCTCCTGCACGGGCACGTCTCGTTCGTGTAGTTAGTTCCGGTACTGAGTTACCGCCCTGCGGGCCACCGCCTCCGTCCGGGCGCTGTTCACGATCGCGCCGAGGAGCACCCCCGCGCCCGGGAAGAACCGGGCCGGCAGGCGGCGGCCGCTCACCGGCGCGGCGAGTCCCCTGGCCAGCCCGGCCCATCCGTGCGGCGCATGTGCCGTCGGGTTGGCCGCCGCGTCCAGCGCCGCTCTCGCCGTCGGCAGATCAGGGTGTATGCCCAGCAGCACGAGTAGCTCCGGCACCCGCTTCGGATCCGCCGGATCGTGCCCGTACGCCGCCGCGATGAGCAGCACCAGTCGCGCGTGTGCCCAGGTGAGCGTCGCTGCCTCGGCCAGGCCGCCCAGCGGCCTGGTCAGCGTGGCGACCAGCACCGCGTATCCAGCCCGCTTCGCGTAGCGCTGCGCCGCGTACCGGGCGATCGAGTCCGGCGTGGCGTGCGGATACGTCGCCGCCAGCCACCGCGCGTACCCGTCGACCTGCCCGCCGAGCAGGTCGACCGCGGCGCAGGCGAGCAGCTCCGGCGCGTACCGTGGATTGGCCTTGATCCGTTCCCACAGCGGCGTCGGTACCCTCGTGATCTTCTCGACCGCGACGGCGCTGGTCGCGACGGTCTTTTTCGTGGGCGCGGCCTGCTTCTGGGTGGTCTTCTTCTGGGTGGCCTTCTTCGGGATGGCCTTCGTCTGGGGATCGGTCGCCTTGGCTGGTGTTGCCGCCTTGGCGGGGGGTTTCCGCGCGGCCGGCACCTTGGCGGCCTGGACCTTGGCGGCCTGGACCTTGGCGGCCTGGGCCTTTGCCGGCTGGGCCTTTGCCGGCTGGGCCTCGGTGGGCGGTGCTGGTTCGGTTGGCTGGGCTGGCCGTGGGGTGCGGGCCTTTGCCGGGGGGCGGTCCGCCGTGTCGCTGGGTCGGGCGGGCGGTGCGGGCCGCTCGGGGGGTTCATCGGGCGGCTGCCGCTCCGGTGGGACCTTCGGCTCGACGAAGAGTGCCGCCGGTGCCTGCTTAGCGGATTTTGCGGGCGTTTGTGGCTGAACGCCGCGCCGCTGCGCCGCCGGGCTCCCGCTGGTGCGCCGCCGTGTCGTGCTCTCGTCCTCCATGCGGCACGAGCGTAGCCAAACGCGGTCATGGTCACTTCACGGCCGGCCGCGTGAGGTGCCCGATGGGCCAGGTGACCTGGGGTTGCGAAGTTGGTGGTCGCTTTGCCGGTATCCGCCTGTTCCCTGTATCCTCAACCGGCGGCGGTCTTGACGACCGCCTGGGAGGCTTCGCCTAGTCTGGTCTATGGCGCCGCACTGCTAATGCGGTTTGGGTTAACCGCCCATCCCGGGTTCGAATCCCGGAGCCTCCGCGTCCTGGCCGGTATGTACACTGGGCAGGCACCAGCGCCCGTAGCTCAACGGATAGAGCATCTGACTACGGATCAGAAGGTTGGGGGTTCGAGTCCCTTCGGGCGCGC
>JBBWZQ010000364.1:0-3651 GCA_039649115.1 Micromonosporaceae bacterium | reverse complement strand
GCCCCGGGCCGGGGCGGCGACCGTCCCGCCACGGTGGCGGCCCCGGCCGGCGGGGCCACCCCGCCGGCCGCCGCCGGCGCGGTACGGCAGCAGCGGCAGAACACCAGCGCCGCCGGCCGCATCACGCGGCTCGGCGGGCAGCGGTCCCAGCCGGCCGGGGTACCGGTGGGGCAGCGGTAGGGGAGGACGGCTGTGTACCCGGCGCCTCGACGTACCCGGCGCCTCGACGCGGGAAGGCGCGAGGCGCTGGGTACACACCGTGACGCGCCGAGCGCTGATCGTAAGCTCCCTCCAGGCACTGCACTACAGTAAATCGGGCGGAGTGCACATATCGCCTTGACTTATCCCCGTGCCTGGATGGAGGACCGACAGTGGCAAGCGACAGTCTGGCCGGCGGCGTCGAGTCGGCGTACACGCGCATCGGCGCGGCGCCGGCCATCAAGGCCGTGGTCGACCGGTTCTACGAGTACCTGGTGGCCGACGAGGAACTGGCCCGGTACTTCCGCCCGCTGGACGCCGGCGCGTTCGCCGCGCTCAAGCGCCACCAGGTGGCCATGCTGAGCCAGGTGCTGGGCGGGCCGCGCCAGTACGCCGGCCGCGACCTGGCCGAGGCGCACGGGCCGCTGCACGTCACCGGCCGGGACTACCGCCGGGTCGCCCACCTGCTCGTGGGCACGCTGTGGGAGTTCAATGTGCCGGAGCAGATCATCTTCGAGGTGACCGAGGTGCTCGCCGGCCTGCGCGAAACGATCGCGCCGCCCGTCGAGGCCGCGGCGGGGCACCGGTCCTGACTGCCGGCTCAGCCCGCGGCGGGGACCGGCAGCTCGAGGAAGCTCAGGCCGTGCAGGTCGAGGAAGGACCGGCCGGGCGCGCGGACCAGCCGCAGCAGCACCGCGTCGCAGCCCACGCAGCGGGCCACCAGGCCGGCGGCGCGCTCGTACACGCGGGCCTCGCCGACCAGGCCGGTCCGGCCGCAGCCGGCGCACCGGCCGCGCACGCCGGTGATGTCCATGGTGAAGATCTCCCGCAGCTCGCCGGCGAGGACGTTCCCGTCAACCCATGCCTGCGTCATCTCAACCTCCCGTTGGACCGAAGCGTTCGGTCTTGATGCTGGCTGCCGGGTGTCCCTGGTCGACGAGCAGGTCCGCGACGGCCTCCACGAAGCCGGTCGGGCCGCAGACGAAGACCGACGGAGCGAAGTCCGCCGGCCAGCCGGCCGACGCCAGCAGCGCCGCGTCGACCCGGCCGGGCCGCCGGGGCCAGCCGTCCGGGACCATCCGGGTGTACGCGTACGTGACGTCCAGGCCGCGGTCGTCACGGACCCGCCGGACCAGCTCGCCGGCGTAGATCACCTCGGCCGGGCCGCGGCTGGAGTAGACCAGCCGGAACGGGACGCGGCTGGCCGCCGCCGCCCGGGCCCGGATCATCGCCATCAGCGGGACGATCCCGGAGCCGCCGGCGACCAGCAGCACCGGATCGCTGTCCTGCGGTGTCCAGGTGAAGTACCCGCCGACCGGGCCGCGCACCTCCACCTGGTCGCCCGGCCGGGCGACCTCGACCAGGTACGGCGAGACCTCGCCGCCGGCCACCCGCTGCACGGTCAGCTCCAGCCGGTCGGGCGCGGGCGCCGACGCGAGGGAGTAGCTGCGCTGGGTCGCGTACCCGTCCGGCGCGGTCAGCCGCACGTCCACGTGCTGCCCGGCCAGGTGACCCGGCCACCCCGGTACGTCGAGGAGGAGGGTACGGGCGCCGGGCGTCTCGTCGCGCGCGCTCGCGACGGTCGCCACCCGCCAGGTCAGTCGCCCCAGTACCGCTGCTCGCGCCATGGGTCTCCGTAGTTGTGGTAGCCGGCGCTCTCCCAGAAGCCGGGCGTGTCCTCGTGCCGCAGCTCGATCCCGCGCACCCACTTGGCCGACTTCCACAGGTACAGGTGCGGCACCAGCAGCCGGGCCGGGCCGCCGTGCTCGGGTGCGAGCGGCTGGCCGTCGTAGCCGTGGGCGATCCATGCCTGGCCGTCCAGCAGGTCGGCCAGCGGCAGGTTGGTGGTGTACCCGCCGTAGCTGTGCACCAGCGCGAAGTCCGCCGCGCGCTGCTCATCCTCAGCGGAGCGGCTTCGCCGCGCCACGTCTTCGAACAGCACGTCCAGCGAGACGCCCTGCCACGCGGTGCCGAGCTTGGACCACTTGGTGACGCAGTGCAGGTCCACGGTGAACGACTCGCTGGGCAGCGCCCGCAGCTGGGCCCAGGTCCAGGTGTGCCGGGTGCCGGACTCGGTGACGAGGGCGAACTCCCACCGCTCCAGGTCCACGCGCGGGGTCGGGCCGGCGGACAGGACCGGGAAGTCCTCGGTGCGGTACTGGCCGGGCGGCAACGCCGGATCCCGCCGTCCACGTCCGGCGAACCCGCGGGTGACTATGGCCATCCGGCTCCTCCTCCTGACCGCGCCTCACCGAGGGTACGGCACGGTCCGGGTGCGCCAGTGCGCCCCGATAGGGTGGGTCGCGGAGCGAGGAGGACGGATGGCGGAGCGGTTGGACGGCACGGTCGCGCTGGTGACGGGCGCGTCGAGCGGCATCGGCGAGGCGACCGCGCTGGCCCTGGCGGACCTGGGCGCGGCGGTCGTGCTGGCGGCGCGGCGGGTGGAGCGGCTCGAGGCGCTGGCCGGGAAGATCCGCGACCAGGGCGGCTCGGCCCTGGTGCTGGCGGCCGACATCACCGACGACGAGGCGGCCCGGGGGATCGTGGAGCGCACCGTGGCGGAGCTGGGCCGGCTGGACACGCTGGTGAACAACGCGGGTGTGATGCTGCTCGGGCCGGCGGTCGACGCGCCGCTGGCGGAGTGGCAGCAGATGGTGCGCGTCAACCTGCTCGGCCTGCTGTACTGCTCGCACGCGGCCCTGCCGCACCTGCTGCGGGCGGCGCAGGAGGGCCCGCGACGCGTCGCGGACCTGGTGAACGTCAGCTCGGTCGCCGGGCGGATGCCGCGCGCCGGCAGCGCCGTCTACAACGCCACCAAGTACGGCGTCGGGGCGTTCAGCGAGGCGCTGCGCCAGGAGGTGACCCGCCGCCACGTCCGGGTCTCGCTGGTGGAGCCGGGCGCGGTGCAGACCGAACTGGCCGAGCACAACCGGCCGGAGATCCTCGCCGGGCTGCGGCAGCGCTTCGCCGACCAGGGCCGGCTGCAGGCCTCGGACATCGCCGACGCGGTCGCCTACCTGGTGAGCCGGCCCCGGCACGTGGCCGTCAACGAGATGCTGGTGCGCCCGACCGACCAGGAACGCTGAGAGTCGCCACTCGCGAGGTCAGTTGGGGGAGAGGTCCCCGGTGTGCGAGAGGTAGATCAGCACGGCGCAGACCCGGGCCGCCACACCGTCGTCCCCGCGCCCCAGGCCCAGCGCCTGCAGCAGGCGGCTCACCTGGTTCTCGACCGCCCGGCGGCTGACCCCGAGCTGCTCGGCGATGGCCGCGTTGGACATGCCCTCCGCCATCAGCTGCAGCACCCGCCGCTGGTACGGCGACAGGGCGTCCATCCGGTGCTGAAGTACCGGCGTGACGGTACGCAGAGACATCTCCCGCCCCCTTCCGACGCCGCTGGGTGGCCCGTTACCCACAGAGTGTAGCGATCCGAGTACCGAATGTTCTCCTCTTCCC
>JBBWZQ010000350.1:0-5183 GCA_039649115.1 Micromonosporaceae bacterium | reverse complement strand
TCGCGTCCTGCGCGAACGGCACGTGGTGGTAGAGCGAGGAGACGCCGGGCTCGGGGCGCGGCGTCCGCGCCACCGGCGCCAGTCCGGCCACCCGCCGCACGACCGCGGTGATGTGCTCAGGAGTGGTGCCGCAGCAACCGCCCACCAGCACCGCGCCGTACTCGGTGACGAACCGGTGCAGCGCCTCGGCCAATTCGTCCGGGGTCAGCGGGTACGCGGCACCGTCCGGGGTCAGCTCGGGCAGCCCCGCGTTGGGCATCACGGACAGCCCGACCCGGGCATTGTGCGACAGGTACCGCAGGTGCTCGGACATCTCCGCCGGACCGGTCGCGCAGTTCAACCCGATCAGGTCGATGCCCAGCGGCTCCAGGGCGGTCAACGCCGCGCCGATCTCGCTGCCCAGCAGCATCGTGCCGGTGGTCTCCACCGTGACGTGCGCGATCAGCGGCACGTGCCGTCCCCCGGCGGCCATCGCCCGCCGCGCGCCCAGCACCGCGGCCTTGGCCTGCAGCAGGTCCTGGCAGGTCTCCACCAGCACCGCGTCCACCCCGCCACCCAGCAGCCCGGCCACGTTTTCCTGGTACGCGTCGCGCAGTGTCGAGTAGGGAGTGTGCCCGAGCGTGGGCAGCTTGGTGCCCGGCCCGACCGAGCCGATCACGAACCGGGGCCGGTCCGCCGTGGACCAGCCATCCGCGACCTCGCGGGCCAGCCGGGCACCCGCCGTGGAAAGTTCACGAATCCTGTCCGCGATGTCGTAGTCGCCGAGATTGCCGAAGTTGGCACCGAACGTGTTGGTCTCTACGCAGTCCGCGCCCGCGGCGAGGTACGCGTCGTGCACGGCGCGCACCACGTCGGGCCGGCTGACGTTGAGGATCTCGTTGCAGCCCTCGAAGCCGTGGAAGTCGTCCAACGACGGGTTCGCCGCCTGCAGCATCGTGCCCATCGCCCCATCGGCCACGAGAACCCGGTCCGTCAGCGAGGCAAGCAGTGAATTCGGCACGCCGTCAAGGGTAGTGGGTGGTCACGGCGCCCGCCCGAGCGGCTTCGGCGCGGCCTTGACTGGCGTCGGGGCGACCGCCACGTAGGCTTGGCGACGTGGGCGGGCGATCGCTCGTCACCCACCGGCGACGCCGCGCAGGCCGGAACACCGCGGCACGGAGGAGTAGGGGCGCGTGACCGAGTTCGATGGACTGCCGGTGCTGCGCGATCCGGTGGCGATCGCAGCATTCGAGGGGTGGAACGACGCCGCGGACGCGTCGACCGCCGCCGTCGAGCACCTGGAGCAGGTCTGGACGGCACGCCCGGTCACGGCCCTGGACCCCGAGGAGTTCTACGACTTCCAGGTCAACCGGCCGATCGTCTCGCTGGCTGACGGCGAGACCCGCAACATCGAGTGGCCGACCACGCGCTTCTCCGTCGCCACGCCGCCCGGCACCGACCGCGACGTGCTGCTCATCCGGGGCATCGAGCCGAGCATGCGCTGGCGCACCTTCTGCGGCGAGATCCTGGAGCTGTGCCACAGCCTGGAGGTCAACAAGATCGTGCTGCTCGGCGCGCTGCTGGCCGACGTGCCGTACACGCGGACGCTGCCGATCAGCGGGAGCGCCGCGAACCGCGACGCCGCCGAGCGGTACAGCCTGATCCCGACCCGGTACGACGGCCCGACCGGGATCGTCGGGGTGCTGCACGAGGCGTGTACCCGCGCCGAACTGGACACTGTCTCGTTCTGGGTGCATGTGCCCCACTACGCGAACAACCCGCCCTGCCCGAAGGCGACGCTGGCCCTGCTGCACCGGGTCGAGGACGTGCTCGACCTGCCGGTACCCATGATGGATCTCGCCGAGGAGTCGGCGGAGTGGGAGGAGCGGCTGCGCACCGCCGCCGAGCAGGACGCCGAGCTGGGCGAGTACGTCCGCGAGCTCGAGGAGCGGGTGGGCGACGAGGGCCTGCAGCCGCTGTCCGGTGACGAGATCGCGCAGGAGTTCGAGAAGTACCTGCGCCGCCGTGGCGGCTCCTCGGGCCCCACCGCCGGTGCCTGGTGATCCTTTCGTCCCCTGATCCGGCGTGTCACGTCCCGTAGGGCATCCTAGGAGGCTAGGTTTCGTCGTATGAGCGTGAACCCTGGCGCGGCCGAGCACCCGCACCGGCAGATCGCGGCGGCGTTGCGTGCCCAGATCCGGCGTGGCGACTGGGGGCCCGGTGAGCGGCTACCGTCGATCCCGGCGATCGCCCAGCTGTTCGGGGTCGCCAAGCAGACCGTGCAACGCACCATCGACCAGCTGCGCATCGAGGGCCTGCTGATCACCAAGCCCGGCTCCGGCACCTACGTCCGGGGTACCCGGCGCAAGCTCAACCGGCTCTCCCGCGGCCGGTACGGGATCCACCGCGGGTACCACGCGGACCTCGCCGCCCGGTACCGGCAGCAGCTCGTCGAGGTGGCCCGCGCCCCGGCACCGGGCGAGATCGCCGACGCGTACGGCGTACCGGCCGGCACCGAACTGCTGGTGCGCCGGCACCTGGTACGCACGCAGGACTCGCCGGTCGAGGTGGGCGCCTCCTGGCTGCGGGTGGCCGACGCGCGGGGTACCAGCCTGGAGCGGCACGAGGCGTTCGGCCGGCCGCTGTACCAGGAGGTGGAGGAGGTCACCGGGCGCCGGTACCGCAGCGCGACGGACCAGGTCACCGCGCGGCTGCCCAACCGGGAGGAGGCGGAGATCCTGCAGATCCGGCCGGACACGCCGGTACTGCACCTGCTGCACGTGGCCTACGACGCGGAGCACCGCCCGATCGAGGTCGCGGTGGCCACCTGGCCCGGTCCGGTGACCGCGCTGACGGAGGAGTACCGCATCCCCGACCCCCGCCCCGACCGCAGCTACGACGAGCCCGACCTGACCCTCGACTGACCGCACCGCCCACCTTGATCACGGTGACCGCACCGTCGCTGACCGGGATGGCGTCAGAGTGCGACGCCCAGCAGCGCGTCGACCGTCGCCGCCACCAGCTCGGGCGCCGCGGCGTCGGTACCCTCGCCGCCCAGCGTCGCGTCCGCCCAGGCGTCCACGAGCAGCAGCGCGCCGGGCGTGTCCAGGTCGGCCGCGAGCCGCTCGCGTACCCCCGCGAGCAGGAGCGTCCCGGACGGCCCGCGCGCCGCGGCTGCCGCGGCGCGCCACCGGGCCAGCCGCTGCTGGCCCGCCTTGAGCAGGTCGTCGGTCCACTGCCGGTCGGCGCGGTAGTGGTCGGCGATCAGCGCCAGCCGCATCGCCGTCGGGTCGACCCGATCCGCGCGCAGGCGGGACACGAAGACCAGGTTTCCCTTGCTCTTGCTCATTTTCTCGCCGGCCAGCCCGATCATGCCGGCGTGCGCGTAGTGGCTGGCGAACGGTGCTTCGCCGGTGAGCGTCTCGGCGTGCGCGGCGGACATCTCGTGGTGCGGGAACAGCAGGTCGTTGCCGCCGCCCTGGACGTCCATCCGGGCGCCGAGCAGGTCCAGGGCGATCACCGCGCACTCGATGTGCCAGCCGGGCCGGCCGGGGCCCAGTGTCCCGCCGTCCCAGGACGGCTCGCCGTCCCGGCTGCCCCGCCACACCAGCGGGTCCAGCGGGTCGCGCTTGCCGGCCCGCTCCGGGTCGCCGCCGCGTTCGGCGAAGTAGGCGAGCATCTGGTCCCGGGACAGGTTCGACTCGTACCCGAAGCGGGGTGCCGCGGTCAGGTCGAAGTAGACGTCGCCGGTGCCGTCGGCCAGCCGGTACGCGGCACCCGAGTCGATCAGGGCGTCGACCCGCTCCACGATCGCCGGGATGGACTCCACCGCGCCGACGTAGCTGGCCGGCGGCAGGATCCGCAACGCCTCCATGTCCTCCCGGAACAGGGCGGTCTCGCGCATCGCGAGCACCACCCAGTCCTCCCGGTCGCGGGTCGCGCGCTCCAGCAGCGGGTCGTCGACGTCGGTCACGTTCTGCACGTACCGCACGTCGAGCCGGGCGTCGAGCCAGGCCCGGTACACGAGGTCGAATGTGATCATCGTGGCCGCGTGTCCCAGGTGGGTCGCGTCGTACGGGGTGATGCCGCAGACGTACATCGTCGCCGGCCGACCCTCGTCCGCTTCCACCGTCGGCGCGACCTCGCGCCGGGCCGAGTCGAACAGGGCAAGCGTTGCACCGGCGCCGGGCAGCGGCGGGACGTCGGGTGCCGACCAAGACTCCATGGCGGTCAAGGGTAGTGCCGCCCCGTTGCCGTCACACCGGCGACTCGATCACACGGACCGACGGTTAGGTCACACCTGTCAGACGGGCGGCCACGGTATCGACGGCCAGTCCTCGCTCGGCTGCGGAAAGCAACGGGTGGCGAGCAGCCGGTCCACCCGCATCGCGAGAGTGCCGGTCTCCAGCTCCGTCAGGTGCGCCCCCAGGGCGACACCCAGCCGACCGGTCAGCTCGACCCGCAGCTTGTCCAGCAGTTCCACGCCGTCGGCGGGCAACCGCTCACCGACCCAGCCCCAGAGCACCGTCCGCAGCTTGTCCTCGCTGTGGAAGCACACGCCATGGTCGACGCCGTACACCCGGCCGTCGACGGTCGCGATGACATGGCCGCCCTTGCGGTCGGCGTTGTTGATGACCGCGTCGAAGATCGCCATTCGGGCCAGCCTCGGGTCGTCGGCGTGCGCGAGCGTGTACGGACGGCCGCGGTCGTCGCGGGCGGCGGCGACGCGGCGCCAACCGGCCGGTACCTGTCGGGTGGGTATGAACCCGAGCAGCGGCTCGTCCTGGCGCTCCTCGTCGATCCACAGCTGGCACATGCCGGGGCCGAGCGGACCGTCGCGCAGCACCGTCGGCGGCACGACGTCGAAGCCGGCGACCGTCGACAGCAGGTAGGCGGCGGCCTCCCGGTCGGCCAGGGTGCCGTCGGGGAAGTCCCACAGCGGCCGCTCGCCGTGCACCGGCTTGTAGACGCAGCGGGCGGTCACGCCGTCGGCGGTGATCACGGCCCGGAGGGTGGCGTTCGACGCGTCGACCAGGCGCCCCTCGAGCTCCAGGTCACCGTGGCGCAGCAGGGTGAGCGCGTCGGGCTCGGAGAGCGCGGCCGGCGCCGGGCCGGTCGGCGCCCCGGTTGGATCAGCCGTCACCGTCGGCTACCGCCGGTAGCCGTTGTGCCGCGGGCAGAGGTGGCCCCGAGCGTCCAGTGGC
>JBBWZQ010000336.1:0-21597 GCA_039649115.1 Micromonosporaceae bacterium | reverse complement strand
ATGCTGGCCGGCCCGTACGCGACGATGATGCTCGCCGACCTCGGCGCCGAGGTCACGAAGATCGAACCGCCGGGCGGCGACATCTCCCGGCAGGTGGGCGACGCGTACTTCGCCAGCCTCAACCGGGGCAAGCGCAGCGTCTGCCTGGACCTGACCACGGACGCGGGCCAGCGGTGCCTGGGCGAACTCGCGGCGCGGTCGCACGCGCTGCTGGTCAACCTGAAACCCTCGGCGATCCGGCGGTTCGGGCTCACCTACGACGCGCTGCGGCGGTGGAACGAGCGGATCGTCTGCGTCGCGGTCACCGGCTTCGGGCTGGCGGCCGGCGACGAACCCGCGTTCGACTACGTGATCCAGGCGGCCACCGGGGTGGCCGCGCTCACCGGCGACCCGGCCGGCCCGCCGACCCTGCCCGGCTACTCGGCGGCGGACAACTCCGCCGGGCTGACCGCCGCGCTCGGCCTGCTCGCCCAGATCCTCGCGGGCCGTGGCGGCCAGGTCGAGGTGTCGCTGCGCGACGTGATGCTGTCCCAGCTCAACTACCGGGCGTCCGCGTACCTCAACGAGGGGACCGAGCCGCGGCGGCTGCCCTTCGGCGCGCACTCGTACTATGTGCCCGCCCAGCTCTTCCCGACCGCCGAGGGGTACCTCGCGCTGTTCATCACGCACGACGGCTTCTGGCGGCTGTTCGCGGCCGAGGCCGGCGTCGAGGGCTTCCCGACCATGGCCGGGCGGGCGGCGCGGCGCACCGAGGTACTCGCCGCGGTGACCCGGGCGCTGGCCGCCGACACCGCCGCCGGGTGGGAGGCGCGGTTGCGGCCGCTGGGCGTGCCGGCGGCCGCGGTGCGCACGCTGCCCGAGGCGCTGGCGGCCACCCCGGAGGCGGTGGTGACCGCCGGCCGGTACCGGCTGGTGCGCAGCCCGATCCGGGTGGCGGGGTACGAGCCCGACTACCGGCCGCCGCCCGGCCTCGGCTCCGGGGTTGAGGAAGACCGGTAAGCCGGGCAGCGGCTCCGCCGGGGGCGCGATACGTGGCTCATCACTTTGCGGTCCGCCCAGCCGCCGCGTCGAGCAGCCGTACGAGTGCGGTCAGTGGTTCAGCGGCCGAGCTGAGCAGACCGGCCGGATCCGCGAGGTACTCGCCGACTCCGCCTGCCCAGCCGGCCGGCCACTCGTCGGCGGGAATGACGCGATCGACGGCGGCGCGCAGGGACTGGCGTATGTCGTCTTCTCCTACCTCGGCGATAATGGGTCGTGGTCACCGCGCGTCGACGTTGTACTTGTGGATGGCGAGCAGCCGGTAGATCCCGTGCACGAACTTGGTGTAGGGAGCGATCCCGAACGCGACCATGACCGCGGCGAGGTGTGCCACGAACACCGGCCCGAACAAGGCGTGGCCGCGCAGCGCGAGGGTGAGCAGTCCGGAGGCGGCCAGCAGCAGGAGCGCCCACAGGAGACCGTAGTCCGCGTGGCGCATCGTGGCCGTGGTGCGCCCGGGGTCGCTGCGCATCTTGAGGACCAGCAGCCCGGTACCGCCGGCGACCATGCCGATCCCGCCGAGCGATCCGGACAGCACCGGCACGGACACGTACGGGAAGGGCGGGAGGAGCCCGAGGACCTCCTGCTGGAACGCGGCGGCCACAGTGGACAGGATGCACAGGCCGAACCCGTACACCATCGCCAGGTGGAAGCGCCGGCGGGCGGGGCCTGGCGCCGGTCCGGGGTAGTCACACCCGGCGCCGCCGCCCCGCATGTGTCGCAAGTGGACGGCCTGTGCCACCGTCGCCGGCCATGCCCGTGGCCGTACCAGATCGCGCAGCGGGCCATGGATCGCGCGCCAGTACCGCAGCGCGGCAGCGGCCAGTACACCGGCGCTCCACGCGAGCGGCAGGCTCACCAACGCCACCATCAACGCGTGCGGCAGGATCCGGTACGGCGCGCCGGGTTCGGGTGCGGCGGACAGCAGCCGTCCGGTGCTCAGGTAGCTGAGCAGGCTCAGCAGCACGCAGGTCCCCGCGAACGCCACTCCGGTGCTCCAGCGCGGGAGGCGGTGCGGCCACGGGTATTCGCGGTAGGTCTCCTCCCGGAGTTGCGTGAAGATCTTCGGCGGGTTGAGGGCGAACTCGTGCGGCGCGGTGTACATGCACGCGGTGAAGCAGTCCTGGCAGTCGTGGCACAGGTTGGCCAGGTAGGTGAGGTCGCCGGCGCCCAGGGCGGTACGCAGTTCCAGTTCCGGCCAGACCGGGCAGTAGCCGGCGCAGTACCGGCAGGAGTTGCAGATGGTGAGCTGCCGTTCCGCCTCGGCGAACAGGCCCGCCAGGGGACCGTCAGGCGCGGGCACGGCGCGCCGCCTCCTGCCCGGCGATGCGGCCCCAGACGGTACCGATCGTCATGCCGAACCCGGCGAGGTAGCCGGTGGACAGGATGTTGCCCGACATGATCTCTCCGGCCGCGAAGACGTTGTCGAACGTCGTGCCGTCACCGCGGCGCACCGCGGCGCGGTCGGTCACCGCAACGCCGCGGTAGGTGAAGGTGATCCCGGGTCGCATCGGCACGCCGTAGAAGGGCGGTGTGTCGAGGCGCTGCGCCCAGTTGCTCTTCGGCGGGTCGATGCCCACTGTGGACAGTCCGTCCGGTTCGGCCATCGTGAACGCGCGGCCGCGATCGTGGCTGATCGCCGCGTTGTAGGACGTCACGGTCATGTCGACGGCGTCCGGTTCCAGGCGCAGCGCGCGTGCGAGGTCGGCGAGGGTGTCGGCCCGGTAGGCGCCGTACATGGGGGGCAGGAAGGCGCCGTGCACCTTGCTGTCCCACAGGCTGTACGCGATCTGGTCGGGCTGCCGGGCGATGTTGCCGCCCCAGATCGCGTACCGCTTGGGCCAGATGTCTTCGCCCTCGTCGTAGAACCGCGCGCCGAGGGAGTTGACGACGATGCCGAACGGGATCGTGTCCAGCCGGGTGGCGATGCCGCCGTCGAACCTCGGGCTGCGCGCGTCCACGGCCACCGCGTGGAACCCGCGCTCGTCTCCGGCCGGTCGCGCGCCCGCGTCGAGCAGCCGGGCCAGGACGGTACCGTCGTTGTACGCCGGGCCGCGCACGTGGTAGTTGAGCGCGGCGTCGCCCCAGTACCGGCGTAGCCATTCGAGGTTGGCCTCGAAGCCGCCGCTGGCGCACACGACCGCGCCGGCACGGACCCGGTGCTCGCCGTCCGGGGTGTGCACCACCAGCCCCGTGCACGCGGCGCCGGCCAGGTCGAGACCGTCCACTGTGCACTCGTACCGGACGGTGACGCCGGCCCGCTGTGCCTGGCGGTAGTAGCTGTTGAGCAGTGCCTTGCCGCCGCCGAGGAAGAACCGGTTGGTGCGGGACAGGTGCAGCGTGCCGCGCAGCGCCGGTTGCCAGCGCGCCCCGTGCCGCGTCATCCAGTCGGGTACCGCCTGCGACGCGCGCACGGTCAGCCGCGCGAGTGCCTCGTCGCTGGGCCCGCTGCCCACGCCGCACAGGTCGTGCCACAGTTCGTCGAAGCTGTACCCGCCGGTGGTGTAGCCGTCCGCGTCCCGGTGCACGCACCGGATGTTGCGGGTGTGCCGGCTGTTGCCGCCGCGCATGGCGACCGGCGCGCGTTCCAGGAGCAGTACCCGGGCGCCGGCGTTGGTGGCGGTGAGCGCGCTGACCAAGGCCGCGTTGCCGCCGCCGACCACGACCACGTCCCAGGCCTGGTCCCAGACGGGATCCGGCGCGGCCCGGCGCGGCCTCACGGCTGGCTCCGGGCCGCCGGGTCGGGCCAGCCGAAGGTGGGCGCGGGGTGCGGCAGGGGCGGCAGGTCCCAGGTGGCGGCCGCCGGTGTCCGCGCGTCGGCGTCCACGCGCACGTCCAACACCGTGGGCCGGCCCGCGCGCAGTGCCGCCTCAAGCTGCCCCGCGAACTCGTCCGGCCGCAGCACCAGGTGCCCGTCGGCACCCATCGAGCGGGCCATGCCGGCGTAGTCCGCGGTGTACGGCTCGCCGGTGCGCGCGGTCAGGAAGTCGGTGGCCAGCACGCGATCCGTGCCGAAGTACGCCTGTTGCTGGTCCCGGATGGAGATGAAGCCCCGGTTGTTCCACACGACCCAGACCACCGGGATGCCGTACTGCACGGCGGTGGCGACCGCGCTGGGCATCAGCAGGAAACCGCCGTCGCCGACGACCGCGACGACGGGCCGCTGCGGCGCGGCGAGCTTGGCGCCGAGGCTGCCCGCCACCCCGAAGCCCATCGAGGCGAAGCCCCAGCTGTGCAGCAGCGTGCCCGGCTGGTACGCGGGCCACTCCTGGACTATCCAGTTGTGGTGCACACCCACGTCGCTGACGAGGATGCCGTCCTCGGGCAGCACCGCGCGCAGGTCGGCGAGAAGCCGTTCGGGGCGGATCGGCTGCGCGTCGCTGTCCCGGTGCGCGGTCACGAGGTGCTGCCACTGCTTTGCCCAGTCGCGGGTCTCGGCCCGCCATCGGGCGCGCGGCGGGTGGTCCGGGCGCAGCTTTTCGCAGTCGCCGAGGACCCGCCGGCTGGCCAACGCGCGCAGCAACTGGGTCAGGAACGTGTCCGCGTCGGCGAGGATACCCAGTGTGGCCGGGTAGTTGCGGCCGATCTCGCTCGGGTCGATGTCCACGTGCAGCAGGCGGGTGGGCGGGATGGCGTAGGTGTATCCGGGCAGCCACGAACTGGTGGCCCGGTCGTCGAAGCGGGTACCCAGGGCCAGAATGACGTCGGCCGAGCGGGCGGCCCGGTTGGCCTGGTAGGTGCCGTTGCGGCCGGTCGCGCCGAGCGACAGCGGCGAGCGGGCGTCCAGCACACCCTTGCCGAGCGGGGTGTGCACCACCGGTATGCCCACCCCGGTGGCGAACTCCGCCAGCCGGGCCGGTGCTCCCGCCAGCTCCACGCCGTGCCCGGCGACGATCAGCGGCCGGTCCGCGTCGACCAGCGCGTCGAGGACGGCTGCCACGTCGTCGTCGGCGGCCGCGGACCGGGCGGAGACGCCGTGGCGCCACAGTGACGGTTCGGGTATCTCGGCATCGGTGGTCTCCACGAACACGTTCAGCGGGACGTCCAGGTGCGCCGGCCCGGGGCGGCCCTGGGTCATCGTGGCGAACGCCTGGCGCAGCATGAGCGGTAGCTGCTCCGGCCGGCTGGCCTGGAAACTGCGCTTGACGTACGGCCGCACCACCGACGGGAAGTCCGCCTGGTAGTGCCGGCCGGTCTCCTGGAACGGTCCCCGGTTGAACTGGCTGGTGGCGACGTTTCCGGTGATGGCGAGGAACGCCGAGGAGTCCATCAGCGCGGAGCCCAGCGCCACCGGTAGGTTCGCCGAGCCCGGGCCGCAGGAGGTGAACGTGACCACCGGCCGGTGCCGGATGCGGAAGTAGGCGTCGGCCATGAAGCCGGCCACCGACTCGTGGTGCACCGAGATGGTACTGATCTCCTGCTGCCGGTCGAGAAGCGCGTCGAGCAGGCCGATGTCCCCGTGCCCGCACATGCCGAACGCGTACGGCACGCCCTCCCGCACGAGGTACTCGACAATGATCTCGCCGCCCCTACGGCCACTCATGCTGTCTGCCTCTCCAACGTCTGGTACGGATGGACATCCCGGTGCTGCAGCAGGGGCACCGCCCGCTCCAGCACCAGAGTCCGGAAGTGCGCGGTGGCCAGGTGGGCCGCATGCCCGCCGCCGCCCGCGTACTGTTCCAGCAGGACGTAGCTGCCGGGCTGGTCGACCGCCTCCAGCACCTCGAAGCGCAGGCAGCCCGGTTCACGCCGGGTGGCGCTCGCGAGCTCCGACAGGATCTGCCGTACCGCCTCCTGCCGCCCGGGCGCCGCCCGCCAGAAGGCGATGACCCGTACCGTGGCCGTGTTCTCCACTGTGGACATTTCGGCTCAACGCGCGATGTCGGGTGGCGATGTCACAACGATGAAACTCAGTTCACCGTTACCTGTGGACACGAGACCGTGGCGGACACCGGCGGGTACGAACATCACGTCGCCGGGCCCCACCTCGCGGGTCTCGTCGCCGCACTCCGCCCGGCCGGTACCGGAGGTGAAGTAGTAGACCTGTTCGGCGACGTCGTGCGCGTGCGGCGCGACGTACCCGCCGGTGGGGTAGCGGGAGGTCCGGAAGTCGAAGTAGCGGCTGCCGCGCTCGGGTCCCACCAGGTACCGGGAGTACGCGCCGAAGTGTCCCGGTGGTTCGTGCCACTCGGTGTCCGCCTCGTTCAGGAACGGCATGGTCGCTTCCCTTCCTCAGCTCTTGCCCTCGACGAATCTCAGCTCTTGCCCTCGACGAACAGCCGACCGAGGTCGACCTCGCGTTCGAGGCGGGCGACGTCGCCCTGGTAGCGCAGCCGGCCGAGCACGAGCACGACCACGTGGTCGGCGACGGCCAGCGCCTTGCGGACGTTCTGTTCGACGATCATCGTGGTCAGCCCCTGGCCGGCCAGCTCGACGACCTTCTCGTACACGAGGTCGATCATCTTGGGGGACAGCCCCAGCGACGGCTCGTCGAGCAGCAGCAGCCGGGGGCGCAGCATGATGACTTTCGCGATGGACAGCATCACCTGCTCGCCGCCGGACAGGGTGTTGGCCAGTTGCCGCCGCCGCTGCCCGAGCACCGGCAGGAACTCGTAGGCGTGCTCGGTGCGCTGCCGCAGTTCGCGCTCCGAGCGCACCAGGTACCCGTACATGCGCAGGTTCTCCTCGACGGTGAGGAAGGGGAACACCACCCGGCCCTGCGGCACCATGCACAGGCCGCGGCGCACCAGCGCGTGCGCGGGGCGCCCGGCGATCTCCTCACCGGCGAGGAGGGTGCTGCCGCGCCAGGTGCGCACCAGCCCCGCGACGGTCTTCAGGAACGTGCTCTTGCCGGAGCCGTTGGGCCCGATGACGGTGGTGATCCCGCCGCGCGGTGCTTCGACGTCCACTTCGTGCAGTATCTGCATCCGGCCGTACCCGGAGACCAGGCCCCGGGTGCGCAGCATGGTGTCAGTCACCGAGAAACGCCTCCCTGACCCCGCGGTCGGCGAGTACCTCGTCCGGCTTGCCGCATGCCATCACGCTGCCGGCCGCGAGGACCGCCACCGTGTCGCACATGCGCTGGATGACGGGGATGTTGTGCTCCACGAGCAGCAGCGCCAGGCCGCGCCCGCGCAGCTCGCACAGCCGCTGCACGAGTTCGTCGGCCAGGGCCGGATTGATGCCGGCCATCGGTTCGTCGAGCAGCAGCACGCGCGGGTCGAGCATGAGGACCTGCGCGATCTCCAGGAGCTTCTGCTGCCCGTACGACAGCCGGGCGGCCTCCTGCCCGGCCAGCCGCAGCAGCCCGACGAACTCCAGCATCGCGTGCGCCTTGCCCTCCCCGTCCTGGCCACCCTCGGCGAAGACGAGCACGTTCTCCGCGACGGTGAGGTTGGCGAACACGCGGGTGAGCTGGAACGTGCGCGCCAGCCCGCGCCGGGACACCTCGTACGGTGCGAGCCCGAGCAGGGACTCGCCGGCGAGGCTGACCTCGCCGGCGTCGCACGGCAGGTACCGGGTGATGACGTCGAACAGCGTGCTCTTGCCGGAACCGTTGGGCCCGACCAGGCCGGTGATGCTTCCACTGTGGACATCCAGGCCGACGTCGCGGAGCACGCGGAGCCCGCCGAAGGACTTGTCGACGCCCCGTACCGAAAGAATGGGGTCGCCTACCATCCGATCACGCTCCGCCAGCGGGGTGCGCGGCGCAGCAGCCCGAGGATGCCATATGGCATGTAGAGCATCAGCGCGACCAGCACCAGGCCGTAGATCACCAGGTCCACGCCGGGGTGGCCGGCCAGCCTCGTGGACAGGTACTGGGACAAGGGCACGAGCAGCAACGCGCCGACCGTCCCACCGAGGTAGCTGTTCATGCCACCCAGCACCGCCATCAGCACGATCTGCACCGACAGCGTGATGCCGAAGACCGAGCCGGGATCGATGAACAGGATGAACTGGGCGTAGAAGGTACCGGCCGCGGCGGCGATGGCGGCGCTCACGGCCAGCGCGGTGAGCTTGCGCCGGGACACGTGGATGCCACCGCGGGCCGCGGCGATCTCGTCGTCGCGCACCGCGACAAGTTGGAAACCCAGGCGGGAGCGGCGCAGCCGGTAAGCCACCCCGAGAGTCACCAGCCACATCGCCATCACCACGTAGTAGAACGTGGACCTCGCGGAGAACTGGAAGTCCAGTGCCGAGGCGCCGGTGTAGGGCAGCGCGAGGCCCTGCGCGCCCTTCGTCAGCGGGGTGGCGCCGTTGGCCACCTGGTACATGACCTCGCCGAGGGCCACGGTCACCAGTGCGAAGTAGTCGCCCCGGATGCCGAAGCGGAAGCACGGGTACCCGATCAGCAGGGCGAGCGCCGCGGCGAGGCCCATGCCGGCGAGCATGCCGAGCCACGGGCTGAGGTGGTAGTGCACGGCGAGCAGCGTGGACGTGTAGGCGCCGGTGCCGAGGAACGCGGCGTGCCCGATCGAGTGCATGCCACCGTATCCGCCGGCGATCGTCCAACCGGTGCCGAGCATGCCGTACCAGAAGATGAGGATGCCCACCTGGAGGTAGTAGAACGGGATGCCGGGCAGGAACGGCACCGCGACGGCGGCGGCGAGCACCAGGGTGGCGGCGCCGGCCGCCACCGGACCGGCTTCGACCAGCCCGCGGCTGCGCAGCCGCACGGTGGGCGCGGCGAGGTCCGGTGCCGGAAGGGAGGTCCGCGCCGCCATCACGCCACCCGGGTGGTGCGGCCGAACAGCCCGTTCGGTCGCACGATCATGAGGACGATGAACACGAGGAAGACGAAGGCCGTGGACATCTGGACGTTGATCATCGTGGCGAACACGCTCTGCGCGACGCCGATGAGCAGCGCCGTGGCGGCGGCACCGAAGACACTGCCGAGGCCGCCGAGAATCACCACGATGAACGCCATCACGCCGAACGCGTCGCCGATGTCGGGTTCGATGGCGTAGATGGGCGACATCAGCACCGCGGCGACGCCCGCCAGCGCGGTGCCGATCGCGAAGGCGAGCGCGTACATCTGCCGTGCGTTGATGCCGGCGAGCCGTGCCGAGTCCGGCTGCTGCGCCACCGCGCGGATGGCGGTACCGGCGCGGGTGCGGTGCAGGAAACCGTACAGGAACGCCATGGTCAGTGCCGCGCCGCCCAGGGCGATCAGGCTGGCCACGGTGACCCGCACGCCGCCCAGGTCCACCACGCGGGACCCGAACGCCACGGTCACCGAGAGGTGGTCGGCGCCGAACACCGCCAGGCACGCGTTCTTCAGCGCCATGGCGAGCCCGAACGTGATGAGCAGCTGGCTGGCCCGCTCCTTGCCCAGTACCCGGTCGATGAGTCCGATGTGGACGACGTAGCCCAGCGCGCCCATCGCCACCACGACCACCGGCAGGGTGAGGTACGGGTTGATGCCCAGGTGCGTGTCGAGCAGGTAGACGCCGTAGAGGGCGACGGTGAGCATGGCACCCTGGGCGAAGTTGATGATTTTGACCACGCCGAAGATGAGGTTGAGGCCGGCCGCCACCAGCGCGTAGATCGCACCGAGAGCGATGCCGCTGGCGGCGGCCGAGGCGAGCTGCATGGCTTCTCCCGACGTAGGCCTGGCGCTACCGCTGGTCCCAGGTGGGCATCGGGTAGACCGGATCGGCCATCGCGAGTTCCTTGGGATACACCACCACGAGGGCGCCGTTCTGCCACTGCATGATGACCGACCTGGCCCGCTCGTTCTCGCCGCTGTCGCTGAACTTCGCGCCGAATCCCTGCGGGGTACCGCCGGCGGCGATGTCCGTCTTGGCGGCGGCGGCGCGGATCGAGTCGCCGGTCACCGCGCCCGCGGCCACCGCGCGCGGCAGCACGTCCTTGACGAGGATGTACCCGCCACCCAGGCCGTCGCCGCAGTGCACCAGGCAATCGTGGCCGAATGTCGACGTGAACTGGGTACGCAGCTCGTCGAGCAGCTGCTTGGCGTCGGCTGTCAGGTTGGCGCTGTTCATGTGCGCCACCGCGGGCGGCTCCACGTCGTACACGCCCTCGACGCCCTTGGCGCCGAACTTCTTGACGAACGTGGACGAGCTGAAGCCGGCCGAGCCGATGATGGCCTTCACGTTGAAGTTCTGGGTGCGTGCCGCCTGCCAGAACAGCGGCGTGGAGGCGACCAGCGGTGAGATCAGCAGGACGTCCGGGTTGGTCGCCTTCAGCCGCAGTACCACCGGGGTCAGGTCGGCCGACGTCTCCGGGTACGCCTCCTGCGCCACGACGTTGAGGTTCTTCGCCTTGCCCTGCGCGACGAGCGCCTGGCCGACGCTGGTGCCGAACGGACCGTCCTCGTGCGCGATCGCGACCCGGATCTGGTCGATCGGCTTGCCCAGTTTGGCGGCGAGGAAGCCGTCGAGGAAGTCGAGATCGGCGGCCGCGTACGTGGTCGACGCGCCGACGGTACGCACGAAGTACCGGTCCCCGGCCTGCGCGACGGTCGGCGCCACGGCACCGACCTCCCAGAGCACCACCCGGTTGCGCTGGGCCACGGGCGCGATCGCCTGGGCGATGCCGGAGGCGTAGGAGCCGACGATGACCTGTACCTGATTCTGGTCGATCATCCGCTGCGCGACGGTCGCCGCGACGCCCGGGTTGCTCTGCGAGTCTCCCTCAAAGATCTTGATCTTTGTACCGGAGACGCCGCCGTGCGCGTTGGCCCACTCCAGCACCAGCTTCACGCCGTTGCTCTGGTCCGTGCCGAGGGACGCCATGCCGCCGGTCGTGGGGAACAGCAGGCCGATGCGGATCTCCGGTGTACCGCCGCCGGTGCCGGACTGGCCGCACCCGGCAAGGCTGCCCGCCGCCAACGCGGCCGCGCCGAGCGCGACGCCGAATCTGCGCCGGAACGTGCCGGCACGCCGTGCTGCCATCTCTCTCAACCTCCGGTGACTGCAAGCACCAACGTGCTTGGGGGTGTCAGTCCACGTGCTGCGGTGTTGACGTGCGCGCCGGCACGAGCGCCGGGGCGCCGGCCGCGATGGCCCGTCCGGCGCGGAACGCCATTGCCATGCCGATGCCGAGGGTCGCGCCCGGACCGGGGTATCCGTCCGCGGTCCAGGACGCTGCCGCGTTGCCGACCGCGAACAGGCCGGGGATGGGCCGGTGCGCGGCGTCGAGGACCCGGCCGTCGGCGTCCGTGACCGGGCCTCCCTTGCTGCCGATCGTGCCGGCGAGCACACGCATGCCGTAGTACGGCGGCTCGTCCAGCGGTCCGAGGTTGGGGTTGCCGGCCAGGGACGGGTCCCCGTAGTAGCGGTCGTAGGCGTTGGCGCCGCGGCCGAACTGGTCGTCCACGCCGCGCGCGCAGGCCGCGTTCCAGTGCCGGACCTGGTCGGCCAGGCCCGCCGGATGCACGCCCAGAACCGTGGCGAGTCCGGCCGGGCTGGCCGCGGTCGCCACCCAGCCGGGTACCGGTTGGTCCGGCGCCACGCCGGGCAGGGCATAGCGCCGCCGGTACCCCTCGTCGAGGATGAGGTACGCCTCGGCACTGTCCGTCTCGTGCATTGCCTTGCAGAACTCGTGGTACGGGACGGCCTCGTCGACGAACCGGTACCCGGAGCGGTCCACCACGATCTGCCGCGGCGCGCCCCGCTCCCGGATGAGCGCCCGGTACGCCGGTACCCCGTCCGTCTCCTCCCCGGCCAGCATCGGCATCCACCACCCCTGGCCGAGGTTGGTGAGCGGGGCGCCCAGGCGCGCGCAGATGTCCAACGCATCGCCCACATTGGACGGTGCCGACCCGGAGGCGGCCACCGCCGCGGGCAGGTACCGGCGGCGGCGCGCGGGATCCTGGTCGTACCCGCCGGTGGCGAGGACGACCGTGCCCGCGTCGACCGTGCCGCGCCCGCCGTCCGCCAACGCCAGCGTGCCGCGGAACCCGCCGTGCCCGCTGGCCGACAGGTCGACCAGGCGGTGCCCGGCCGCGATCTGCCCGCCGGCGCGGAGCACGCCGTCCAGGAGAGCGCAGACCAGCGCGACCCCGCTCGTCACGACGCGCTCGGCGGCGCGTCGGCCCAGCAGGTCCCAGTCGAAGCGCGGCGGGAAGCGCCACGCCGCCCACTCGGCGTGCGTCATCGGCAGGTATCCGTGCGGCATCAGTACCCGATCGACGAGCGGGTGCAGCCCGTCCAGGGACAGCGGCCGCGCGTCCAGGCAGCGCCCGCCGAGCGTGGCGCCGGGCCGATGCGGATGGTAGTCCGGGTAATCGGGACACGGCGCGAACCGGTGTGCCGTGTGCCCCTCGACGAAACGCACCATGGCCGGCGCGGCGTCCAGGAACGCGTCGGACATCCGGCGCTGGCCCGGATCGAAGATGCCGGCCAGGTAGCCCGCGGCGGCCTGCCGGTCCGCCCGTGGCTGCCGCTGGAAGTGATTGCCCGGCACCCAGACCCGGCCGCCGGACAGCGCGCTGGTGCCCCCCAGGTCTGCGGACGCGTCACACACCAGCGTCCGCCGCCCGTTCGCCGCGCAGACCAGTGCCGCGGTCAGGCCGGCCGCGCCGCTACCCGCGACGAGAACCTCCACCCGACCGGCCATGACCGCGCTCCCTTCGAATGGAGCAGACGGTGCCACAGCATCGCGCCCTGCGCAAGGGCGTGCGTATAGCGCAACACCTGTCGTTGCCGGGCCACCGGCCGCTGGCGTATGGTCAGCAGTCATGTACACCAGGTCGGACGCGAGCGCCACCGCACCGCAGACCCCACCGGAGGCTCCGCGCGGCGAACTCGTCAACGCACTGCTGCACGGGCTCGCGATCCTGCGCATGTTCAGCGATGACCGGCAGGTGCTCGGCGTGTCGCAGATAGCCCGGGAGATCGGGGTACACCGCAGCAACGCCTCCCGGCTCGCCGCCTCGCTGCACGCGATGGGCTTCCTCACCCGCACCGCCGACGCCGGGCAGTACCGGCTGGGCCCCGAGCTGATCCGGCTGGGCCGGCTGGCCGGCCGCGACAACGACGTCACGCAACAGGCGCTGGGACCGCTGCGCCGGCTGGTCGACAAGACCGGGGAAACCGGCCACATCGGCATCCTGGACGGCACCGATGCGCTGACCATCGCGGTCGTCGACGGCTGGCACACGGTGCGCATGCACAGCCACGTCAACAAGCGCTCGCCCGCCTACTGCAGCTCCATCGGCAAGGCGCTACTGTCCGGTTTGGACAGTCCCGGGGTACGCCACCTGTTCCAGGGCCGCCGGCTGGCCGCGAGGACACCGAACTCCACCACCTCGGTCGCCGCCCTGCTGCGCGAGCTGGCCGAGATCCGGGCCCGCGGCTACGCCACGGACAACGAGGAGCTGGAGCCCGGCCTGCGGTGCGTGGCCGCGCCGATCCGCGACGCGGACGGCGTCGTGGTCGCCGGCCTCGGCCTGTCGGGACCGGCCCTGCGGCTGACCGAATCCGCGCTCGCCGAGTTGGCCGTGCTGGTGCGGGAGGCCGCCGCGCAGGCGAGCGAGGCGATCGGTGGCGCGCGGCGCGGGGCGGAGGACCCGATGCCGGTCACCCGGCGGTCACGCGCTCAGCGCTGAACCGCCGGGCCGCGTCACACAACTGCGCCACGCGTACCCCGTCGCGCAGGCTCGCGCCTGGCCACGCCGCACCGTCGAGCACCCGGGAGAACGCACGTACCTGGGCCGCGTACAGGTCCACCGGCGCGATCGGCTCGTCGCGCCCCGTGGAGTCGGTCAGCCGCCCGGCACCGGTCCAGAAGTCCGTCACCCGCACCCACCCGTCGGTACCGCTCGCCTCGATGGAGGACGCGGGGGCCTGCGCACCGGTGCCGGCGCGGAGGACAACCGTCGCCTCGCCATGGGCGAGCATCAGCCAGGACAGGTCGTCGACGGGCAGACCGCGGCCGGGTGAGGTGAGGCGCGCCGACCAGAACTCGACCTCGCCGAGCAGGTCCCGCGCGATGTCGATGAGGTGTGTGCCGAGATCGGCGATGCTCCAGCCGCCGCTGCGCTCCGGCTCGGTACGCCACGGGGTGGGGCGCGGCGGCCCGGCGAAGCCGTGCTGTATCACCAGCGACGAGAGGGTACCCACGCGCCCGTCAGCCAGCGCCGCGGCCACCGCCTCGACCGCCGGGTTGAACCGGTGCTGGAACCCGACGCCCACGGCGACCGGTACCCCGGAAAGGTCCTGAGCCAACCGGGTGGCCTCCTCGGCGTCGACCGCCACCGGCTTCTCGACCAGCACGGCGCGGCCGGCCACCGCCGCGGCCCGCGCGTGCGCGGGGTGCGCGTCCGACGGCGAACCGATCCACACCACCTGCACCGCGTCGTCAGCCAGCAGCGCGGCCAGGCTCGGGTACGGCGTGGCGTCGAAGCGCTCCGCGAAGCGGGCCGAGCCCTCGGCGGACGAACCGAACGCACCCACCACCCGGTGCCCGGCGGCGAGCACGCTGGGCGCGAACCGGCTCGCCACCCAACCGCTGGAACCCACGAAGCCCCATCCAACCTGTCGCGAAGCCACCCGCACATCCCTCCTCATGATGCGCTATGCGCAACATGTTGCGCTCTAGGATGCCCACTATGTAGCATCCGGTTCTGCTGGTCAAGGCGCGGGCGGGGGCGCGACGCCGCCTCCACCTCTGTCGGGAGTCCACATGCGACTCGATGTCACCGGGGTCACCGGCCTGCTGGTCGACGGCGCCTGGGTACGCGGCGCCGAGCGCCTGGCCGTGCTCGACAAGTACACCGGCGAAACCGTGACCGAGCTGGCGGTGCCCGACCCGGACCAGGTCGACACGGCCCTGTGCGCCGCCGCCGAGGCAGCCGCCGAGGACCTGCCCGTCACCGCCCGGGCGGCGATCCTGCGCCGCGCGGCCGGACACCTGTCGCAGTGGCGCGAGGACATCGTGGCGAACTACGTGGCGGAGACCGGCTTCACGCCCACGGACGGCCACACCGAGCTGGACCGCACGCTCGCCGTGTTCGAACTGTCCGCGCAGGAAGGCGAGCGGCTGACCGGCGAGATGGTACCGGTCCACGCGGTACCGGGGCAGGAGAGCTCCTTGTGCTTCACCCAGCGGGTACCCGTCGGGGTGGTCGCCGCGATCACGCCGTTCAACGCCCCGCTCAGTACCGTCGCGCACAAGCTCGCACCCGCGCTCGCCGCCGGGAACTCGGTGGTCCTCAAGCCCGCCGAGCTGACCCCGCTCAGCGCCGTCGCGCTCGCCCGCGCCCTCCTCGAAGCCGGCCTGCCGCCGAGGCGCCTCCAGCTGCTGCCCGGGCCGGGTGAGACGGTCGGCGACCGCGTCGCTCGCCACCCCGCCGTCCGGTACCTCAGCTTCACCGGCTCCACCGAGGTGGGCCGACACCTGCGCGCCGTCTGCGGGCTGGCGCGCACCCAACTGGAGCTCGGCTCCAACAGCCCGACGCTGCTGTGGCGCGACGCCGACCTGGACCGCGCGCTGCCGCTGGTCATCCGGGCCGGGTACCGCAAGGCCGGCCAGGTCTGCACCTCCGTCCAGCGGCTGCTGGTGCACCGCGACATCGCCGTCGAGGTCACCGGGCGCCTCAGCGACCTGGTCCGGGCGCTGCGCTCCGGCGACCCGCGCGAACCGGGTACCGCCGTCGGTCCGGTGATCAGCGAGGAGAGCGCGCGACGCGCACAGCACCTCGTCGAGGACGCCCGCGCCAGCGGGGCCCAGCTGTGTGCGGGTGGCGTGCGCTCGGGCGCGGTACTCACCCCGACGCTGCTGACCGGCCTGACGCCCCAGGCGCGACTGTCCACAGAGGAGGCATTCGCCCCGGTGGTTGCCATGGCGACGGTCGAGTCGCTCGACGAGGCGGTGACGCTCGCCAACGCGACCAGGTTCGGCCTGCAGGCCGGGGTGTTCTGCCAGGACATCGACGTGGCGTTCACGTTCGCCCGCCGGCTGGAGATGGGTGGTGTCATCGTCAACGACACCTCCAGCTACCACCCGGACCTCATGCCCTACGGCGGTGTCAAGGAGAGCGGCCAGGGCGTCGCCGGCCCGCGGTACTCCGTCCAGGACATGACCAACTCCCGCACCGTCGTATTGCGATTGCGCTAGGGATGGCCGGGCAGGTAGACATCCACCAGTCGCCCATCGTCGATCACGCGTACCGCGAGCGTGTCGGGGAGCCGCCGCATCGTCATTTCGGTACTCCGTCGACGACAGGCGTGCCGTGCGTGTGAAACGTGTCGATGGTTTTAAGCCCCCACGCTTGGCCCTTGGCGCGCTCGGCCTGGCTCCAGCTGATCATTTCGTGGTCGGGAGCGAGCAGCAGCCGGGCACCGGCGTTGCACAACTCGATCCGGTTGCCGCCCGGTTCCCAGACGTACAGGAAGAACGTCTGCTGGATGGCGTGCTTGTGCGGGCCGGTCTCGATGTGCGTACCCGCGTCGAGGAACACGTCGGCGGCGCGCAGGATGTCGTCGCGGGTATCGGTGGCGAACGCGACGTGGTGCAGCCGGCCCCGGCTGCCGGTCCAGTCGCCGGTGTACACCAGGTCGTAGGACTTGTCGGTCACGGTGTACCAGACACCGCCCAGCGAACCGTCATCCAGCACGATCTGCTCGCTCGGCCGGGCGCCGAGGACGCCGGCGAGGAAGGCACCGTTCGCGGCGACGTCGGCGGCGAGGTAGTTGACGTGGTCGAGGCGACGCACGTTCGCACCGCGCCCGGGAAAGCGGGCCGCCTGGTTCTTCAGCGCCGGGCGCATCGACGCTCCGGCCACGTACCGGTGGGTGTCCCAGTACAGGCCCATCCGATGGCCGTCCGGATCGGTGAACTGGAAGACCGGACCGTAACCGGGTTCGTCGTCGCTCCATCCGTGAGCCAGGCCGGCGTCCTCGATGACCCGCACCCGGCGGTGCAGCGCCTCCGGGCTGGCCGCGCGCAGCCAGGTACGACCGATGCCGGCGGCCGCCGCGCCGGTGACCTTCACGGTGAACGCCTCGTAGTCGTCCCAGGTGTGCAGGTACGCGCTGTCGCCGCGGCGCGCGACGACCTCCAGCGCCATCAGGTCGGTGAAGAACTCCACGCTCTGTTCGGGTACGGGCGTGAAGAGTTCCACGGCCGACACATGGGCGATGTCGCGAATCCGTTCAGTCACACGGCTCTCCGTCCTGTCCTGCGTTTCCCGCCTACCGCGCGGGCACCGGCGCGGTGCGGGGGAACACGACGCCGTCCAGGAGCAGCCGGGCCGTGCTCACCACCGCCGACCGGCCGACCCGGATACCGGCGCCGCCGGACGCTCCGTCCGCGACGGCGGTTTCGATGACCACGTCGTACCAGCCGGTCGGGTGCTCCAGGCGCGCGACCCCGGCCGGAACCGCCGGATCGGCGGGCGGGCGCACCCGGCGCGCCGCGACGGTACCCGGTATCGCCGCCGCGGTGCCCACGGAGACGGCGGCGAGGACCCCGATCGACGCGTGTACCCGGTGCGGGATGAACATGCGGGTGCACAGGCTGCCGCCGTGCGCGGGTTCGGCCACCAGACACATCTTCGGTACCGTCGCGGTGGCCACGTCGCCGAGTCCCATCAGCCGGCCGGCGTGCAGCCGCAGCGTCTCGACGCGGGTAAGCAGGTCCGGCATGGACTCCAGGTCGGCGGGGCTTTCGTAGCCGGTGACACCCAACTCCGCGGCCGCCATCAGCACCACCGGCATGCCGTTGTCGATGAGCGTCACGGCGACCCCGTCGATCTCGTCCACCAGAGACCCGGACGGAAGCAGCGCCGGGGCCACGGAGCCGGCCGTGTCGTGGAAGTCGATGACGATGCGCGCCGCTGTCCCGGGTACCCCGGCGATGGCGGTGCCGCCGTCGTACGCCACGACACCGCCCGGGGTGGGGACATGCACGACAGCCACCGCACCGGTGTTCACCATGCGCACCCGCACCGGCGTCACCGGACCGGCCGGTTCGACCAGTCCTCGCTCGATGGCGAACGGTCCGATGCCCGCGAGGATGTTGCCGCACGGTTGCTCGGCGGAGACGATCGGCTTGTCCACCTGTACCTGGAGGAACAGATAGTCCACGTCCGTGTCCGCGTCCTGCTGTGCTGAGGCGGACACGACCGCGACCTTGCTCGTGAGCGGGTGGGCGCCGCCGATCCCGTCAATCTGGCGCGGGTCCGGTGACCCCATCACGCCCAGCAGCACCGCGTCGCGCCGGGCTGGATCGGCGGGCAGGTCGCCAGCCAGGAAGTAGGCACCCTTCGACGTGCCGCCGCGCAGCACCATCACCGGGATGCCGCGCCGCCGGCTGCCCGATGTCATGGCGCGCCGTCCTCGTACCTGACGCCGAGGTCGGCGAGCAGCGATCGCAGGCCGTACATGTCCAGTCCCAGTTCGCCGGCGGCGAGCCGGGCACGCTTGGCGGTCTCGGCCGCCTCCCGGTCCCGGGCGGCGGACAGGACCGTGGTCACGTCTTCCCGGGCAACCACCACGACGCCGTCGTCGTCGGCCACGACCACGTCACCGGGTGACACCGGCTGGCCGCCGCACACCACCGGAACGTTCACCGACCCGGGGCTCGCCTTGACCGTACCTTGTGGACTGATCGCCCGCGCCCACACCGGGAAGCGCATCGTGCGCAGCACCGCGACGTCGCGCACGCCCGCGTCGATGACCACGCCGACGACGCCGTGCGCGGCCAGCGAGGTGGCGAGCAGTTCGCCGAGCATGCCGTCGGTGGACGGGGACGTGGTCACCACGACCAGGACGTCCCCGGGGCGGCACACCTCCACCGCGGCGTGCAGCATGAGGTTGTCGCCGGCCTGGCAGGAGACCGTGACGGCCGGGCCCGCGACGCGGATGTCCTGCTGGATCGGGCGGATCGCGGTGCCGAACGCCCCGCGGCGCCCCTGAGCCTCGTGCACAGTGGACACACCCACCTCGGCGAGGCCGGCCACCCGGTCCGGGTCGGGGCGGGGGATGGTACGCACCACCCGGTGGCCGGTCACCCGAGCTCTCCGGTGACCTGCGGGTAGACGCGCTGGTACGCCTCGGCATAGGCCTCCCCGGGGATACCCAGGTTGGGTCCCGAGTTGCGGGTGGCCTGCATGCCGCGGCGCCGGCCCAGATCCGTGTAGTACGTCCACAAGTGACTCTGCGCGCCCAGTACCCGCATGGCGTCGCACTTGCGCTCCCACACCGGCGTGATGTCCAGCAGGACGTCCGGAACGAAGCCGCACTGCTCCGGCTGGTGCGGCTCGAAGCAGAACACCGGCGGCGCGCCGATGACCTCGCCCGGACCCTCGACACCCGGCGCCTGGGCAAGGATGCGGGCCTTGATCGCGATGGCGTGCGCGGTCGCGTGGTCCCCGTTGTACGGGTCGGCCGCCGCGTGAGTGAGCACCACGGCCGGCTGCACCTCGCGGTACAGCGCGACCAGGCCGGCCAGCAGCCGCGGTGTCTCGGTCAGCGGGTAGTCGCCGGCGTCGAAGTAGCGGATCTCGGCACCCAGGACGGTGGCCGCCCGGTCGGCCTCCGCGCGCCGGTGCGCCTTGACGGCCTCTAGGTTGTACCCCTTGCGCCACAGGCTCGCGGACTCGCCGCGTTCGCCGAAGCTCATGCACCCGATCACGACGCGCCCGCTGCGGGACGCCGCGAGCGCGATGGCTCCGGCGGCCCGCCACACGAAGTCGCCCGGGTGGGCGGTCAGAACCAGCAGCGCTTGAGCGGGCATCGGCACCTCCTGTTCGGACTCAACCAGCTCGCCATAAGATTGTCAACAATATGCTCAGCCCCAGAGGTGAAAGCCGACAATACTGGGCGGTCAGCGAAGCTGTGGGCCTAGTGGATCGTTGACAATCCTGTCGCCGGCCCTTAACGTTCCCCCAACCAGTTCGGCGAGCTGGTACCACGGAGTGCGCGGCGCCGGGCGCAGCGGCCGGTGGGAGGAGAAGCGATGCCGCATCCAACGGGCGAAGCGCACCGGGGACCCGACGGATATGCTTCTGGCGCCTCAGGGCGAGAGCGAGCGCAACCGCGGGAGGGCCGGCGCGTGGACACTGCGGCCGTAGCCTCGACCGCCGCAAAGGCCCGGGACGCCTTGCGGGAGGCGATCCTGCGCGGTGAGTACCTGCCCGGCGAGCGCCTTGTGGAAGCGCAGCTGTGCGAGCGGCTGGGCGCGAGCCGGTTCAATGTTCGCGCCGCCCTGCAGGACCTCGCCGGCGAAGGCCTCGTCGACGTGCAGCGGAACAGGGGCGCCCAGGTCCGCAAGGTGTCCCTCGACGAAGCGATCGAGATCACCGAGGTGCGGATGGTGCTGGAGGGCCTGGTCGCCGCCCGGGCGGCGACGCGCATCGGCGACGAGGAGGCCAGCGAGCTCGACGAGATCGGCCTGTTGATGCGCCGTGCCGTCTCGGCTGGCGAGTTCCGGCGGTACAGCGACCTCAACCAGCGGCTGCACGCGACCGTACGGCGCATCGCCGGGCACCGTGCCGCGGACGGCATCATCGAGACCCTGCGCGGCCAACTGGTCCGGCACCAGTACATGCTCTCGCTGCTGCCCGGGCGGCCGGCCATCTCGCTGCCGCAGCACGAACGGATCGTCGCCGCCATCCGGTCGCGCGATCCGGTCCAGGCGGAGGCGGCGATGCGGGAGCACATCGCCAGCGTGATCGAAGCGCTGCGCGAGATGGGCCGGATGGGGAACCTGCCATGACCCGGGTGCCGACAACAGCGGCGCCGGCAGAGTTCAGGACGGCGTGGCGGTGGGGCGGTCCGGGCACCGGTGGGTTCATTCGTACCGGACGGTGACTGACGGGGTCTGCGGCACGCTCTGGCAGGTGAGCACGTACCCGTCGGCGATCTCCTCCCCGGTCAGCACGTCGTTGACCCGCATCTTCACCTCGCCGGCGGTGAGCTTCGCGATGCAGGTCGCGCAGTTGCCGGCCTCGCAGGAGAACGGCGGGGCGAGACCGGCGCGCCGCGCGCTCTCCAGCAGCGTCTCGTCCGGCCGCCGGGGCACCGAGACCCGCTTGCCGCCCAGCACGATGGTCACCGTCCCCTCGGGCTGGCCGGTCCTGGCGGTGGCGTCCGGGGGGAGCGGGGCGCCGCCGAACCGTTCGCTGAACACCCGGCCCGGCCCGGACAGCGCGGACTCCACCAGCGCCATGAACGGCTCCGGCCCGCACACGTAGGAGCCGGTGGTGGCCAGCGCGCTCTTGGCCAGGGAGAGGATCGGGGTGATCCCGCTGCCGCCGCTGAACCCGAGCAGCGGTGCGTCGGCCTCGCGCAGGCAGAACACGCCCCGGGGGCGGGTCAGCTCCACCTCGTCGCCGGGTGCGAGGTGCTCGACCATCCAGCTGGACACCGCACCGCCGGGTACCCGCTTGACCGTCGTCATCAGCTCGGCGTCGGTCTCCGGTGCGCTGGACATCGAGTACGACCGCAGCAGGTCCCTGCCGTTCACCCGTACCCGGAACGTGCAGAACTGCCCGGCGCGGTAGGCGAACGGCGCCTCCTGTGGCGCGAGCACGAAGGTACGGACGTCCGCGTTCTCCGCGATGACCCGGGTCACCGTCGCGCGCTGGAA
>JBBWZQ010000062.1:0-6837 GCA_039649115.1 Micromonosporaceae bacterium | reverse complement strand
GTGATCAGCGACGGGGTGAGCAGGTCACCGAAGCGGTCCGCCAGCACCGCGATCTCGTACCCGATGAGGCCGAGATCGCAGCCGCTGTCGGCCAGCGCGCCGAGGCAGGCACCGCCGTTGATCGCCGAGACGAGGAGGAACCCGCGTCGCATCTCGATCATGATGAGCTTCAGCCCGTCGAAGTCGTAGCGCCGGGACGCGCTGCGCCCCAGGCTCGCCAGGCTGGAGACGATGGCGGCCAGGTGGTCCGCGCCGGTGCGGTCCAGGCCGTCGGAGGTGGCGATCAGCAGGCCGTCGGAGGAGACGGCCACCGCGTCGCGCACACCGTCCGTACCGCGCACGAAGTTGGCCAGCAGCCAGTTGAAGCGGTTGGCCTCGGTGTGGACGTCAACGGTCAATGTTGCCCCTCTCTGGTGCCACCCGGCGCTCGGTGTCGCCGCGCAGGATTCCCGCGCGCAGCGACACCAGCCGGTCGCGCAGCTGTGCCGGGGACTCGTCCAGCGTGCCGGGGCGCGCCTGGCTGTCCACACTGGACACAACAGCGGTGGGCGGCTGGAGCCGGCCACGCGCCGGCCGCTTCACCAGGCCGTTGCGGGTGCGGTCCGAGACGATCTCGGGCCGGCTCGTGTCGGCGCGGACCCGGGGATCGAGCAGATCCGCCGGTGGCGCCGGTACCGTGACCGGCCGGCCCACCGCCGGCACCGTGATGTATTCCACGACCGGTGCCGGGCGTCCCCCGATCGCCAGGTGGGTGGCGACCGGCTGGGGTGCCCCGGGCACCGGCGGCGGCACCACCGCGGCGGGCCGCACGACCGCCGGCCGCGTGGCGGGTTCGGCGATGGGCTCGACCACCGTCGGGAGGTGCGCCTGCGCCGGCGGGCCGCCCGGGGCGTCCAGTTGGCCCGCCGTGGCGAGGACCGCGGCCGGCAGCATCGCGCGCGCCGTGATGCCGGTGACCGGCGACGGGCTCAGCTGCACCTCGACCGACATCTGCCCGGCCAGGTGACCCACCACGTAGTGGCCCAGGAACCTGGTCGGGGCCATGAGGAAGTTCTCCTCGCCGCGCAGCCGCGCGTTGGCCCGCGCCAGATCCTCGGGCTCCATGCCGATGCCCTGGTCGGTGATGGCGATGAGGTACTGGTTGCCCAGGTGCCGGCCCTGGATCTCCACGTCCAGGTCGGGCGGGGAGAAGGCGAGCCCGTTCTCCACCAGCTCCGCGATCATGTGGGCCAGCCCGGTGACGTACCCGCCGCCGACGTGTGCGTCGTCGATGCGGCGCAGCGACACCCGCCGGTACTCCTCCACTTCGGACACTGCCGCGCGGATCACGTCCGCGATCGGCAGCGGCGCCGCCCACCGCCGCGGGCTCGCCTCGCCGACGAGCACCAGCAGGCTCTCCGCGTTGCGTCGCATGCGGGTCGCCAGGTGGTCCAGCTCGAAGAGGTCGGCGAGGCCCGACGGGTCGCTCTCCTCCTGCTCCAGCTTGGTGATGAAGCCGATCTGGCGGCGCAGCAGGTTCTGGTTGCGCCGGCCCAGGTTGGCCAGCGACTCGGTGGTGGTGCGCCGCAGCATCGCCTGCTCGGTCGCGAGCGTGTAGGCGGTGGCCTGCACCCGCTCCAGCGCGTCGGCCACCGAGTGGATCTCCGAGCTGGCCCGGCGCGGCACCCGGACCGGGTCGGGCGGGGTCATCGGATCGCCCTGCGACGCCGACTGCACCCGGGCGACCGCCTCCGGCAGCCGCCGGCTGGCCACCGCGTCGGCCTCGGCCGCGAGCCTGCCCAGCGGTCCGGTGATGGCGCGGGCAGCCACGATCATCAGGATCAGCGCGCCGGCCAGGCAGGCCACCACGATCCCGAGCAGGATGGACAGCCGCCGGGTGGCGTCGCTCCGCAGTTGCCGGGCCCGGTCCTGGATGTCCAGGCCGAAGGACTGCTGCAGCTCGCGGATGTGGTCGAGCACCGTGGTCAGCGCCGACCACCAGGACTGCGGGTCGACCACCAGCAGCCGGCCGTCCGAGGCGCCCAGCGCCCGGGTCTCGAACGTCTGCGCCTCGCTCGTCGCGCCGGAGGTGGTGACGCGCATCGCGCGCAGCCGCTGTGCCGGGGTGGCGTAGGCGTTCGCGCGTGCCTGTGCCGACTGGAGGTCGGCGCGGATGGCGGCGAACTGGGCGTACTCCCCCGCCGTGAAGCCACCGGCGGAGAAGACGCCGTTGAGGTACGCCCGCTCCTGCGCGGTGTACTCCTTCGTCTCGGACAGCGCGCTCAGCGCCGCGACACCGCGCCGCAACGCGGGGTCGGCGGAGCGGTCCAGCCCGAAGTCCACGCTGGACAGTGCGCCGACGCGCCCGGTGAAGTAGCCGAACGCCTCGGCGCGGGTGACCTTGTGGGCGTCCACCTTCGCGCGGACGCCGTCCAGTCCGGCCAGCTGCGACAGCGCCGTGCGCACGCCGTCCGCGCCGGTCACGCCGGAGGTGGCCCGCGCCGCGAGGCTGGCCCGCTGGGCGTCCACCCGCTTGCGCGAGGCCGGCAGGTCGGGCCGGAAGCCCTGGTCGCCGCCGAGCAGGCCGCTGGTCAGCCCGCGCTCCTCCTGCAGTTCCTGCGCGAGGTCCTGTGTGGACAGTGCAAGGTCGACGGACGCTCTGGTCGCCTTCGCGGTCCGGTACTGGCCGAGGTCGCCGACCACGACGACACCCAGCAGGACCAGGACGGCCAGCACGGGCAACGCGAGGACGCGGGTCAACCGGCCACTGATGGTGCCGCCACGCTTGCGGTTGGTGGCCTGCCGATGTCTGACCATGGCTTTTACCGCACACCTCCAGGCGTTTGACAGTTGACCGCATCAGAATTGGCAACCAACGTCGCGGCGGGTTTGATTCGTCGTTTCGGGTCGCGATACAGCGCGTGCCCGCATCAGCAGGTGACTGTACGGTCAGCCTGACTGGCAGCGCAGGCAGCCGTCAGGCCGACCCTCGCATGGCCGAACGGTCAGCTTCGTGCTGACCCTGCATGCCGGTAGAACTCGACCGGCTCCGTGGGCAGCGACGACTGCCCGAGGAGCAGATCACTGGCCTTTTCCGCGAGCATCATCACCGGGGCGTAGATGTTGCCGTTAGTTATGTACGGCATAGCCGATGCATCCACTACCCGCAATCCCTCGATCCCGTGAACCCGCATCGTAGTCGGGTCGACGACGGAGAGTGCGTCCGTGCCCATCCGGCAGGTGCACGACGGGTGCAGCGCGGTCTCGCCCTCGCGCGCCACCCAGTCCAGCACCTCGTCGTCGGTACGCACGGCGGGTCCCGGCGAGATCTCGCCGCCGTTGAACGGCTCCAGCGCCGGCTGGTTGAGGATGTCCCGCGCGACGGCGATGGCCTCCACCCACTCCCGGCGGTCCCGCGCGGTGGACAGGTAGTTGAAGCGCAGTGCGGGATGCACCCGGGGATCCGTGCTGGTGACCTTCACCGAACCGCGCGCGTCCGAGTACATGGGTCCAATGTGGACCTGGTAGCCGTGCCCGCCGGCCGGTGCCGACCCGTCGTACCGGACGGCGACGGGCAGGAAGTGGAACATCAGGTTCGGGTACCCGACGTCCGCGTTGCCGCGCGCGAACCCGCCCCCCTCGAAGTGGTTGGTCGCGCCCGGACCGCTGCGCCAGAACAGCCACCGGGCGCCGATCCACGGCCGGTACCGCCACTTCAGGTAGGGCTGCACGGACACCGGCTGCCGGCTCGCGTACTGGACGTAGACCTCCAGGTGGTCCTGCAGGTTCTCGCCGACCCCGGGCAGGTCGGCGACGACGTCGACGCCCAGCGCGCGCAGCTGCGCCGCGTTGCCGACGCCGGAGAGCTGCAGCACCTGCGGCGAGTTGATGGCACCGCCGCACAACACCACCTCGCCGGCCGCCACCCGGCGCACCGGCCCGCCGCGCACCGAGTACTCCACGCCGGTCGCGCGCGCGCCGTCGAACAGCACCCGGGCCACCATCGCGCGCGTGGTCACCGTGAGGTTGGGCCGGCGCATGACGGGGTGCAGGTAGGCGCGGGCCGCGGACAGCCGCCGTCCACGGTGGACGTTGCGGTCGAAGGCGGCGAAGCCCTCCTGCCGGTACCCGTTCACGTCGTCGGTCAGCGGGTACCCGGCCTGCCGCGCCGCGGCGAAGAATGCGCCGAACAGCGGGTTGGTCGCCGGTCCCCGCTCCAGCACCAGCGGCCCGTCGTGCCCGCGGAACGGGTCGTCCGGCGCCGCGGCGAGGCAGTTCTCCATGCGCTTGAAGTACGGCAGGCAGTGCGCGTGGTCCCAGGTCTCCATGCCGGGGTCGGCGGCCCACCGCGCGTAGTCCAGCGGGTTGCCGCGTTGGAAGATCATGCCGTTGATGCTGCTTGACCCGCCGAGCACCTTGCCCCGCGCGTGGTAGATGCGCCGGTCGTGCAGGTGCGGCTCGGGCTCGGACTCGTACCGCCAGTCGTAGAAGCGGCTGCCGATCGGGAAGGTGAGCGCGGCGGGCATGTGGATGAACACGTCCCACGGGTAGTCCGGGCGCCCCGCCTCCAGCACGAGTACCCGCGTCGACGGGTCAGCGGACAGCCGGTTGGCCAGCACGCTGCCCGCCGACCCACCACCGACGATCACGAAGTCGTACACCCATGCCTCTTTCGTGTGTCCCGTATGGTTGCGCCATGAGCAACAGTCGGCAGGATATGCAGGGGGGTGTGCAGTCGGTCGACCGGGCCATCAGCGTCCTGGAGATCCTCGCCCGCCGGGGCGAGGCGCGGGTGACCGAGGTCGCCGCGGAGATCTCGGTGCACAAGTCGACGGCGTTCCGGCTGCTCGGCGCGCTGGAAGAGCGCGGCCTGGTGGAGCAGGACACCGACCGCGGCAAGTACCGGCTGGGCTTCGGCATCCTGCGCCTGGCCGGCGCCGTGTCCGCCCGGATGGACGTGACCCGGCACGGCCGTCCGGTCTGCGAGCGGCTGGCCCGGGAACTCGGCGAGACCGTGAACATCGCGGTGCTGCGGGCGCACTACGCGGTCAACGTCGACCAGGTGGTCGGCGCCGCCGCGATCAGCGCGCAGAACTGGGTCGGCCAGCTGACCCCGCTGCACGCCACCTCCAGCGGCAAGGTGCTGCTCGCCCACCTCGCCGAGGACCGCCGCGCCGACCTGCTGGCCGCCGCCGGGCTGACCCGCTTTACCCCAGCCACTGTGACCACGTTGGCAGAACTCCGTACGCACCTGGCGCTCGCGCGGGAGCGCGGGTACGCGACCACGGTCGAGGAGTACGAGCTGGGCCTCAACGCGATGGCCGCGCCGGTGCGTGCGCACCACGGCGAGGTGGTGGCCGCGGTCAGCGCCTCCGGGCCGGCGTACCGCTTCACCGCCGCGCGGATGGAAGAGGTGGCATCCGTCCTCGTCGCCGGTGCCGACGAGATCAGTCATCGACTGGGCCATCTGGGCTGACGCGCGCCCGCCACCAGTCGTGGAACGCGCCGAGGTGGTGCTCGCTGGGCACCAGCACCCCGCCGCCGGCGTACACGCGGGAGCTCATCGACGGCTGGGTGCGCTCGCAGGCGTCGAAGTCCTGGCGGTTGACCCGGTCGAACAGTTCCACCGTGCGGTGCAGGTCGGCGCCCGCCGCCACCACCGACGGCAGCACCAGCCAGTCGCACTCGACGACGGTGCGGTCGGCGGCCATCGGGTACATCCGGTGGACGATGACGTGGTCCGGCACCAGGTTGATGAACACCTGCGGCAGCACCGTGACGGCGTAGTACCGGCGGTCCTGCTCCGCGGTGACGGTCGGGATGCGGGGCAGGCCCGGTGATCCGTCCACAGTGAACCCCTGGACCTGCTCGCCGAACTCCGCGCCGTGCCCCACGTAGTACTGTGCCGCGAAACCGCTGGCGAATTCGGGGAGTACCTCGACCAGCTCCGGATGGATCGTGGCGCAGTGGTAGCACTCCTGGAAGTTCTCCACGATGAGCTTCCAGTTGGCCCGCACGTCGTAGGTGATCCGGCTGCCCAGCGCCAGGTTCGCCACGTCGTAGTGGGTGATCGCCCCGGCGTCGCCCAGCCGCGCGGTGGCGGCGCCGATCACCTCGTCCTCGAACGACGGCGGGTCGTCCGCGAGGCACACCCAGACGTAGCCGAGCCACTCGCGCACCGCGATGCCGTGCAGCCCGTACGCCCGCCGGTCCACGTCGGGCATCGTCACCAGGTTGGGCGCGGCGATCAGCCGACCGTCCAGGTCATATGTCCAGGCGTGGTACGGGCAGCGCAGCGCGCGGCCGACGGTGCCGCTCTCCTCCGTGCACAGCCGGGCACCGCGGTGCCGGCAGACGTTGAAGAACGCGCGCACCGCGCCGTCCCGGGCCCGGGTCAGCAGCACGCTCTCCCGGCCGACCTGCGCCGTGCGGAACGCGCCGGGGGTGGCCAGGTCCGCCGCGCGCGCCACGCAGAACCACATGGACTCGAACACCAGCCGCTGCTCCGCCTCGAACAGGTGCGCCTGCGTGTACGCCCGGCCGGGCAGCGTGGCGATCAGGCTGGCCGGCAGCCCGGTGGTGGTCATGGTGTACTCCTCGCGATGTCGGGCCGTCGTCGCGGGCCGGGCGTCACGGCTTCGCCGACAGTTCAATGTAGACAGTGTCGCCGTCGAGGAAGGCCCGGTGGGTGCGCACGGGCAGCCGGGCCGGCGGCTCGTCGACCTCGCCGGTGCGCAGGTCGAACCGGGAACCGTGCAGCGGGCACTCCACCTGGCAGCCGTCGAGCCACCCGTCGCTGAGCGACGCGTCCTGGTGCGTGCAGGTGTCGTCGATCGCGTAGATCCCGCCGTCGCCGGT
>JBBWZQ010000321.1:0-9019 GCA_039649115.1 Micromonosporaceae bacterium | reverse complement strand
CTGGTGCACGGCGACGTGAAGCCGGCGAACATCCTCATACAGGAGGACGCCCGGGCCCGCTTGACCGACTTCGGGCTCGCCGCCCGGCCGGCTTCCGCGGAGAGCTTGCGGTTCCGCGCCGAGACTTCCGCGGGGAGCTTGCGGGTCCGCGCCGCGGCTTCCGCGGAGAGCTTGCGGTTCCGCGCAGAGGCTTCCGCGGAGAGCTTGCGGGTCCGCGCCGAGGCTTCCGCGGAGAGCTTGCGGGTCCGCGCCGAGGCTTCCGCGGAGAGCTTGCGGGTCCGCGTCGAGACTTCCGCGGAGAGCTTGCGGGTCGGCGCGGATGCCGTCGACGCGCGGGCCGACCTGTACTCGCTCGGTGGGGTGATGGCGGAGTGCGTGGCCGGGCGGCGGCCGGTCGCGCCGCCTTCCGCGGTACCGCCCGGGCTGGCCGGGGTGATCGCCAAGCTGCTGGCCGAGGAGCCCGCGGACCGGTACCAGAGCTGCGCCGGTCTCATCGCCGACCTCGGCATCCTCGCGGCGGCCCCGGACGCGACGCCGGTGCTGGGTCGCTTCGACGAGCCGGCGGGCCAGCGACGGCAGGTACCGCTGACCGGCCGCGCCCGCGAGCTGGCCGCTCTGCTGGAGCGCTGGGACACCGCCCGGGACGGGCACGGCGGCGCCGTGCTGCTGTCCGGAGCGCCGGGCAGCGGGAAGAGCCGGCTGCTCGACGAGCTGACGACCCGGGTGGGTGGCGACGGCTTCGGCGTGCTGCGCGCCGCGTGTGCCCGGGACGCGCCGCCGCTGGCCCCACTGCGCGCCGCGGTCGACGCCTACCTGGCCGCCTGCCGACAGCTGGCCGAACCGCGACGTTCGGCGCTGCTGCACCGGGTGCGCGCGGCCGCCGGGTACGCCGCTCCGCTGCTCGCCCGGCTGTCCCCGGCGCTGGCCGACACGCTGTCGGTGGCCGTTGACGACGAGGGGCACGAGGCGTTCTCCCACGCCGTCGCCGTGTTCCTCGCCGAGCTGGCCCGCACCAGCTCCAACGGAGCGGATCCGCGGGAGGGTGCGGGCCTGTTGCTGTGCCTGGACGACGTGCAGTGGCTGGACGGCGGCACCCGCCGGGTGCTGCACCAGATGGCGACGCTGCTGCCGGACGCGCCGCTGCTCGTGGTCGCCACCGCGACCGATCCGCACGAACTGGACCAGACCGGCGTCGTGGACCTGACGGTGGGCCTGGCCCCGCTGGACCGGGCCCGCACGGCGGAGCTCATCCGGCACGCGGCCTTCGGCGTCCGCATCGACATGGAGCTGGCCGAGCGGCTCGCGGACGGCAGCGGCGGCATCCCGGCCGCGACACTCGACCACCTGGGCCGCGTGCTGGACGCGGGGCTGATCGTGCGGGCGTGGCACGGCTGGACCCTGGACGTCGACGGGCTGGCCGGGGTGGCGCCGTTCGAGGACATGGCGGACCTGGTGCGGCGCCGGGCGGACCGGCTGGACCCGCCGGCCCGGCGGCTGCTCGCCGCCGGGGCCGTGCTCGGCCGGTCCTTCGCGCCCGACCTGGCCGCCCGGATCGGCGAGTTCGACCGGGTACCGGCGGACGCGATCTTCGCCGCCGCGATCGGCCAGGGTGTGCTGGAGTTCCGGGAGGCGCGCTACGCGTTCGTGCACGAGTCGCTGCGCGCCGCGCTGCTCGACGGCGTCGACGAGACCGAACTGAGCCGGCTGCACCAGCGCGCCGCGCTCGCCCTGGAGGCCAACCCGTCCGGTGGCGCCGGGCAGGTGTACGCGCTGGCCGGTCACTACCTGCGCGGCGCGACGCAGGCGTCCCCCGCCCGGGTGTTCGGGACCTGCGCGGCGGCTGGTACGCAGGCGCTGGCCGACCTGGCACCGGCCGAGGCGGTCGGCTACTTCGAGCAGGCACTGGCACTGGCGGCGCACGCCGAACCGGACGCGCTGGCCCAGGCGCGTACCGGCCTGGGCGCCGCCTACCACCGGATCGGCCGGTACGCCGACGCGCTGCGCGTGCTGTCCACCTCGCTGGCGGCGGCACCCGGCGGGCTGTCGCGCGCGCGCATCGGCAGCCGGATCGCGTCGGTCCACCGGGACCTCTGGGACGCGCCGGCCGCGCTGTCGGCGGTGCACCAGGCACTGGCCGCGCTCGGTCGGCCCCTGCCCAGGCGGCTGGTCCCGCTCGCGCTGGCCGGCCTGGCCGCGCTGCTGGCCGGGCTGTTCGTGGAGTGGACCGGCTGGGGCTTCGGCAGCGCCCGGGGCAGCCGCCGGGAGCGGTACCGGCTGCGGGCCGAGCTGCTGGAGAGCGGCGCGCTCGCCGCCTTGCTGGACCACGACACCGGGCGCTCGGTGCCGATGCTGCTGGCGGCGCTCTACCCCGCCGCCCGGCTGGGCCCCTCCCACGAGTACGTATCCATCCGCGCCGCCGTCGCCGGGTACCGGCAGATCCTGCGGTGGGGCCGGCCGCGCCGGGGGATGGCGCGCGTGGTGGCCGCCGCGGCCCAACTGGCCGACCCGGCCGCTGCCGCCTGGGTCGGCTGGTCCAACCGGGTGGCGCCCTACCTCGCGGGGCGTGGCGACATCCGCCACCTCGCCCGGGACGTCACCACCGACACCGCCCTGATCGCCGTGGGCCCCTACGTCTCGGTCGTGGGTACCGGCTGCGTGCAGCTGACCGTCGCCGGGCGCACCCGCGACGCGCAGGCGCTGCACGAGGCCGTCCGCGCGCGGCTGACCGGGGTCCCGTCCGGAGTGGACAGCCAGGACCAGATGCTGTCGGTCACCGCGGCGATGGTCTGCGCGGCACAGGGCCAGGTGACCGAGGCCGCCGACGCCCTGCGCCAGGCTGCCGCCGACCCGCGTGGCCTGGGCTGCCGCAGCCGCTGGTCGATCCTGCTGCTGGCCCGCCTGCAGGCCGCCCTGGAACGGCGCGACCTCGGCGCGCACTGGGACGAGTTCGCGGTACAGGCCGCGCAGCTGGGCAGGCGTGCCCTGTTCGTCTCGCACCGGTCGCTGTACGTGTACCTGTCGTACGCCCGGATCGAGCAGGCGCTCGGCGCACCGGCGGAGCGCCGGGCAGCCGCGGTGGCCGCGGCCCGGGACGCGGTGCACTGGCTGGGCCGCTTCGCCGGCTCCCCACGGCCGCGGAGAGCTCGCGGATCCGCGACGAGGCAACCGCGGAGAGCTCGCGGCACGAAACAACTGGCCGCACACCACCGGGTGGCCTGCGCCTACCTGCGCCACCTCGCCGGCGATCACGAGGGAGCGCTGGACGCCCTCGCCGCCGCGGACCGCGTGCTGCGCCGCGCCGCGGCCCCGCTGGCCAGCTTCGAGGCGGCCCGGCTGCGGGCCCGGGCGAATGCCGCCGCGGGCCGGAGCGGGGAGGCGCTGGGCCACGCGATGTCCGCGGTCTTCACGGCCGAACAGGAGGGCTGGCCGCACCGGGCGCGGTGGATCCGGGAGGAGTTCGCGGCCGCTCCCCCGGCAGGCGCCGCGCACCCGTCCATCGAGACCAACGGCGTGCTGGACCGGCGGCGGCTGGCCGCGCTGGAGCAGATGAGCCTCGCCGCGTCGCGCACGCTCGACCCCGCCGAGCTGGCCCGCATCGCGCTCGACGAGATGATCAGAATCCTCGCGGCCGAGCGGGCGTACCTGTTCCTCGGCGAACCGGGGGGCGCGCTGCTGCCGCACCTCGGGCGGGACGGCGCGGGCAACGACCTCGCGCTGCTGGCCGGAGCCGGGCCGGCCCTGGTCGAGCAGGTCTGGCGCAGCGGCGAGCCCGTCGTGGTCACCGGGGCCGGCGAGGAACCGGCGCGCGGGCCGCGCAGCGTCATGGCCGCGCCACTGCAGGTCGACGGCCGGCTGCTGGGCGTGGTCTACCTGGACAGCAGGGTGGCCAAGGGCATCTTCACCAGGGCGGACATCGGCCTGCTCGGGGCGGTCGCGAACCAGCTGGCCGCGGCGCTGGAAACCGCGCGTGCCGCGCAGCTCGCGCTGGCGGCCCGCTCCGCGAAGCGCCAGCGCGAGGTGGCCGAGACGCTGCGCGACGCCAGTGCGCGGCTGTCCGCGGTGCTCGACCCGGACGAGGTGCTGCGCCAGCTGTGCGCGACGCTGCGCGCCGTGGCCACGGCCGACCAGTGCTGGCTCGTGCGGGTGGACGGGGAGAAGCTGACGGTATGGCGGGAGGCGGACGACCCGGCGGCGATCGAGGTGCTCGGCGAGCGGAGCGCCGCGCTGGCGGCGCTACTGACGGCGGCCGGGCCGATCGTCGGCAGGCCGGGTACCGCGCCGCCGCTGGCCGTCACGGGCGGCACCCGGGTGCGGTCGTGGCTCGCGGTGCCGCTGCGCGACCGGGACGGTACCGCCGGCCTGGTCCTCGTCGGGACCACCGCACCCGGCGCGTACCGGGACACCGACGTGGAGATCGCCGCCGCGCTCGCCGGCCAGGGCATGCTGGCGTACCACAACGCGCGGCTGTTCGCGCAGGTGCGGCTGCTCGCCTCGACCGACGCGCTGACCGGCCTCGCCAACCGGCGCCGCTTCGTCGAGCTGGCCGACCACGAGGTGGCGCTGACCCGCCGCCGCGGCACCCAGTGCACCGCGATGATGGTGGTCATCGACCAGGTGGGCGACCAGGTGATCCGTACCGTGGCGCGGCGGCTGCGGCACACGCTGCGCACCACCGACCTGCTCGGCCGGTCCGGTGGCGGCGAGTTCGCGCTGCTGCTGCCCGACGCGGGTACCGGGTCGCGGGCACTGGCGCAGCGGCTGTGCGCGGCGATCGCGAACACGCCGGTCGACACGGACGCGGGTCCGGTGCGGGTGACGGTCAGCGTCGGCGTGGCCTACCTGCACTCCGACGATCCGGACACGGCCAGCCTGCTGTCCCGCGCGGACCTGGCCATGAACCGCGCGAGGGAGGCGGGCCGCAACCGGGTCGTGGTGATCGACGAGACGCCTGACGACACTAGGTGACCTGCGAGTACGGCGCGTTGTTCCACCAGATGGCGTCGACGAGGTTGGCCAGGCTGCCGTCGATGAACCGCACGACCAGCCGCGCCTGCGAGGGCTGCTGGGTCTGCACGGTGTAGTGCGAGCGTGGCGTGGCGGAGATCAGGTACACCCGGCCCGGCGCCATGCCGATGACCGCGTCACCGCCGGTGACGTGGAAACCGCGCACATAGGACCGCGCGCCGTCGGGCTGGGTGGTCACCGTCCAGCCATCCACGATTGTCGATGACGCTCGGCCGGCCGGGGCCGTGGGCGAGGAGGTGCGCGCGGGCGCCGCGGTGGGCCGGGCCGGTGGCGACGGCGGCAGGGACGGCAGGGACGGTGTTGGCGCGGGTACGGTCGTCGGCGTCGCCATCGCGCGCGCGTCGGCCGCGGACAGCGGGGCGGCGCGGTCGGGCACCGCGGCGTCGAGCACGGGGTGCAACCCGATCCAGACGAGCACGGCACCCAGGCCGGTGGCCAGGGACCACGCACCGGCGATCGCGGTCCGGCGCCAGAACATCATGTCGTGATACTGCCAACAACCGTTACCGTTCCACCATGCCCCTCGTGCTCCTGGTCGAGGATGACCCGACCCTGCGTGGTGCCCTCACCCACGCGCTGAACGACGCGGGTCACGCGGTGCAGGCGGTCGGTGGCGGGCTGGAGGCGCTGCGCGCGGTCACCGGTACCCGTCCTGACGTGGTCGTCCTCGACCTCGGCCTGCCGGACATCGACGGCGCCGACATGCTGCGCATGGTCCGGGCGGTGTGCGACGTGCCGGTGATCGTGGCCACCGCCCGGCGCTCGGAGAGCGACGTCATCAAGTTGCTCAACGCCGGCGCCGACGACTACATGACCAAGCCGTTCTCCAGCCAGCACCTGGCCGCGCGCATCAACGCGGTGCTGCGCCGCGGCCGGTCGCTGCCGGACGGGCCGGCGGGGACCCCGCTGCGGGTCGGCGGCCTGCACGTCGACCTGGCGCAGCGGGCCGCCTTCCTGGACGGCCGGCCGCTGCGCCTGACCCGCCGCGAGTTCGACCTGCTGGCCTACCTGGTGGCGCGCGTCGGCCGGGTGGTGACCCGCCGGGAGCTGGTGACCGAGGTGTGGCAGCAGCCGTACGCCGGCAACGAGCAGACCCTGGACGTGCACATCTCCTGGCTGCGCCGCAAGCTCGGGGAGAGCGCCGCGGCGCCGCGCTTCCTGCGCACCGTGCGCGGCGTGGGCGTCATGCTCGTGGCCCCCGAATGACGGGCCCGGCCTGCCTGGGGAGCGGGACGTGCGGGGGGAGCGGGCCGTGAGGTGGGCCGTCGCCCGCCTGGCGCTGGCCGTCACGTCCATGGTCGCGCTGGCGTTCCTGATTCCCCTGGCGCTGGTGGCCCGCGAGATCGCGCGGGACCGGGCGATGGCCGACGCGCGGCAGGAGGCGTCCGGGATCGTCGCGGTGCTCGCGGTCAGCGACCAGCGCGACGTGATCGTACGGGCCGTGGCGGCGACCGGCGCGGGCGCGGCCGGACGGCTCGCGGTGCACCTGCCCGGCCAGCCCGCCGCCGGTACCGCCCGGGCGGCGGCGGACGACGTGGCGCTCGCCCGGCTGCGCCGCCAGCTGTTGACCGCGTCCGTCCGGCACGGCGTGGCCTACCTGCAGCCCGTCGCGCTGGACGGCGGCCGCACCGCGGTCATCGAGGTGTACGTGCCCGACGCGACCCTGCACCGCGGCGTGGCACCGGCCTGGCTGGCGATGGCCGGGCTGGCCGTCGCGCTGATCGGCGGCTCAGTCCTGGTCGCCGACCGGCTCGGCGCCCGGCTGGTGGCTGCCGCCCGGGGCCTGGCCGGCGCGGCCCGCGCCTTCGGCTCCGGTGACCTGTCCGCGCGGGTGGCGCCGACCGGGCCGGCCGAACTGGTGGAGGCGGGTAGCGCGTTCAACACCATGGCCGACCGGGTGATCGCGTTCGTGGACGCGGAGCGGGAACTGGCCGCCGACCTGTCGCACCGGCTGCGCACCCCGCTGACCGCGCTGCGCCTGGACGCCGAGCGGCTGGCGGACGGGCCGGTGGGCGACCGGGTGCGCGGCGCGGTGCGGGCACTGGAGGAGGAGATCGACGCGATCATCGCCGGTGCCCGCCAGCCGACGCTGGACCGGGCCCGGGAGGGTACCGACCTGGTCGAGGTGCTCGCCGACCGGCTGGCCTTCTGGGCGGTGCTGGCCGAGGACCACCGGCGGCCGTGGCAGGTACGTGGCGCCGAGCGGCCGGTGTGGGTACCGGTACCACGCGGTGATCTGGTCGCCGCGATCGACGCCCTGCTGGGCAACGTCTTCGAGCACACTCCACAAGGGACCGGGTTCCAGATCGCGGTGTCCCCGTACGCGCTCGTGGTGGAGGACGCGGGGCCGGGCATCCGGGACGTGGCGAGCGCGCTGCGCCGGGGCAGCAGCGGTTCCGGGTCGACCGGGCTGGGCCTGTCGATCGTGCGCCGGGTGGCCGAGAACGCGGGCGGCGACGTGCGGGTGGACCGGGGGGAGTTGGGCGGTGCCCGGATCACCCTGGTGCTCCCGCCCGCCGGGCAGGATCAGCGGGCGAGGCCCGCGACGTAGACGTTCCCGTCGGCCACCGCCACGTCCCGGGCGCTGCTGGCCCCGGTCGCGGGTAGCACCACCCCGGCGCTGCCGCCGCCGCGGCGCACCGGCTCCGCCGCGGCCAGGATCCGGCCGCCGCCGAGGAACTCCACCCCGGTGGCCGCGCCGATCTCGGTCATGGTGCTGAACACGTGACCCAGCGCCTCGAGCCCGGCCGCGTACGGCGCCGCCAGGAACGCCGGCTCCGCCACCACCGCCGCCGTGTTGCGCTGCGTGGCCCGGGGTGCGGCGATCGCCGCCGGCAGCGTCATGCCCCGATCCAGCCGGTTCACCAGGATCTGCAGCACGGTCGTGATGATCGTGGACCCGCCCGGCGAGCCGACTGCGAGGAACGGCCGGCCGCCGCGCAGCAGGATCGTGGGGGACATCGAACTGCGCGGCCGCTTGCCCGGCGCGGGCAGGTTGGGGTCGGGCGCGCTGCCCTGGGTCGGGGTGAAGTTGAAGTCGGTCAGCTCGTTGTTGAGCAGGAAGCCCCGGCCCGGCACCACCATCGCGTTGCCGCCGATCTGCTCGATGGTGAGCGTGTACTCGACCACGTCGCCCCACCGGTCGGCCACCGTCAGGTTCGTGGTGTGCGCCTCGGTACCCGCGCCGGCCGCCGCGCTGCGGCCCGGCGGGCAGCCGGTGTACGAGCCGTCCGGCACGCCGGGTGCGACCGGCTTGGCCAGCGCGTGCGCGGGGTCGATCAGGCAGCCGCGCTCGCCGGCGAAGCCGGGCGTGAGCAGTTCGTCGAGCAGGCCGCGCGGCGTGCCGTCGCCGACGTACCGGTTGCGGTCGGCGAAGGCCAGCGCGCTGGCCTCCAGGTAGTGGTGCAGCGCCTGGGTCGCCGACATCGCGGACAGCCCGGCGGTGCCGAGGATGTTCAGCGCCTCGCCCACGGTGGAGCCGCCGCTGGACGGGGTGGGCATGCCGTAGACGTCCAGGCCGTGGTAGCGCACGCGGGTCGGGGCGGGGGAGCGCACGTCGTAGGCGGCGAGGTCGGCGCGCGTGGTGGTGCCCGGGAGGATCGGGTACGGCCAGGTGCCGGTCGGCGTCGCCGATACCGGCGGATGCTGGATCGTCGCCACGACGTCCCGGGCCACCGGGCCCCGGTACAACACGCCGACCCCGTCGCGCGCCATCAGCCCGTACGTGCGGGCCAGGTCCGGGTTGCGGAAGACCGAGCCGGTCGCGGGTGGCTGCCCGGCCGGCAGGAACAGCGCGCTGGTCGAGCTGAACTGCCCGAACGCGTCGAGGTTGTCGGAGATCTGGCCGCGGAACGTGTCGTCGACGACGAAGCCCCGCTCGGCGAGGCCGATCGCCGGGCGCAGCGCCTGGGCCAGCGAGGTGGTGCCCCACCGGCGCAGCGCGGCCTGCCAGGTCAGCGGGGTGCCCGGCACGCCGGCCGAGATGCCGCTGACC
>JBBWZQ010000315.1:0-20220 GCA_039649115.1 Micromonosporaceae bacterium | reverse complement strand
GTGCTGGCCTGCGCGGCACCGGCCGCCCTGCCCGCCGCCCGCCCGGCCGCCGCGCGCGCCTGCCGGCATGTCGCGGCGAGCCACTGCGGGGCGGCCGCCGGCATGTCCGCCGGCGGCGACCACACCTGCGCGTTCCACCTGGGCACGCTGTTCTGCTGGGGGTACGACGGCCACGGGGCGGTCGGTGGCGGCCTGGTCGGGCGGGACATGCCACCGGTGGCGGTGCTCGCCACGGGAGTGCTCAGCGGGGTGACGCTGACCGGGGTGAGCGCCGGCCGGGACCACACCTGCGCGCTGTCGCACGCCGGCGAGGCGTACTGCTGGGGCGACAACTCCGCCGGGCAACTGGGCAACGGGGCATCGGGCACCACCGGGAACCCGCCGGTCGCCGTGGACACGAGCGGGGTGCTGGCCGGGGTCACGCTGGTCGCGATCGGCGCGGGCGCGGCGCACACGTGCGCGCTGTCGGACGCGGGCACGGCGTACTGCTGGGGGTCGGGCGGCAACGGCCGGCTGGGCGACGGCGCGGCGGTCGAGCGCGACTCGCCCGTGGCGGTCGACGCGGGCGGCGTGCTGGCCGGTGTGCGGCTGGTCCGGATCAGCGCCGGGGCCGAACACACCTGCGCGCTGTCGGACGCGGGTGCGGCGTACTGCTGGGGGTCGGGCGGCAACGGCCGGCTGGGCGACGGGTCCACCAGCGAGCAGCACGCGCCGGTCGCGGTGTCCGCCTCGGGTGCCGTGCTGACGGAGATCACCGCCGGGGCCGCACACACCTGCGCGGTGTCGGACGCGGGTGCGGGGTACTGCTGGGGGTCGGGCGGCAACGGCCGGCTGGGCGACGGGTCCACCGCCGATGAGGACGCTCCGGCGGCGGTGTCCCTCACCGGCCCGGTGCTGACCCAGATCAGCGCCGGTGACCGGCACACCTGCGCGATGTCCTCGCTCAGCGTGGTGTTCTGCTGGGGAGCGAACGGCAACGGCCAGCTCGGTGACGGCAGCACGACCGACCGGCCGGCGCCGGTGGCCGCGGACGGCAGCGGCGCGCTGTCCGGTGTCTCCCTCGCCGGCATCGGGGCCGGCACCGCGCACAGCTGCGTGCTGTCCACGACCGACCGGACCTACTGCTGGGGCGCGGACGCGGACCAGCAACTGGGCGACGGTACCGGCGAGGACCAGCACGCTGCGGCACCCGTGCGGCCCGGCCCGCCGAGCGGCGTCGCGGCGACCGCGGACGACGGTGCGCTGGACGTGTCCTGGCTCGCCCCGCTGGGCCTGTACGGCGGCACGCTCGTCCGGTACCGCGCCACGGCCACACCGGGCGGGCACACCTGCACCGCGACCTCGGGGACGACCTGCTGGATCGGCGGGCTGGACAACGGCACGCCGTACTCCGTCTCCGTGGTCACCGAGACCACCGTCGGCAACTCGGTACCGGCCACGGCGGCCGAGCCGGCGACCCCGTTCGCGCTGCCCGACCCGCCGACCGGGGTGACGGCGGCGGCCGGGGACGGGGAGGTCGCCGTGTCGTGGACAGCCCCGCACGCCCTGGGTACCGGGACGCTCACCGGCTACACCGCGTTCGCCGATCCGGGCGGCGCCTCGTGCTCGTCCACGGTGGATACCCAGTGCACCATCACCGGGCTGGACAACGGCACCGGGTACATCGTCACGGTGGTCACCCACACGACAGCCGGCGACTCGGACGACAGCGAGCCGTCCGACCCGGTCACGCCGAGCCTGCCCACCGTGGGGCTGCCGCCGCTGGTACCGGCGGCCAACGGATCACTGCACAGTTCGACCGGCACCGTGTTCACCGCGTCCGCGCGGTCCACGACGCTGACCGGCGCCGGCTTCGCTCCGGGTACGACCGTGCTGGTCGGCATCTACTCGCAGCCCAGGCGCCTCGCGGCGAGCACGGCGGACGGCGCCGGGCGGTTCCGGGTGCGGATCACCGTGCCGGACGGGTACGCGGGGACGCACACGCTGGTCGCGGTCGGGCTCGCGCCGAGCCACCGGCAGCGTTCGCTGACCCTGCGGATCACCGTCGCGGCCGACGACCTGGCGGAGACAGGGTCGGCGTCAGTCGTGGCGGCGGCGGTGATGGCGCTGGGGCTGCTCGCGGCCGGCGTCGTGCTGGTCGCCGTGCAACGTCGCGCCGGCTGAGGCAACGTCGCGCCGGCTGGGGGAACGTCGCGCCGGCTGGGGGAACGTCGCGTGCAAAGCGTCAGAGCAGGCCGCCGAGCAGGCCGGTGAGGCTGGTGCCGCCGGCCTTGTGGTCCGGGCTGGGCTTGGCGGACTTCGGCAGCTGCGGGTTGGTCGCCTGGGTCGGGCTGCTCTGCGGGTTGACGGTCGGCGACGGCGTGACGGTCGGGTCGCCGCCGGCAGGCGCCGGTACCACCGGGTCACTGCCACCACCGGAGCTGCCCGGGCTGGCGCCCGCGGAGCCCGCGCTGCCGGACCCGCCGCCGTGCGTGCCACCGCCGCCGCTCGCCGCACAATCGGCCGGCACCGGCCCGAGCCGGTCGGCCTTGCCCGTTGCCGCACCGCAGGCCAGCGCCGCGCGCAGCTTGATCGACCGATGCTGGACGTCGGACAGCAGGGCCAGCGACTGCCCGACCCGCTGCGCGCTGGTACCCGTGGCCAGCCCGGCCAGGCGCACGCGCTGCGTCGTCCCCCAGGCATCGATGAAGTCCAGCGCCGCGGTGTCGTGGCGCTCCACGGCCCAGCCGCTCAGCAGCTCGATGCCCTGGATGGTCTGGTTGTCCATGGCGCCGAGCAGGCTGGCCACGCCGGTCAGGTCGGCGCGCCGGGCGCGGTCGCGGGCCTCGTTGGCGCGGGTACCGGCGAGGTCCAGGTACACCTGCCCGCGCATCATGTCGGTCGTGGTCAGCGCGAGCCGGGCACTCTCGGTGGAGCGCTTGACGGCATAAAGCGGGTCGCCGGGCATCGCGTCCCCGCTCGCCGCGGACATGCCGGACAGCGCGAGAGTCCCGGCGGCGAGCCCCACGATGATCGCGCCGCGGGTGCGGCGGCTGCGCAGGCCCACCCGGCCGGGCCGGCTGCCGTCCTGGTCGCCGTGGGACACCGCCTGCAGGGCGCCGACCGTGGCGCGACCCGGCGCGGGGGCGCCCACGGCCGCGCGGCCGATGCCCTCCCGCTGTGCGGTGGCCACGAGCATCGCGCGCAGGCTGCTCCGGAAGTCCTCCTCCGGCGTCGCGTCGACCGGATGCCGCGCGTCGCGCATCCGCTGCCCCAGCTCGACGTATCCGGCGAGCTCGTCATCCAGCGGTGAGCGGCTGTGCCGGCGGCGACCGGCCTCCTCGAGGAGCTGGGCGAGGCGCTCGGCCCGGCGTCGGTGAAAGACCGTGTTGTGCACCGCGCACACCCCCTTCGCCGCGCTGCCGCTGGCGCCTATTCGGCCAGTAACTCTACCAACGAGTAGCGGTCATGATCAGTTACGGCCTGGACGTCTTCTCTGTCACCAACAGTGACGACACATTCCGGAAAAGATCCACAGTCATAACTGGAAGCCATCGGGGAGTAGCCTGGCCAGGGCCCGTACGGCCCGGTACTGGAGGGCCTTGATGGCGCCCTCGTTCTTGCCCATGGCCTGTGCCGTCTCCGCGACCGAGAACCCTTGCAGGAAGCGGAGCACGATGCACTCCTGCTGTTCGGGGTTGAGCCGCTTGACGGCGGTGAGCAGCGCGACGTTGGTGATGTGGTCGACGACGGCGGCCTCCGGGCTGCCCTCCGGCCCGCGATCCTCGCGGTCCGCGTCCAGAACATCACCGGTTGTAACTTCGAGCCGGTACCGGCCGGACTTGAAGTGGTCGGCGACAAGGTTGCGCGCGATCGTCACCAGCCAGGCGCCCAGGTCGCGTCCCTGCCAGGTGAAGCTGCTGATGCGCTTGAGCGCCCGCAGGAAGGTGTCCGAGGTCAGGTCCTCGGCCAGCTGGCGGTTGCCGACCCGGAAGTAGATGAACCGGAAGACGGTGTCCACATAGCGGTCGTAGATGAGCCCGAACGCCTCGGCCTCGCCCGCCTGGGCGCGCTCGACCAGGGCCCACACCTCGTGCGCCGCGTCGGACGGGTCCGGCCGGTCCGGGTACCCGGTGGGCGGGCCGCCGGGCGCCTCGACCGGCTGCTCGGGCGGTACCGGCAGGATCTGCGTGGTGGCACCGGTCAGCTCCGGGTCGATGACGGCGGTGCCCGAGGGCCCGGTCTCCGGGGCACCGGCGTGCTCGGCGCCCTGCGTCGGGATGCGCCGCCCGGGCACCGCGCGCCCGCTCACCGGCTTCCCGTTGCCCTGCAGGTGGCGTACGGGTCCATCGTTCGTGTGCGGACGGTTGCGCGTGCGGGCGGTACCGCCCTCGCCCCGCAACGCCGTGCTCAGCGTCTCGTTGAGCGATTCGCGGAGCACAGCGAGGCCCTCGGTCAGGGCGCGCCGCGCGGCGAGCACCTCTCGGCTCGCGGCCTGCCGCTCCAGGCGCACCCGGCGCGCCTGGGTGGGTGGCAGCGGCACCCGGCCGTCGCCGAAAGCCCTGTCGAGATTCAACCGCCACCCCCCGCCTGAGTCGCCGGTCAGTCCGAGCGCGGTCACCGCACCCCCTCGGCGTGGACGGGGAGATCGGCACAGGCAGGCTCGGGCTCCCGGTTCGGGCCGTGTCCGTCCCGCAGCCCGGGCAGGCGCCCGGCGGTGCGAGTCCGACTCCGACCCACGAGGTGGTAATGCGGTGCTTTAACGGGCACTGCGGCCTCCTCAGGGTGAAGGGGTGCTGGCACACGGCGAAAACGGGTGAGCCAACCCACGCGATAATAGGACGAACGTCACCCACATGTGGGGAGTCCGTTACACAGAGGCGAAGTATTTCGGAAAATGGGATCACCTTGTCGCACATCTTGTGCGTCGAGGGCCATCCGACACGTGCCGCGACGTTTCCAACACACCGTGTCAGTGCGATTTGGTCCGGCGACGGGTCGCGTGTCGCGTGATTACCGGCCTGCTCCCGGTGGTGTCGTGAACGGGCATCATGTGCCAGACTCAGCCTCCGTGCAGGACCCTCGTAACCTCGCCGACACAGTGCGCCGGGCCGCGCGGCGCGATGCCCGGCAGCCCGCGCTGATCTGGCAGGACCAGTCGGTCAGCTGGGGCGAGTTGGACAACACCGTGGACGCGGTGGCGCGCGGCCTGCGCGCGCTGGAGCTCCCGGAAAGCGGCGGCCATCCGGCCCGGGTGGCGCTCGCCCTGCCCAACGTGCCGCAGTTCGCGGAGGCCTACTTCGGCACACTGCGGGCGGGGCTGGTGGCGGTACCGGTCAACCCGGGGTACACGGCGCGGGAGCTGGCGCACGTGCTGGCCGACTCCGGCGCGGCGGTGCTCATCGGCACGCCCGAGGTGATCGCGTCACTCGGCGGCGCGGCGCCGGAGCACGCGTTCGCACGCCTGGACGGGCTGGTGCGGGCGGGTGAGCCGGTGCTGGCGGCGACCGGGGGTGAGGACCTCGCCGTGCTGCTGTACACGAGCGGCACCGAGGGCAACCCGAAGGGCGCCATGCTGTCGCACCGCGCCCTGCTCGCCAACCACGCCCAACTGGCGGAGATCCAGCCGCCGCCGGTCCGGCCCGACGACGTGGTCCTGCTCGTGCTGCCGCTCTTCCACGCGTTCGGGCTCAATTCCGGCCTGGGCTCGGTGGCCTACCACGGCGCCCGGGGGGTGCTCGTGGAGCGCTTCGACCCGGTCGAGGTGCTGCGGCTGATCGCCGCGCACCAGGTCACCATCGTGGTGGGCGTACCCCCGATGTTCGTCGCCTGGTCGCTGCTGCCCGACCTGGCCGAGGCGTTCGGCAGCGTGCGGACCGCGATCAGCGGCGCGGCGCCGCTGGACCCGGCCGCCGCGCGCCGCTTCCGGGAGGCCGCCGGCGAGGTGCTTGCCGAGGGGTACGGGTTGACCGAGACCGCTCCGGTGCTCACCTCGACGCTGCTGTCCCCGACCCGCAAGCGCTCCTCGATCGGGCGGCCCATCCCCGGCGTCTCGCTCAAGCTCGTGGCGGCCAACGGCGAGGAGATCGACCTGGCCGGGGACGACTTCGACGACGACGCCCCGGGCTCGCCCGGCACCGACCCGGGGGAGATCGTGGTCACCGGCGCCAACCTGTTCAGCGGCTACTGGCCGGACGGGCGGGACGGGCCGGACGCGCAGGGCTGGTGGGCCACCGGCGACGTGGCGTACGCCGACGCGGACGGGGACCTGTTCCTGGTCGACCGGCTGCGGGAGCTGATCCTGGTCAGCGGGTTCAACGTGTACCCGTACGAGGTGGAGCAGATCCTGCAGGCGCACCCGGCGGTGGCCGAGGCGGCGGTGGTGGGGGACCCGCACCCGTATACGGGCCAGACGGTCAAGGCGTTCGTGGTGACCCGCACCCCGGTCACGGTCGAGGAGCTGATCGTGCACTGCGAACGCAACCTGGCCCGCTTCAAGTGCCCGACCGCGATCGAGTTCCGCCCGTCCCTGCCGCACTCGGCGACGGGCAAGGTCCGGAAGGCCGCACTCCGTGACTGAGACGCGCATCACCATGATCAGCCGGACCGGTTGCCACCTGTGCGAGGTCGCGGCGGAGGTGCTGGAGCGGATCGGCGAGCCGTGGACGGTCCGGTACGTGGACGGCGACCTGGATCTGGAGGCCGAGTACGGCGACCGGGTACCGGTGGTGCTGCTCGACGGCAAGGAGCACGGGTACTGGCGGGTCGAGGAGGACCGCCTGCGCCGCGACCTCGCCCGCTGACCAACGTCCGATCACAGCCGCGACCCGGAGTTGGCACGGCCGGCGGCCGCTAATCTTGACCGGGTGCACCTTGTCTGGGACTGGAACGGCACCCTGCTCGACGACCTGTCGCTGGTGGTCACCGCGACCAACGCCTCGCTGGCGGTGCTCGGCGGCCGGGCCGTCACCGCCGCCGAGCACCGCCGCGACTTCCGCCGGCCGATCTCCGCGTACTACGCCTCCGTGCTCGGGCGCCCCGTCGACGAGGAGCAGTTCGCCGCGCTCGACAAGGCGTTCCACGTGGCCTACAACGAGGGCCTCGCCACCTGCGCACTGGCGACCGGCGCGCTGGACGCACTAGCGGACTGGGCGGGTACCCAGTCATTGTTGTCGATGTGGTTCCACGACGAACTGGTGCCGACGGTGCGGCGCTACGGGCTGGTCTCGTACTTCGACCGGGTCGACGGCCTGCGGGCCGCCGTCGGCGGCGGGCACAAGGCGCCGCACCTGGCCGCGCACCTGTCGGGCCTCGGGATCGGCGGGCCGGACTGTGTCCTGATCGGCGACTCGGTCGACGACGCGGCGGCGGCGACCGCGCTGGGCGCCCGTGTGGTGCTCTACGCGGGCGGGTTCACCGACGCGGGCCGGCTGCGCGCCACCGGGCACCCGGTCGCGCAGACGCTGGCCGGCGCGGTCCTCCTCGCCGCGAAGGAGCGGTGAGAAGTCCCTCAAGCCCTTCAAGATCGCGATTTGTGCACGACTTCACAAGCGCCTACTCTGTAACGGCGGCGGGCCCTTGTGTGTACAGCCGGTCACGGCCTACCTACGGAGGCTCCGCCCCAATGCCAGCTTCCGCACGGAGTCACATGAGCCAGCAGCACAACGACCGGTCGGCCATCCGCACTGACGTCCCGGATCTTCCGGACCTCCCTGACGCGACGGTCGGCCGCCTGCCGGAGTACCTCCGCGCCCTGCACGCCCTCGCGGATGCGGGCGCCGACGTCGTCTCCAGCGAGGAGCTGGCCGCGGCCGCCGGCGTCAACTCCGCGAAGCTGCGCAAGGACCTGTCCTACCTGCGCTCGAACGGGACCCGTGGGGTCGGGTACGACGTCACCCAGCTGATCGAGAAGATCGAGCATGTGCTGGGGCTCAACCAGCACCGTGCGGTGGCCCTCGTCGGCGTCGGCAACCTGGGCCACGCCCTGGCCGGGTACGCGGGCTTCGGCTCCCGCGGGTTCCACATAGCGGCGCTCTTCGATGCCGACCAGGCCCGCGTGGGTGAGTGGATCAATGGTCTGGCGGTGCGCCACACCAGCCAACTGGCCGAGGTGGTGGCCCAGGAGGGCATCTCGATCGCGGTCATCGCGACTCCCGCGCACGCCGCGCAGTCGGTCGCTGACGCTCTGGTTTCGTGTGGTGTTACCAGTATCCTCAACTTCGCACCTTGCGTACTCTCGGTACCGGAAAACGTCGATGTCCGCAAGGTCGACCTCGCCATCGAGCTGCAGATCCTCTCGTTCCACGAACACCGGAAGGCGTCGTTGACCGCGCTCCCGTCGACCTTGCCATCGGTGCTGGGACAGGAGGCGGTCGGATCGTGAACCTGCTGGTGGTTGGTGTCTCGTACCGCAGCGCACCGGTGGCCGTCCTGGAGCGCCTGGCCGTACCCAACTCGGCGGCGGCAGCGGTGCTCGGCGCGCTGCTGAGCCAGGAGTACGTCGGCGAGGCGCTGGTGCTGTCGACCTGCAACCGGGTCGAGGTGTACGCGGGAGTCAGCGCGTTCCACGGCGGCCTCGCCGACATCGGCAACGTGCTGGCGGCCCGGGCCGGATACACGCCCAACGAGCTCGCCCAGCACCTGTACGTGAAGTACGACGCCGAAGCGGTCCGCCACGCGTACCACGTGGTGACCGGCCTGGACTCGATGGTGGTCGGCGAGGCGCAGATCCTCGGCCAGATGCGCGAGGCCTACGGCCTGGCGTCCGAGCACGAGGCGGCCGGCCGGCTGCTGCACGAGCTGATGCAGCAGGCGCTGCGGGTCGGCAAGCGGGCGCACACCGAGACCGGCATCGACCGCGCGGGGCAGACCGTGGTGTCCGCCGCGCTGGGCCTCGCGGGCGACCTCGTGGACCGGCCGACGCTGGTCGTCGGTGCCGGGGCGATGGGCGCGCTCGCCCTGGCCACGCTGCGCCGCGCCGGCGCCGGTCCGCTCTACGTCACCAGCCGCAGCCCCGAGCGCGCGCAGCGGCTGGCCGAGCTGTACGACGCGACGCCGCTGCCCGGGATCGATCTGTCCACAGTGGACATGGTGGTCTCCGCCACCGCCTCGCCCGGGCATGTCATCCTGCCCGAGCACATCAGCGGTCCGGTGACCCTGCTCGACCTGGCCGTGCCGCGCGACGTGGATCCGGCCGTCGCCGACCTGCCCGGCGTCCAGGTGATCGACATCGCCCGGCTGGGCGACGCGCTGTACGGCGACGTCGATCCGGCCGACCCGGGCGTGCTGACCGCGGACCGGGTCGCGGTGGAGGAGATCGTCACCGCCGAGGTCGAGGCGTTCCTCGCCTGGCTGCGCAGTGCCGACGTGGCACCGACGGTGGCCGCGCTGCGCGCCCGCGCCGACGAGGTGGTCGGGGCGGAGCTGCGCCGGCTGGCCCACCGCCAGCCGGAGCTCAGCGAGGAGCAGCGGGCCGAGGTCGCGCGTACCGTTCACCGGGTGGTACAGCGGCTGCTGCACCAGCCGACGGTACGGGTACGGCAGCTCGCCGCGGAGCCCGGCGGCGACCGGTACGCCACCCTGCTGCGCGAGCTGTTCGACCTGGACGTGCCGGACGAGTCGGTCTCCGTGGCCGAGATCCCGGAGGTCTCGTGACGTCCCTTCGATTGGGTACCCGCGGCAGCGCGCTCGCGTTGGCCCAGGCGCACCTCATCGCGCAGCGGGTACGGCAGGCAACCGGCCGCGGCGTGGAGCTGGTGGAGATCGTCACCTCGGGCGACCGGTCCAGCGCGCCGGTGCAGCGGCTCGGGGTGGGTGTGTTCGTCTCGGCACTGCGCGACGCGCTGATCGCCAAGGAGATCGACTTCGCCGTCCACTCGTACAAGGACCTGCCCACCGCGCCGGCCGAGGAGCTGGTCATCGCGGCGGTACCCGCGCGCGAGGATCCGCGCGACGCGCTGGTCGCCCGCGACGGCCTGACGCTCGCGCAGCTGCCGGCCGGTGCCCGGATCGGCACCGGCGCACTGCGCCGCATGGCCCAGTTGTCCGCGCTCGGGCTGCCCGTCGAGGTGGTGGCGATCCGCGGCAACGTGGACACCCGGCTGGGCAAGGTCGCCTCGGGCGAGCTCGACGCGGTGGTGCTGGCCCGGGCCGGGCTCGCCCGGCTGGGCCGGGCCGGCGAGATCACCGAGATCCTCGACCCGGCGCTGATGCTGCCCGCACCCGCGCAGGGCGCGCTGGCCGTGGAGTGCCGGGCCGACGATCCGGAGCTGGTCGAGGCGCTGGCCGCGCTCGACGATCCGCACAGCCGGGCCGCTGTCACCGCGGAGCGGACCCTGCTGGCAACACTGGAGGCCGGCTGCTCAGCGCCGGTCGGCGGGCTCGCCACCGTATCCGGCGGCGCGCCCGGCACGCGCAATGGCGCGGACTCTGCTGAGATTCATCTGCGCGGTGCGGTACTGAGTGCCGACGGGCGGGTAGCCCTTCGCCTCAGCCGCACCGGAACGCTCACCGACGCCGCGACGGTCGGCCGCCAACTGGCGGAGGACCTGCTCGGTGCCGGTGCCGGAACAGTACTGGGAGTAAAGGATGACCCGCACCCGTAAACTCGCCGGGCACGTCAGCTTCGTGGGCGCCGGCCCTGGCGACCCGGGACTGCTGACCCGCCGGGCACACGACGCGCTGCGCGGCGCCGACCACGTCGTGTACGACCGCGCCGTGCCCGAACCATTGCTGGAGGCGATCCGCGGGCTGTCCGCCGGCGAGGTCGCGCACGGCGAGCGCGCCGAGATCGCCCAGTTCAGCCCGGCCGAGGGCGCGGCCGGCGACGTGGCCAAGGTGCTGCTGTCCGCGGCCCGTTCCGGGCTGCACGCCGTACACCTGGTGGTCGGTGACCCGTTCGGGCACGAGTCCGTGGTCCGGGAGGTGCAGGCCGTCGCGCGCACGGCGGTGCCGTTCGAGGTGGTACCGGGCGTCGGGCAGGCCGCGGGGGTGGCCGCCTACGCGGGCGTGCCGCTGACCGGCGTGCGTACCGTCGCCGACATCGACGACGTGGCGTCGCTCGACTTCGAGGCCGTGGCCACGGCCATCGCCCGCGGCTCGGTCGCGCTCGCGGTGGACGCGGGCGACCTGGGGGCGGTACGCGACGGGCTGCTGGCGACCGGGCTGGATCCGCAGACCCCGGTCGCGATCACCGGCGACGGTACCGGCGAGACGCAGTACACCAGCACGTCCACTGTGGACAGCGTGGTCACCTCGGCGATCGGCTTCGGCGGCCGGGTGGTGCTCTCGCTGGGCGCCGCGATCGCCCAGCGCGACCGGCTGAGCTGGTGGGAGAACCGCCCGCTGTACGGCTGGAAGGTTCTCGTGCCGCGCACCAAGGAGCAGGCCGGCCTGATGAGCGAGCGGCTGCGCTCCTACGGTGCGATCCCGTGCGAGGTACCGACGATCGCGGTCGAGCCGCCGCGCACCCCGGCGCAGATGGAGCGCGCCATCAAGGGCCTGGTCGACGGCAGGTACGCCTGGGTCATCTTCACCTCCGTCAACGCCGTACGGGCCGTCTGGGAGAAGTTCGGCGAGCACGGCCTGGACGCCCGGCACTTCGGCGGCGTGAAGATCGCCTGTATCGGGGAGGCGACCGCGGACGCGGTGCGCGCCTTCGGCATCCAACCCGAGCTGGTACCGGCCGACGAACAGTCCTCGGAGGGCCTGCTCGCCGAGTTCTCGCCCTACGACGAGGTGCTCGATCCGGTGGGCCGGATCCTGCTGCCCCGCGCCGACATCGCCACCGAGACGCTCGCCGCCGGGCTGACCGAGCGCGGCTGGGAGGTCGACGACGTGACCGCGTACCGGACCGTGCGCGCCGCGCCGCCGCCGGCCGAGATCCGGGACGCGATCAAGTCGGGTGGCTTCGACGCGGTGCTGTTCACCTCGTCGTCGACCGTGCGCAACCTGGTCGGCATCGCCGGCAAGCCGCACACCCGCACCGTGGTCGCGGTCATCGGGCCGAAGACCGCGGAGACGGCGGTCGAGTTCGGCCTGCGGATGGACGTGCAGCCGGCGCACGCGTCGGTTCCCGACCTGGTGGAGGCGCTCGCCTCGTACGCGGTGGAGTTGCGCGAGAAGCTGGCCGCGATGCCCGCGAAGCAGCGCCGCGGCTCGAAGGTCCAGGGCCCGACCGCCCTGCGCTTCAGGTAGCGCTCGCTTCAGGTAGCACTCTGTAAGGACCGTGACACGGCGACAAGGGGTAGATTGGTCGGGTCGAGGGATAGGGGAGCGTCGATGAGTTATCCGGATGTGCGCCCGCGCCGGCTGCGCCGCACAGCAGCGGTGCGCCGGCTGGTGGGCGAGACCACGCTGGCACCGCGCCAACTGGTGCTGCCGCTGTTCGTCCGTGCGGGCCTGGCCGAGCCGCGGGCCATCACGTCAATGCCCGGGGTGGTCCAGCACTCCCGCGACTCGCTGCGCAAGGCCGCCGTCGAGGCGGTCCAGGCCGGCGTCGGCGGGCTGATGCTCTTCGGGGTACCGGCGACCCGCGACGAGGTGGGCTCCGGCGGTACCGACCCGGACGGGATCCTCAACGCCTCGATCCGTGACGTGGTCGCCGAGGTCGGCGACGCCACCGTGGTCATGGGCGACTTGTGCCTCGACGAGTTCACCTCGCACGGGCACTGCGGCGTGCTGGCCCCGGACGGGAGCGTCGACAACGACGCCACCCTGCTGCGCTACGCGGAGATGGCGGTGGCCCAGGCCGAGGCCGGGGTCCACGTGGTGGGCCCGTCCGGGATGATGGACGGCCAGGTCGGCGCGGTCCGCCGGGCACTGGACGCGGCCGGGCACGACGGCGTGACGATCCTGGCCTACGCGGTCAAGTACGCGTCGGCGTTCTTCGGCCCGTTCCGCGAGGCGGTCGAGTCCGCGCTGCAGGGCGACCGGCGCACGTACCAGCAGGATCCGGCCAACGTCCGCGAGGCACTGCGCGAGGTGGCGCTCGACGTCGCCGAGGGCGCGGACATCGTGATGGTCAAGCCGGCCCTGCCCTACCTCGACGTGCTGGCCACCGTGGCGTCCACTGTGGACATACCGGTCGCCGCCTACCAGGTGTCCGGCGAATACGCGATGGTCGAGGCCGCCGCGGCCAACGGCTGGCTGGAGCGCGACCGGGCGATCCTGGAGACGCTGACCTCGATCCGGCGGGCCGGCGCCCAGATCATCCTGACCTACTGGGCCGTCGAGGCCGCCGCCCAGCTCCGCGCGCTCTACTGACCCGTCACCCGGCACTGACCCGTCACCCGGCACTGGCCCGTCACCCGGCCGGGTCGAAGAGGCGGTGCAGGTCGGCGACCTCGGCCTCGTACTCCATCCACTGGCGGTCCGGCACGAAGCCCAGCTCGCTGTTGACGCGCAGCATCGGTTCGTTCTCGAAGGCGTTCCAGGTCTGCACCTCGGTCAGCTGGGGCTCGGCCGAGCGCAGCTCGAACAGCATGCGCGCCTTGATCGCGCGGCCCAGCCCGTACCCGCGGTGCGCCGGTACCACCACCGTGTCGTACTGGTCGGCGCGGCAGGGGTGCTGTGCCGGTACCACCACCTCGGTGAGGCCGGCGACCTTCCCGCTCGCCTCGTGGATGCCCAGCACGATGTACGGCTTCATGCCGCGCGCGTGCAGGGTGGCGAGGCTGAACTTGAGCCGCTCCGCGTCGTACGAGGACGGGCGCAGTTCCAGGTCGCCCAGCTCGTACGACTCGCGCACGATCTCCTTGGCCTCCGCGTACGCGTCGTACAGTTCCTCGGGTGGCCCGCCGGGGTAGTACTCCAGCCGGTACCCGGAGCCGACGCCGCCGGCCATCTCGCCCAGCTTCAGCCAGTCCACAGTAGACAAGCTGAGGACGTTGCGTATCTCGACGAAGGCGCAGCCGAACCGGTGTGCCTCGTAGAACTCGACCGCCGAGGTGCCGCCGACGACCTCCACGCCGATGGACGCGTAGCCCTCCGCGTAGGCGCGGCGCACCGCGGCGCCCAGCAGCGCCCGCCCCACGCCGGTGCGGCGGGCCTTCGGGTGCACGACGACCTCGAGCACGCCGATGTCCCCGACGAGCAGGATGTTGGCGAGGCCCAGCAGGCCGTCGCCGTGGTGCGTGCCGGACTCGACGACCCAGCAGACGCGTCGCTCGCCGGGCATGGTCACGGCGAGGTACTCGCGGAAGGCCTGGATCCGCCACTGGGGGTCATCCGGGAGATCAACGGCTAGGGCAGCGTTGAGTGTGCTGAGGACGGCTTCGATCTCGGCGGACGGAGCGGTGCGGGGATCCCACTCGCGTACCATCACCCGTCTAGCTTGCCGACAAAGTTCCTCGCGCGAAAGTAGCCGAAGCCGCGAACTTTTACGCTCAGGGAAAGCCAAGTGACACTATGTGACAGTTCGGCTGCGCTGCCCGTAGTCGTTGGCCGCGTTGAAGACGTTCTGCGCGTACGTCTGGATCGCGTTGTAGGACAGCACCCCCGCCCACCAGCCGCCGGGCGTGGCGAGGTCCCTCCCGCCGGCGCACAGGTAGTTCGCCGCGGCCAGGGCGGCGTCGTTGATGTCGTTGGGATCCTGCGCGCCGTCCGCGTCGCCGTCGGTCCGGTACTGCTGCCAGGTGGAGGGCAGGAACTGCATCGGGCCGACCGCGTGGTCATACGTCCGGTCACCGTCGAGGGTGCCGCCGTCGGTGTCCCGGATGACCTTGCGGCCACCCTGCCCGTCGAGAGCGGCTCCGATGATCGGCGGCAGGACCTTGCCGTCCGGCTGGAGTACCGCGCCGTTGGCGGTGCCGTGGTCGGACTCGACCTTGCCGATGCCGGCCAGCGTGGTCCAGGACAGGTGGCACAGCGGGGTCGACTGCGCGAGCGAGAGCTGGGCGAACCCGTACGCGGCGAGGGCGACCGGGGACACGCCGACCGGCGGTGACATCTTCGTCGCCCACCCGAGGAGCCCGTCGACCGGCCGGGCCTGCCCGGTCACCGCGCCGCTCGACGTGCTCGGCAGCGGATAGTTCGGCGTCTGCCCCTGCGCGGGAGCCGGGCCGGACGGCTCGGTCGTCGGGACGGCGGGCACGACCGGCGAGGCGGCCGCATGCGGCGCGGTCTGCGGCACCAACCACCGGCCGCTCGCGCCGCTCGCCGCCAGTACCCCCAGCAGAGCCAGGCCCGGCACGGCGAGCCGGCCGGCCGGCCCCCGGGCCCAGCGCCGCAGCGTGCGCCCACCGCGGGCCACGCCGCGACCCGCGGCGGCGAGCAGCGCCCGGGACCAGCGCCGCGGCGGCGGTTGATCTGGTACCGCGGCCTCTGGTACCGCGGCCTGTGGTGCCGCGGCCTGAGCCGGTGCCGCGCCTTGATCTGGTACGGCCGCCCGCAGTGCTTCCCGCGTCTCCTCGGGACCAGTCACGGCGTCGAGTATGGCACCGCACCGCCCCGACCGCCCAGGACGTAACCTGGTAGGCATGCCGCGCTACGAGTTCCGGTGCCGCGCCTGCGGCGACACCTTCGAGGTCAACCGTCCGATGAGTGAGTCGGCCGCGCCGGCCTCGTGTCCCGCGGGCCATGGTGACACCGTCAAGCTGCTGTCCACTGTGGCGGTCGCCGGCCGGTCGGCCGCTGCGGGCCCGCGCGGCGGCACCGCACCCGCCGGCGGCGGATGTTGCGGTGGTGGCTGCGGCTGCGGCTGACCCCCTGGTGGCCTGAAACTGGAGTGACCGGTGGGGCGGGTGTCAAGTTCTGTCCGATAACCGATCCTCCAGAAGTCTCGCAGAAAAGACCTCCCGGACCGCAACCCGCGCTACCGGTCGTCGTTACGTCACCCGGAACACGCCTGCGATACCCCGCTCGTTGACTTCGCCTGGCTGAGATCGGCCCAAGGATGTGTCCTTGGGCCGATCGGTGCCGGGCCGTTTCCCCGATGTGGTGTCTTGCGGGGTTGCGGAAACATGAGTCACGACTTCCAGGGGGGCGGAGGTTTCCAGTGTGGGCACGGAATCACCTGCCAAGAGGTCTGGTGACGTTCCTGTTCACCGACATCGAAGGGTCGACACGGTTGGCCCAGATGCTCGGTGTGGGTTATCGGCGGGTGCTCACCGAGCACCGGCAGTTGCTGTGTCACGCGTTGTCGACGTGTGACGGCACGCCGCTGTTCACCGAGGGCGACTCGCTGTTCGTGGCGTTTCCAGATGCGACGGCGGCACTGCACGCCTGTGCGCAGGCACAGCGCGAACTGTCCCGGCACGAGTGGCCCGGGCCGCAGCCGTTGGTGCGGATGGGCCTGCACACGGGGTACGCCGAGCCGCTGGCCGGTGAGTACGCCAGTCCCGAGGTGCACCTGGCCGCGCGCATCTCCGCCGCCGCGCACGGTGGGCAGGTGCTGTGCTCCAGCGCCACCGCCCGGCACGCGGACGGCCACCTCGACGACGCGGCGTGGCTGCTCGACCTGGGGCAGCACCGGCTGCGCGGCTTCGACGTGCGGGAGCGGCTGTTCCAGCTGATCGCGCCCGGGCTGCCGCAGCAGTTTCCGCGCCCGCGCACGGTGGACACGACACCGCACAACCTGCCCACGCCACTGAGCACGTTCGTTGGCCGGCAGGCCGAGCGCCGGGAACTGACCGGGCTGGTGCACGATCACCGGCTGGTCACGGTCGTGGGCGGCGGTGGCGCGGGCAAGACCAGGCTGGCCGTGGCGGCCGCGCGGTCCCAGGTGGACACCTACCCCGACGGCGTGTGGTTCGTGGACCTCGCCCCGGTCGCCGAACCGGCCCTCGTGCCGTCGGCCGTGGCCACCAGCCTCGGGCTGCGTCCGGAGCCGGGGCGTGCGGTGGCCGAGACCATCGTCGAATACGCCGCCAGCCGTCGCTTCCTGCTCGTCATGGACACCTGCGACGCGCAGCCGGCCGCCGCGGCGAGCCTCATCGGACGGCTGCTGCACGGCTCCCGCGGTGCGCAGGTCCTCGCCACCAGCCGGGAGCCGCTGGGCCTGCCGGGCGAGATGCTGTGGCGCATCCCGCCGATGTCGGTGTCGCCGACCCCGGATGGCGGCCCGAGCGAGGCCGTGAACCTGCTGCTGGACCGGGCCGCCTCGGCTCGCGGGGTGCGGCGCGTGGGATACCCGGGCGCCCCGGCGGAGCTGTCCGACCTGGACCGGGTGGTGCGGCGGCTGTCCGGCCTGCCGCTCGCGATCGAGCTGGCCGCGGCGCGGCTGCGGGTACTCACCCCGGCCGCGCTGGCTGTCCGGGTGGGCGACGTGCTCGGCACCCTGGACGCCGGACGTTCCACAGTGGACGGTGCGACGAACCGGCACGTCACCATGGAGGCGACGGTCGAGTGGTCGTACCGCACGCTGGAGCAGCGGCCGGCGCGGCTGCTGCGCGAGCTGTCCGCGTTCGCCGGGCCGGTCGACCTGTCCGCCGTCGAGTGGCTGCACGGCGAGGACCCGCTGGACGAGCTGTCGGTACTGGTGGACAAGTCACTGGTGCAGGCCGAGCCGGTCGCCGAGGGCATGGTGTACCGGCTGCAGGACCCGGTCCGCGGGTACGCCGCCCGGCGGCTCGCCAGCGCCGGTGAAGAGGCCGGTACCCGGGACCGGCACCTGGCCTGGGCCCTGCACGCGCTGGAGCGGATCTACCTGGGTCCGGACGGGCGCCCCGTGACGCTGTCGCTGGGCGCGCTCGACCCGCTGGCCGACGAGCTGCGCGCCGGCCTGTCCTGGGCGGCCGACCGGGGCAGCGTGCGCGCCGGGCTGCACGTGGCCGCCGGGCTCGACCAGTGGTGGCGGGAGCGCGGGCTGGCCGGCGAGGGGCGCACCTGGCTGTCCAACCTGTACGAGCGGATGGCGGCGACCGGGGAGGAGATCCCGGCCGAGGAACTGGCCACCGCGTACCTCATGCACGCGCTGCACGCCCGGTTCGACGGCGAGCACGCCGAGGAGCTGCACTACATCCAGCGCGCCGAGGCGACCGCGCGGCGCACCCGCGACCAGGGGCTGCTGGCGCGGGTACTGGCCGGGCGCAGCTCGACGCTGCTGAGCATGGGCAACGTGGCCGGCGCGGAGCAGGTGTGCCGGGACGTGATCCTGTGGGCGCACGAGCGAGACGTGGTGGGCGACGCGCTGTACGCGATCTACTCGCTCGCCGAGATCCTCTGGCAGCGCGGCGCGCTGGACGAGGCCGCCGAGTTGCTCGCCGCGACCCGGCCGGTGGAGGCGGGCCGCCCGACCGAGCGGGGCAGGCGCACCATCGACATGCTGCTCGGCATGATCGCGCTGGCCCGCGGCGACCTGGTCGCGGCGCACGACCACCTGGTGGTGGCGCTGCGGTCGCGCATCGGGTACGGCTTCGCGGCGCAGGCCAGCGCGACGCTCAACGCGTTCGCCGTGCGCTGCGCGCTGGGCGGCGACCCGCCGACCGCGGCGCGGCTGTTCGGCGCGGCGCAGGCGGCCGGCTCGCGGCTGCGGTACTCGTCGGTCATCTTCGACGGCTACTGGGCGGAGAACCAGACGTGGGTACGCGCGGAGATGGGCGACACCGCCTTCGACGCGGCGTACGCCCAAGGCGCGACCCTCTCCCTGGAAGAGGCTGCCGCACTGGCGCTCGCTGTCGAGCACCCCGACCTCGCCGTCGGCTCCCCCCGCTTCGCCGCCACCCCCTGATCCCCCGCAACGCCCCGAGCCGCAACTTCATTGAGGTTTGCGGTGTTGGGCATGCCCGGACACCGCTACGTCAACCAAGTTGCGGGGATCTGGGGGGTGGGGGGCGGAGGGAGGCGCAGGCCGCGGGGATGGACCGGAACGGGCCACCGGGGCGGCGGAAGTCCGAGCCGGACGGTCGCGGGAAGCCGGAGGCGCGCGGGAACCCGGACGGGCGTGGCCGCCGCGAGCCGGAGGGTCGGGGGAAGCGCGACGGGAACGCGGTGGGCACCGCCATGCCATGCGAGCGCAGGCAGTCCAGGAACGCCGGGTCCGGCCCACCGCCGCCGCCACTGTTGTCGTTCTGCTGGACGATGTTGACGGGGTTGCTCCGGTTGCCGCACGCGGCCACGCCGGCGGCGGCCAGCACCCCCACCAGCACGGCGATCACGAGCAGGTACGGTCGTCGAAGTGCTCCGGTCACGGCGCCCAGACCAGCAGCCGCACCTGAACAACGGCTGAAGAACGTCACCCCGCCCGGGCGGGCGAGCCGGGTGCGCTCTCCCGACCCGGCCGGTCCAGCGCGGTCACGTAATACGTGTACCCCCGCCCCGCCTGCGCGGCGGTGTCGGTCCACTGTGCCGCGCGTACCGTCGCCACCAGGTGCCGCGCGTCGGTGAAGCCGCAGGATCCGCGCTCCTCGCCGGTCGCGAACCGGTACACCGCGAACGAGGTCGCCCCGGCCGCGCGCCAGGACAGCGCGACGCCGTGCCCGTCGCGGCTCACCGAGGAGATCTCCGGGTACGGGATGGCGTGCCCGGTCACCGGAGTCATCACCGGCACCAGGGCCGGAGCCGGGTACTGGGTGGCCACCAGCCGCGAGACGGCACCCAGCCGGTCCGAGCGCAGGCTGCGCGCGCTGAAGTAGATGTCCCCGCTGATCTGCGGGTACCCGCGGTTGAACGCGAGGTGGCGGGACAGCTCGGCCGGGTTGGACCAGGCCGCCGGCTGCCCCTTGACACCCACCCGGTACGCGGCCTGCCCGATGAACAGCCGCACGCCGGTACCGGCGACCGTGGCCGACCACCAGCGCACCAGTGCGGCGTAGTCGGCCGTTCGGAAGCCGATGTGCCAGTAGAGCTGCGGCGCGATGTAGTCGAGCCAGCCCTGCCTGACCCACCGCCGGGTGTCGGCGAAGTTCGCGTCGTAGGACTGGGCGCCGCTGGTCGCCGAGCCGGCCGGGTCGGCGGTGGCGTTGCGCCAGATGCCGAACGGGCTGACGCCGAACGCCACCCAGGGCTTGGCCGCGTGGATGCGGATGTCCAGCTCCTCGATCAGCAGGTCGATGTTGTGCCGGCGCCAGTCGGCCCGGTTGGCGAAGCCGGCACCGTACGTCGCGAACGTGGCGGCGTCCGGGAAGTCCTGCTTTTCTCCCGCGGCGAGCTTGCGGGTCCGCGCGGCTGGCTCAGGGTACGGGTAGAAGAAGTCGTCGAAGTGCACGCCGTCCACGTCGTACCGGGTGACCGCGTCCATGATCGCGTCCTCGACGAACCGCCGCACGCCTGGTATCCCCGGGTTGTAGTAGAGCCGGCTGCCGG
>JBBWZQ010000307.1:0-6411 GCA_039649115.1 Micromonosporaceae bacterium | reverse complement strand
CCGCTCGTCTGCGCGACCGTCCCGGTGGAACACCCGCTCAGCGCGAGCACCGCGAGCAGCACCGCCCGGCGCTTCATCGCGTCACCAGGTGTGCGGCCGGCTCGGTGTACCCGATGCCGACCAGTCGCCGGTCCTCGAAGTGGAAGCTGGTCAGGCTGGCCAGCGCGCACTGGCGCTTGCGCGGGTCGTGCCAGAGCGACTTGCGCTCCGCGTACCGGCGCAGCGTCCAGATCGACAGCTGGTGCGACACGCAGACCGCCTCGTGCCCCTCGGCCGCCAACCGGGCGGTCTCCAGGGCCCCGGCCATCCGCTTCGCGATCACCTGGTACGGCTCGCCCCAGGACGGCGTCAGCGGGTTGCGCAGGGCCCACCAGTTGCGCGGGTCGCGCAGCGCGCCGTCGCCGACGGAGACCCGCTTGCCCTCGAAGAGGTTCCCGCTCTCGGTGAGCCGCTCGTCGGTCCGCGGGGGCAGCGCGAACTGTTCCGCGAACGGCTGCGCGGTCTCCTGCGCGCGCTCCAGCGGGCTGGCCACCAGGTGGGTCACGTCGTGCCCGGCCAGCGACTCGGCCGCCGCCTTGGCCATCTGCACACCCAACTCGGACAGGTGGTACCCCGGCAGCCGGCCGTACAGGATCCGCTGGGGGTTGAACACCTCGCCATGCCGCAACATGTGGACGACCGTCTTCACGCCTGCGCTCCCGCCGCGGCCGCGGCCGCGGCGGTCAGCGCCGTGGCGATCCGGTCCAGGGCGTCGTCGTCGATGGCGGTCGACACGAACCACGCCTCGTAAGCGCTGGGCGGCAGGTACACGCCCGCGGAGAGCATCGCGTGGAAGAACGCCCGGAACGCGGCCAGGTCCTGCGTCTTGGCGCCCTCGTAGTCGTACACGTCGCGGTCGGTGAAGAAGATCGAGAACAAGTTGCCGGCGGTGGACAGCCGGTGCGGCACGCCGGCCGCGGACAGCGCGTCGGTGGCGAGCTTCGCGACCGCCTGCGCGGTCCGGTCCAGGGTCGCGTACGCCTCGGGCGTCGCGAGCCGCAGCTGGGCGAGCCCGGCGGCGCAGGCCAGCGGGTTCCCGGACAGCGTGCCGGCCTGGTACACGGGGCCGGCCGGGGCGAGCCGCTGCATGATCTTCGCCCGGCCACCGAAGGCGGCGGCGGGCAGCCCGCCACCCATCACCTTGCCGAACGTCCACAGGTCCGCCGCTACCGGTTCGAGCCCGTACCAGCCGGCTCGGGACACCCGGAACCCGGTCATCACCTCGTCGAGGATGAGCAGGGCGCCGTACGTCTGGGTCAGCTCCAGCAGCCGCGCGTTGAAGCCGGGGCGGGGAGCGATGACACCCATGTTCCCGGCCGCCGCCTCGGTGATGACCGCCGCGATCTGGTCGCCGTACTGCGCGAACACCGCCTGTGCCGCGTCCGGGTCGTTGTAGGGCAGCACGATCGTCTCGGCGGTGGTGGCTCCCGTGACGCCGGGCGTGTCCGGCAGGCCCAGCGTGGCGACCCCGGAGCCGGCCGCGGCCAGCAGCGCGTCGACGTGCCCGTGGTAGCAGCCCGCGAACTTCACGATCCGGGACCGGCCGGTGTACCCGCGGGCCAGCCGGATCGCCGACATCGTGGCCTCGGTACCGGAGTTGACCAGCCGTACCTCGTCCACCGTCGTACGCGCGACGATCTCCTCGGCCAGCTCGACCTCGCCCGGCGTCGGCGTGCCGAAGCTGGTACCCCGGCCCGCCGCCTCCTGCACGGCCTGGATCACGGCCGGGTGGGCGTGCCCGAAGATCAGCGGTCCCCAGGAGCAGACCAGGTCCACGTACCGGCGCCCGTCCGCGTCCTCCAGCCAGCAGCCGGAGCCGCGCACCATGAAGCGGGGGGTACCGCCGACCGCCCGGAAGGCGCGCACAGGCGAGTTCACCCCGCCGGGCACGACGGCCCGGGCGCGGTCGAACAGCGCTTGCGAGGCGGGAGCGTCGGCGGGGTACCGGCCGGCTGCCGCCCGGTTCGTATCGGTCACAGCCCGGTCAGTATCTCAGCAGCCTACGTATGCGCCGCAGGGACCCCGGTACGTGACCGCCGTGATCAAGTCAGAGCAGGCCCGGACCGGGCCCGTACCGCTACCCTGTAGGGGTGGAGCGTCCGGAGTTGTCCATCTCGGTGAGCCAGTCTCCCTCGGAGGCTGTGGTGAGCCTGGCTGGAGAGATCGACCTCTCCAGTGTGGCGGCGCTCTCGGCTACGGTCAGTGACCTGCTCGCCGATCCGCCCCCGCGGGTGGTGCTGGACATGAGCGGGGTCACGTTCTGCGACTCACAGGGCCTGGGCACGCTGGTCGTGCTGTCCCGCCGGGCCGGCTTCGCGCAGAGCTGCCTGGTGCTGACCAACGTCGGCGACTTCCTGATCCGCGTGCTCGACATCACCGGCCTGCACGCGGCCTTGATGATCCGCTGACCTCGCCAGCCCGCCCGAGCGGAGCGAGCGCCCATTCAACAGTTCCGGGCCCGGTGCAGGATGTCGGCGGCCTTGTCGGAACGGTCCGGCCCGTCGCCGAGCAGCACCGGCAGCGCCTCGTCGACCGCCGTGCACAGCGCCTGGTACCGGCGCGCCGTCTCGCCGTACGTCTCCAGCTGGCGGTTCTTCGTCCAGAGGTCCACGAAGACCGAGACCTTGGCCCGCAGTACCCATGGATCAAAGGGTTTGGTCAGGTAGTCGACGGCACCCGCCGCGTAGCCGCGGACCGCGAGGTGGGCGTCCCGGTCGGCGGCCGTCAGGAAGATGATGGGTATGTGCCGGGTACGCTCCCGCTGTTTGATGTGGCTGGCCGTCTCGAACCCGTCCATGTCGGGCATCTGCGCATCCAGCAGGATCACCGCGAAGTCGTCGATGAGCAACTGCTTGAGCGCGGCCTCGCCGCTGTCCACCGCGACCGGTTCGACCGGCAGGCCCTGCAGGATCGCCTCCAGGGCGATCAGGTTGTCCCGCCGGTCGTCCACGAGCAGCGCCTTGGCTGTCGGGTCGCTCATCCCCGTCACCGCTCCCTCTGCCTGATCATCAATTGCCACCCTCGCGGGCCCCGGACACCCACGAGGCCATCAGCTCGAGCAACTCGTCCAGATCCACCGGCTTGGTGATGTAGTCGGTGGCACCGGCCGTCAGCGCCGACTCCCGGTCGCCCGGCATCGCCTTCGCCGTGAGGAACACGACCGGCAGCTCGGCGAAGTTGCGGTTGCGCCGGATCGCCCGGGTCGTCTCGTACCCGTCCTGGTCGGGCATCATCGCGTCCATGAGCACGATGTGCACGTCGGGGTGCTCGGTGAGCAGCCGGATCCCGTCGGCCCCGTTGTCCGCGTAGAGCACCGACATGCCGTGCAGCTCCAGCGCGCTGGTCAGCGCGAAGACGTTCCGCACGTCGTCGTCGATGATCAGCACCGTGGCCCCGTCGAGCTGGTGCGCGGCCGGCGTCGCGCGGCGCTGCTGCGAGGCCAGCGGGCGCAGGATCGTCGTCGCCGACGGCACGCCGGACAGCGTCGCCATGCCGAACCCGGGCAGCGGCTGCACGTCCGGCAGCAGCACGTCCGGCAGGTACAGCGTGAAGCTGGAGCCGACGGCGGGCTGCGAGGACACGGTGATCGAGCCGGCCAGCAGCCGCGCCAGCTTCTGGCTGATCGACAGCCCCAGACCGGTGCCGCCGTACTTGCGGCTGGTCGTGCCGTCGGCCTGCTTGAACTCCTCGAAGATGACCGCCAGCTTGTCGTCGGAGATGCCGATGCCGGTGTCGTCGACCGTGAACGCGATCGCGTCGCGGGCGCCACCGAGCGGGCTCTGCTCCGCCGGTACCGTCGACATGCGCAGCGTGACCGAGCCCGAGTCGGTGAACTTCATCGCATTGGACAGCAGGTTGCGCAGGATCTGCTGGAGCTTCTGCGGGTCGGTGACGATGAACGGCGGCACGTCCTCGCCCACCTCGACCTGGAACACGAGGCCCTTGTCCTCCGCCTGCGGCGCGAACGCCTGCAGGACGTAGTCGCGGACGTCGCCGAGGCGCACGTCGGACCGGTCCACGTCCATCCGGCCCGCCTCGATCTTCGACAGGTCCAGGATGTCGTCGATCAACGAGAGCAGATCCGAGCCGGCGCTGTGGATGGTGCGGGCGAACTCGATCTGCTTCGTGGACAGGTTCTGGTCGGTGTTGTCGGCCAGCAGCCGGGCCAGCAGCAGCAGCGAGTTGAGCGGGGTACGCAGCTCGTGGCTCATGTTCGCGAGGAACTCCGACTTGTACTGCGAGGCCTCGGCCAGCTGCTGCGCCTTCTCCTCCAGCCCGGCCCGGGCCAGCTCGATCTCCCTGTTCTGCGTCTCGATGTTGGTGTTCTGCTCGGACAGCAGCGTCGCCTTCTCCTCCAGCTCGGCGTTGGTGCGCTGCAGCTCGGCCGACTGCTCCTGCAGCTCGTGCGCCAGGCGCTGGGACTGGGTGAGCAGCTCCTCCGTGCGCCGGTTGGCGAGGATCGTGTTGAGCGCCACCCCGATCGTCGCGACCAGCCGCTCCAGGAACGCGAGGTGCAGCTCACCGAGGGCGTGCACCGAGGCGAACTCGATGACACCGAGCAGCTCGCCCTCGAACAGAACGGGCAGCACGACCAGGTCGGTCGGCGCGGTCTCGGCCAACCCGGAGCGGATGGTCAGCCGGCCGGCGGGCGGTGCGCCGACCCGGATCGTGCGCCGGGACACGGCCGCCTGACCCACCAGCCCCTCGCCCAGCGCGAAGACCACCTCGGTGTTCGGGGCCACGTACCCGTACGACGCGTCCAGCCGCAGCCGCAGCGCGCCGTCCTGCAGGGTCACCAGGAAGAACGCGCCCAACTGCGCGTCCACCAGCGGGGTCACCTCGGTCATGATCATCCGGCAGACCTCGCCGAGGTCGCGCTGCCCCTGCAGCAGGCCGCCGATGCGGGCCAGGTTGGAGTCGAGCCAGCCCTGCTCGGCGTTCTTCTTGGTCGTCTCGCGGAGCGTGACGATCATCTGGTTGATGTTGTCCTTCAGCTCCTCGACCTCGCCCTGCGCCTCGACCGCGATCCGCTGGGTGAGGTCGCCGCGCGTCACGGCCGTGGAGACCTGGGCGATCGCGCGCAGCTGGGTGGTGAGCGTGGAGGCGAGCTGGTTCACGTTTTCGGTCAGCCCGCGCCAGGTACCGGAGACCCCCGTGACATGCAACTGCCCACCCAGCTTACCCTCGATGCCGAAATCGCGACCCACCCGGCTCACCTCGTCGGCGAACGAGGACAGCTGGTCGACCATGGTGTTGACGGTGTTCTTCAGCTCCAGGATCTCACCGCGCGCGTCCACCGTGATCTTCTGCGACAGGTCGCCCTTCGCCACCGCCGTGGTGACCTGCGCGATGTTGCGCACCTGCGACGTCAGGTTGGAGGCCATGAAGTTCACGTTGTCCGTCAGGTCCTTCCACGTCCCGGCCACGTTCGGCACCTCGGCCTGGCCGCCCAGCACGCCCTCGGTGCCCACCTCGCGCGCCACGCCGGTGACCTGCTCGGCGAACAGGCGCAGCGTGTCGGTCATCGAGTTGATCGTCTCCGCCAGCCCGGCGACCTCGCCCTTCGCCTCGACCGTGACCTTCTGGGTGAGGTCGCCGCCGGCCACCGCGCGCGTGACCTGCGCGATCTGGCGCACCTGGTCCGTCAGGTTCGCGGCCAAGACGTTCATCGAGTCGATCAGGTCGCGCCACGTGCCCGCGGCGCTCGGCACCTCCGCCTGACCGCCGAGCACGCCCTCCGTGCCGACCTCGCGCGCGACGCCCGTCACCTGCTCGGCGAACGTGCGCAGCGTGTCGGTCATCGAGTTGATCGTCTCCGCGAGCGCGGCGACCTCGCCCTTGGCCTCGACGGTGACCTTCTGCGTCAGGTCGCCGTTGGCGACCGCCGTCGTGACCTGCGCGATCTGGCGCACCTGGTCGGTGAGGTTGGACGCCATGACGTTCACCGACTCGGTCAGGTCGCCCCAGGTCCCGGACACGTCCGCGACCTGTGCCTGGCCTCCCAGCTCGCCCTCGGTGCCGACCTCGCGCGCCACGCGCGTGACCTCGGCCGCGAACGAGGAGAGCCGCGCGACCATCGCGTTGATCGTGCGCTTGAGCTCGAGCACCTCGCCGCGAGCGTCCACCGTGACCTGCTGCGTCAGGTCGCCGTTGGCGACCGCCGTCGTGACCTGCGCGATCTGGCGCACCTGCTCGGTCAGGTTCGCCGCCATGTCGTTCACCGAGTCGGTCAGGTCGCGCCACGTGACCGCGTCACTCGGCACCTCCGCCTGACCGCCGAGCTCGCCCTCCGTGCCGACCTCGAGTGCGACGCCCCTCACCTGCTGGTCGATCGTGCGGAGCGTGTCGGTCATCGATTTGTTCGTCTCCGCG
>JBBWZQ010000284.1:0-3694 GCA_039649115.1 Micromonosporaceae bacterium | reverse complement strand
GACACGCTGGAGGCGTTCCCCGCGGCGAGCCTGGTGGACGTGCGCCTGGAGACCGGGCGTACCCATCAGATCCGGGTCCATTTCGCGGCGCTGCGCCACCCCTGCGTGGGTGACCTGACCTACGGCGCGGACCCGACGCTCGCCCAGCGCCTCGGCCTGAACCGGCAGTGGCTGCACGCGCGTGCCCTGTCGTTCCTGCACCCCGCGACGGGTGAGGAGGTCACGTTCGTGAGCGACTACCCGGACGACCTCGCGCGCGCCCTGTCGATACTGCGGGATGCCGCCTGACCCGGCGCCATGCGCGTGACCAGCGAGTTCCTTACCGTCGTGGGACGCTCGTCGCACCAGCCGGACGGACCGCGCGAAGACACGTCCGGACATGGGAGAGTAGGGGCAGTGTGTCCGCCACCCGTACCCTGGTTGCGGCAGCCGCTGGGAGGAGGGTGAGCGTGGAGCGCGCCGAGGCAGGGTGGAGCCGCCCCGAGCCGAGTCCACGCTGGCGCTCCCTGCTGGACCGGGCGCTGCCCGGCCGCCCCGAGGACGACGAGGACGCGGTACCGCAGGAACACGCCGAACGGCGCATTGTCGAGCAGCGCCAACCGCCGCAAGGCGTCGAGGCCGCCGCCCGGCGCGGCCGGCGGCCGCCGGATCCGCACCCGCTCGACCCGCGTCCGCTCGATCCCCGCCCCCTCGATCCGCGTCCGCTCGATCCCCGCCCGCTCGATCCGCGTCCGCTGGAGGGGCATCCGCTCGACCCGCGGCCCCTGGAGGGGCGCACCCGCGAGGAGCGGCTGCGCGCCGCCCGCCCGGCCGCGGCCAGCCCCACCTACCCGTCGCGCGTCGAATGGCAGCCCGCGCGTGCCAACGGAGTCGAGCACCTGGTGCAGGCGCTGCGCCGGGACTTCGGCAAGCCCCGCGTGATCGCGTTCGCCAACCCCAAGGGCGGCGTGCACAAGACCACCGCGACGGTGCTGTGCGCCGCCACGATCGGCAGTGTCCGCGGGCGCGGCGTGCTGGCCTGGGACGACAACGAACTGCGCGGGACGCTCGGCCTGCGCGCCGGGTCGGCCCGGCACGCCCGCACCATCCGGCACCTCATCGCGGATCTCGCCATGATCGAGGTGGCCAGCGGTCCGCAACTTTCCGAGCAGGTCGACGACTACCTGCGGCACGCCTCCGACGGCAGCTACGACGTGCTGGCCGGCGAGGAGAGCCCGCGCTTCGCCCAGCGGCTCGATCCGCACACCGTGCGTCGCGTGCTGGACGTGCTGTGCCGCACGCACGACGTGGTCTGCGTGGACACCGGCAACAACGTGGAGAGCCCGAACTGGCAGACGGTCCTGCAGGCGGCCGACCAGCTCGTGATCACGTCGGTACCGCGGGAGGATGCCGCGTTCACCGCCGACTGGATGCTCGATCTGCTGCACGACATGGGCATGGCCACGCTGGCCGACGAGGCGGTCACCTTGCTGTCCTGCCCGACCCCGAACCCGTCCCCGCTGCTGCGCGAACTGGCCGACCACTTCTCCGCCCGTACCCGGTCGGTCGTGGTCGTTCCGTACGATCCTGCCCTGGAAAGCGGATCGTCCATTGAATACGCGGCACTGCAGCCGGGTACTAGGCGCGCGTGGCTGGAGGCGGCCGCGGTCATAGTGGAACGCTTCTCAGGTTGACCTCTTACCAAGCCTCTCTACACTTCGGGGATGCCCGTGACTGAGACCGTGCTCGGCTGGTTGCCGAACCCCCTCCGGCAGCGCCTGCTGCACCACCGCGAGCTGCTGAAGTTCGCCATGGTCGGCGGAACGGCCTTCGTGGTCGACACGGCCATCTTCATCGGACTGAAGGACACCGTACTGTCCAGCAAGCCGGTCACCGCCAAGGTGATCAGCACGCTGGTGGCGACGATCGTGTCGTACATCCTGAACCGGGAGTGGTCGTTCCGGACCCGGGGCGGTCGCGAGCGCCACCACGAGGCTGGACTGTTCTTCCTGGTGAGCGCCATCGGCCTGGTACTGACGTCGGCGCCGCTGTGGCTGTCCCGGTACGGGCTGCACCTGGAGACCCCGTACGTCAGCCGGCTGGCGATGGAGGTGGCCGACTTCGTCAGCGCGCAGGTCATCGGTACCCTCGTCGCGATGGCGTTCCGCTGGTGGGCCTTCCGCCGGTTCGTCTTCCCGCACGCCGACGCGCGGCCCCGCACGGGTGCCCGGCGCGAGCTGGACGTGGACGAGATCGCGGCGGACCTGCTGGGCGACCCGTGGCCGTTCGAGGAGGAGCCGGACGACATCCTCGACGCCGACACCGACGAGCTGACCCGCCGGTCCAACTAGCCCGCCAGCTCGGCGAGGGCGGCGGCGAACAGGTCGGTGTGCCGGGCCACGTCGGCCTCTGTCGTGGCCGGGCTCATCAGGGCCATGTTGTGGAACGGTGTGAGCAGCACCCCCCGGTTGGCCAGGTACGCGTGCAGGTAGTCCTCCAGCTCCGGATCGGCGCAGGCGGCCGACGCGCCGCCGGTACGCGGGGCGGGGCTGGCGAACCGGTACTCGACGCGGGCGCCGAGCTGGCTGACCGACCAGGGCAGCCGGTGCGCGTCGATCGCCGCCTGCACGCCCGCGGCGAACCGGGTGGCCAGCGCGGTCATGTGCGCGAATGCGGCGTCGGTGAGTACGTGCTCCAGCGTGGCCCGGGTCGCCGCGATCGACAGCGCGTTGCCGGCCAGCGTCCCGCCCACCCCGCCCATGTCGACCAGGTCGAGGTCGCCTCGCGCGTCGATGGCGGCGGCGAGGTCGGCGGACAACCCGTAGGCACCGGCCGGGATGCCGCCCGCGATCGCCTTGCCGATCGTCACCACGTCGGGTGCGAGGCCCCACGCACCGGTCGCGCCGCCCGGGCCGGCCGAGAACGTGTGCGTCTCGTCGTTGATCAGGTACGTCCCGTACCGCCGGGTCAGCTCGCGTACCCCGGACAGGTAGCCCGGCTCGGGCAGCACGATGCCGATGTTGGTCAGCGCCGGTTCCATGAGTACGGCGGCCATGTCCCCGTGCGCCAGCTCGCGCGCCAGGCCGGCCAGGTCGTTGAACTCCGCCACCCGGCTGGTCAGCAGCACGTCGCAGGGCGCACCCACGTTGCCCTCCCGGCTGGCCGCCGTGCCTTCCGGGGTCTGCACGATCAGGGACTCGTCGACCGAGCCGTGGTAGCAGTAGCTGAAGAACAGGACCCTGGGTCGGCCGGTGACCGCGCGCAGCAGCCGGATCGCCCAGCGGTTGGCGTCGGTGGCGGTCAGCGTGAAGCTCCAGTAGGGCAGCCCGAACCGCCGGGTCAGTTCGCCGCCCACCCAGGACGCGTCCTCGGTCGGCAGCATGGCGGTCAGCCCGCCCAGCTCGGCCACCCGGCGGGTGATCGCGGCGACGGTCGGCTCCGGGGAGTGGCCGGCCATCGCACCGGTGTCGCCGAGGCTGAAGTCGACGTACTCGATGCCGTCGATGTCGGTCACCCGCGCGCCGCGCGCCGTCGCGAGGTAGAGCGGGAAGCCGGCGGCCTTCTTGTTCATCCAGGTCATCGGTACCCGCCCGAGCAGGTTCGTGGCGCCGGCGGAGCCGGCCGCGCTGCGCGGGTGGCGGGTCTCATATGCGTCGCGTTCGCGCGCGAGCAGGGCTTCCAGGCGGTCGCGGTCGATCATGCGGCGAAGCTACCA
>JBBWZQ010000047.1:0-18894 GCA_039649115.1 Micromonosporaceae bacterium | reverse complement strand
GCCGCCGGTTCCGCCCGTACGAGGTGTCGATCAGTTATGCCGCGCGGTCCCGCGAGGAGGGCAAGAAGATCACCTGGCGGGACGGGGTGGAGGCGCTGTGGATCCTGGGCCGGGAACGGATCCGCCGCCCCCGGTAGCGAGGCCGGCCAACGGGAACTGTCCTGCGATCCGCCGGACCATTACCGGTAAGCCGGCACCTGTACTACCGTGCCGCGATCTGGTCCAATGACCAACCATGTTGCCGAATCGACGGTCGTACCGAGTCGTCCAGGTTGCCGTCGTGGTCGTCGTCGTGGTCGTCGCGGCCGCCGCGCTCCGGTGGTACCGCAACCGGCACCACTTCTTCGACCTGAAGATCTACTACGCCGCCGTCCACTGGTGGGCGCACGGGCGGCCGCTCTACGACTTTTCCGTACCGGACCAGGTGCAGGGCCACCTGGGCTTCACCTACCCGCCGTTCGCCGCGCTCGCCATGTTCCCGATGGCCTGGTTGACCCTGTTCCGGACCATCGTCCTCATGACCGTCATCTCACTGGTCGCGCTGGTGCTGACCACCGCCTGGCTGCTGACGCCGGTCGCCGCCCGGCACGGCTGGCCCCGCTGGTTCGTGGTCTGCCTGGCGCTTCCGCTGGTGAGCGTCCTGGAGCCGGTGCGGGAGACGGTTTCCTTCGGCCAGATCAACCTGATCCTCGCCGCGCTGATCCTGGCTGACCTGCTGATACTGGTCCGGCGCGGTTCGCGCTTCGCCGGTGTCGCCATCGGGCTGGCCGCCGCGATCAAGCTCACCCCCGCCATCTTCATCCTGTACCTGCTGCTCAGCCGCAGGTACCGGGCCGCTGCCGTGGCGAGCGGCACGGCGGTGGCGGCCACCCTCCTCGCCTTCGCGTACCGGCCGGGCGACTCCTGGCTGTACTGGACGAAGGTGCTGTGGGAGAGCAACCGGGTGGGCAATGTCGCATTCGTGCCGAACCAGTCGCTGCTGGGCGCGCTGTCCCGGCTCGCGCACCCGCACCCGGCGAACTACCCGATCTGGCTGGCCCTGGCCGCCGTGACGCTGGTCTTCGGCATGTGGCGCGCGACCGCCGCCGCCCGCGCCGGCGACGAGGTCGCCGGGCTCACCCTGACCGGCCTGACCGGCGCCCTGGTGAGCCCGATCAGCTGGCAGCACCACCTGTACTGGTTCATCCCGGCCCTCGTGGTCCTGGTGGACGTGGCCGCATCCCGGCAGGCGCGGCGCCGGTGGTGGTACGCGGCCTTCGCGGCGGTGCTCTGGCTCACCGTCACGTTCAGCGTGATCGCCTGGTACGACTGGGGGATCGTGCCGGCGAGCGTCATGTTCCAGCCGGGCGGCCAGGTGATCGACGACTGGCACCTGCTGCTCATGCTGGCGACCCTCGTCGTGCTGCCCGGCGCACACCGGAAGGCCGCCGAGCCTCAGCCGGCACCCGGGCCCGCACTCGACGCCGCCGCCCTGATGCGGTCGGCCGATTCGGCGGGGTCCAGCGCGCGTTCCTGAAGGCACGCGAAGTACCGGTCCGCCTCGCGCACCTCGTCCGGGCGCTCCAGGAAGCCGTCGCCCGCCAGCCCGTCCACGTAGACCGTGCCCGAGTCGACGTCGTCGGAGAAGCGCAGGAGCGTGAACCCGCTGCGTACCGGCGCGTAGCCCGGCCCGTCGAACGGCATCACCTGGATCGTCACGTTGGGCCGCCCGCTCATCCGCACCAGGTGCCACAGCTGCTCGGCCAGGACGGCGGTGCCGCCCACCGGCCGGTGCAGGGTCGCCTCGTCGAGGATCAGCCGCAGGTCGACCAGCTGATCGCCGTCGAGGAGCGACTGCCGCGCGAGGCGTACCTCCACCCGCTTGTCCACCTGGTCGTCGGGCAGGTCGTCGCGGCAGGCCCCGATGTCGGCGTGCGCATACCGCCGTGTCTGCAACAGGTCGGGCACGACGACCAGGCCGAGCCCGTGGATCGCGGTCGCCGCCGCTTCGAGTTCGAGGTACCGCAGGTGTGCCGGCGAGAGCAGCGGCCGGTGCGCCGACCACCAGCCGCCGCGCTGCTTGGCGTCGCGCGCCAACCCGATGAGGGCCTGGCGGCTCTCGGCGTCGGTCACCCCGTACACGTTGAGCATGACCGTCAGGTCACCGCGGCGGACCCCGACGTCGCCGTTCTCGATCCTGCTGATTTTGGAGCTGGAGCAGTCCAGTGCCATGCCGACCTGCTCCCGGCTCAACCCGGCCGCCTCGCGCAGCTCACGCAGGGCCACGCCGAGCCGGCGCCGCCATAACGTGACGCCCTGCGGTCCCGTCATGACCGACAGTGTGGCATGCGGGTGCGAACCGGCGTGGCGCGACGCGCGCCCCTACCGATGTGGGTCAGCGGCCGGTGAAGTTGGCCTTGCGCTTCTCCACGAAGGCCGCCATGCCCTCGACCTTGTCCTGCGTCGCGAACAGCGCGGCGAACAGCTGGCTCTCCCAGGCCAGGCCGGCGGCGAGGTCCATCGACAGGCCACCGTCGATCGCCAGCTTGGCCGCCCGCAACGCCTGTGCCGGGGCCTTGACGTAGTGCGCGACCAGCTCGACGGCGGCGCCGTACACCTCGGCCGGCGGTACCACGCGGTCCACGAGCCCGATCGCGAGCGCCTCCTCGGCACCGACCATCCGGCCGGACATCACCAGATCCTTCGCCCGCGCCGGGCCGACGAGGCGGGGCAGCCGCTGCGTGCCGCCGGCACCTGGGATGATGCCCAGGTTGATCTCCGGCTGGCCCAGCTTCGCGTCGGACGCGGCGACCCGCCAGTCACAGGCGAGCGCCAGCTCGCACCCGCCGCCCAGCGCGTACCCGGCGATCGCGGCCACCACGGGCTTGGGTATCCGGGCGATGGCGTCGAACGCGGAGGACAGCTCGGACGCGCGCGCCGCCATGTCCACATAGGACGTGTTCGCCATCTCCTTGATGTCGGCGCCGGCCGCGAAGACCTTCTCGCCGCCGTACACGATGACGGCGCGGACCTCGTCGTCGGCGGACAGCGCCCGCGCCGCGGACCGCAGCCCCTCCTGTATCTCGATGTTCAACGCGTTCATCGGCGGCCGGTCCAGCCGGATGGTGCCGATCCCGTCGGTGACAGACGTCTCTACGAGCATCCCGTCAGGGTATGTCACGCACCTCGTGGCCCAGCGGGAAGAGGGACACCGGGATGAGCTTGAGGTTGGCGATGCCGAGCGGGATCGCGATGATCGTGACGAACTGCGCGATCGCGGTCGCGAGGTGGCCCAGCGCCAGCCACCAGCCCGCCACGATGAACCAGATCACGTTGCCCACGGTGGAGGCGGCGCCGGCGGTGGGCTTGCGGACCAGTTCCCGGCCGAAGGGCCAGAGCGCGTAGTTGGCGATGCGGAAGGAGGCGATGCCGAACGGGATCGTGACGATCAGGATGCAGCAGATCAGCCCGGCGATCGCGTACCCCAGCGCGAGGAACAGCCCGCCGAACACCAGCCAGAGAACGTTGAGAATGAGCCTCATGCAACCATCATGATGGTTGTATGCGACGGGTCGAGCATGTGATGGGCACCGCGATCAGCCTGGAGATCGCCGACCCGCTGCCGCCCGGCGAGGCGGACCGGCTCGCCGACCTGGCGTTTGACTGGTTCCGCGTGGTCGACCAGCGGTTCAGCACGTACAAGGAGGACAGCGAGGTCAACCGGCTGCAACGGGGCGAACTGCGCATCGAGGACGGCTCGGCCGACCTGCGCGCAGTGCTGGACACCTGCGCCGACCTGTGGGGCGCCACCGACGGCTACTTCGACGTGTACGCCACCGGCCGGCTGGACCCGTCCGGCTATGTCAAGGGCTGGTCGGTCCAGGTCGCCTCGGACCGGCTGGTCGCGGCCGGGTCGGCGAACCACTGTGTCAACGCCGGCGGCGACGTGCGGCTGCGCGGCGGCGCCACGCCGGGCGAGCCGTGGCGGGTGGGCATCCGGCATCCGTGGGAGGAGCAGAAACTGGCCTGGGTACTGGCGGTCAGCGACACCGCCGTCGCCACCTCGGGGGTCTACGAACGCGGGCACCACGTGGTGGACCCGAGGCGGGGTGAGCCGGCCACCGCCCTGCGTTCGGTCACCGTGGTCGGCCCCGATCTCGGGCTCGCGGACGCGTACGCCACCGCGGCGCTCGCGATGGGCCTGCCCGGCCTGGACTGGCTGGCCCGCCTGGACGGGTACGAGTCGGCCGCGGTCACCGAGGACGGCCGCGCCTTCCGCTCGCAGGGGCTGCCGGTCGCGACGTGACCTCTCCGTTGCGTGCGGCTCGTAGTCTGTTGACTACCCTTCGACGTATTGCGAGGTGCCGCCGGTGACCGGAGAAGACGAGGGCAGCCTCGGGTCCACCTGCACGGTCAGCGGGGTGCTCGAGGACGGCAGGCTCGTCATCGCTGTGCGAGGCGAGGAGATGCGGTCCCAGCTCTACGGCGTCGAGGTACCGGTCCCGGTGCCGGCCGGGTACCGGGAGGTGATCACGGAGCGGGTACCGCGCAGCCGCCGCCCGCTGCGGGTGCGCCTGGTACCGATACCCCCGCAGTTGCCGCCCCGGGCGCAACTGCACTATCTCGCCTGGCACGACACGTCCGGCCCGGTCTGGCGCGACCTCGCGCTGGTGCTGCTCGCGGAGGGCGCGGCGCGGGTCGCACCGCAGCCCTTTCCGGAGCGCGACGCCTACCTGCAGGCGGAGACCTCCGCCCGGCTGAGCCGCACCGGCGTGTGGTCCTAGCGCCGGCCGTAGGTCTCCTCGTACAGTTCCTCGATGACCTTGCGCTTGGGCAGCGCGTTGGACGCGCCGAGCCGGCGCACCGCGGCGGCACCCGCCGCGCTCGCCCAGCGGATCGCGTCGACCATGTGCCGGCCCTCGCCCCACGCGACGGCGAGCGCGCCGCAGAACGCGTCGCCGGCGGCGGTCGTGTCCACCACGTCCACGCGCGGCGCCGGTACCTGTTCCATGGCCCCGTCCCGGTCGGCGTACCACGCACCCGCACCGCCCTGGGTGAGCACCACCCGGGGTACCGACTCGAGCAGCGCGTCGAGCACCTCGACCGGCTCGGGCTCGTCGCCCGCGTCCACACCGACCGACGTGACCGGTGCCAGCGTCGCCGCCTCGACCTCGTTGACCACCAGCAGGTCCACCGCGGCGAGCAGCTCGTCCGGCAGGGCACGGGCCGGCGCCGCGTTGAGCACGACGCGGGTACCCGCGGCGCGCCCGGCGACACACGCCGCGGTCACGGTCTCCATCGGTATCTCCAGCTGGCACAGCAGCACGTCGGCGGCGGCGACCGCGGCCAGCTCCGGCTCGGTCAGCCCGGCGAATGCCGCGTTGGCTCCCGGTGCCACCACGATCGCGTTCTGCCCGGTCTCCTCGACCACGATCAGGGCCACGCCCGACGCGCCGTAGACGACGCGCAGCAGTGACGTGTCCACTGTGGAGGACGAGAGCCGGGCCTTGAGGGTGACGCCGAACGCGTCCGAGCCGATCGCGCCGAGGAACGTGGTGCGGCCACCGGCGCGGGACGCCGCGATCGCCTGGTTGGCGCCCTTGCCGCCGGGCAACTGCGTGAACCGGTCGCCCAGCACGGTCTCGCCCGGCCGGGGCAGCACGGGCGCGGTCACCACGAGGTCCATGTTGGAGCTGCCGGCCACCGCGATGCGCGGCTGGCGCTCAGCTTCCTGGTTCGCTACGCCGCGGTCCGCCGCCGCGCTCACTGTGCGGCCCGGGCGGTGAAGCGTCCGTCCACATAGTCCAGTCGCAGTGGCAGATCGAAGGTCTTCGACAGGTTGTCGCTCGTCATGGTCGAGCCCAGCAGGCCCTGCGCGACGACGCTGCCCTCGCGCAGCAGCAGCGCGTGGGTGAACCCGGGCGGGATCTCCTCGACGTGGTGGGTGACCAGCACCATCGCCGGCGCGTCCGGGTCGGCGGCCAGCTCGCCCAGGCGCCGGACCAGGTCCTCCCGGCCACCCAGGTCCAGCCCGGCCGCGGGCTCGTCGAGCAGCAGCAGCTCCGGGTCGGTCATCAGGGCCCGGGCGATCTGTACCCGCTTGCGCTCGCCCTCCGACAGGGTGCCGTACGCCCGGCCCGCCAACTGCCCGACGCCCACCTGCTCCAGCAGGCTCCGGCCGCGCCTGAGGTCGAGCCGGTCGTACCCCTCGCGGAAGCGCCCGACCACCGACCACGCGGCCGTCACCACGGCGTCCAGGACCGACTCCTCCGGCGGGATCCGGTCGTGCACCGCCACGGACGCGAGACCGATCCGGGTGCGCAGCTCGAACACGTCGACCCGGCCCAGCCGCTCGCCGAGCAGGTGCACCGTGCCCGCGCTCGGGTGCATCCGCGCCGAGGCGAGGTTGAGCAGGGTGGTCTTGCCGGCACCGTTCGGCCCGAGCACGACCCAGCGCTCGTCCAGCTCCACCCGCCAGTCGACCGCGTGCAGGAGGTTCTTGCCGCCGCGCGTCACGGTCACCTGGTCGACGGCGATCACCAGGTCCGGGTCGGGCTGCGGCGGTACGGGCACGCACTCCATCCAATCACGCGGACCGGACGGATCACTCGTCGACCGTCGAGCCGAAAACCTCGTCACGTACCGCGTCGAGCGCGGTGAGCAGCGCGCCGGACAGTACCGGCTGCTCGGGCGCCTCGGACACCACCACGCGGGGCGATACCGGGGCGATCGCGGCGACCTCGTGCTGTACCCGCTGCGCGAGCGCCACCCCGCCGGCGAGCCCGACCTCCCCGGCCAGCACGACCAGGGCCGGGTCGAGCACCACGCACGCGGCGGCCAGCCCGAGTGCCAGGCGCCGGGCCAGCTCGTCCAGCACCGGGCTGCCCTCGGTACCGGCGCTGACCGCGGCCCGTACCGCGTCCTGCGCGACGGCGGCCCGGAAGCCGTGCTCCCGCGCGACCGCCCGGACCGCGTCACCCTGTGCCAGTTCCCGGAAGCCACCCTTGGCCCGCCGGGCGATGTCGCGGGGCACCGACGCGCCCGCCACCGGCAGGTAGCCGATCTCGCCGGCCGCGCCGCTGACCCCCCGGTGCAGCTTGCCGTCGAGCACCACCGCCATGCCGACGCCCCGGCCCATCCACAACAGCAGGAAGTCCCGCACGCCGCGCGCCGCGCCGGCATGCGCCTCGGCGACGGCCGCCAGGTTCACGTCGTTTTCGAAAACAACGGGCCGTTTGAGGTCGGCACGCAACTTGGACAGCAGCCCGCGCTGCCAGCGCGGCAGGTCGAACGCGAAGGACACGTCGCCGGTGTTCGGGTCGACGAGGCCCGGGGTGCCCAGGACCACGCGGCGTACCCGGTTGATCGGGGCACGAGCGCTGCGGGCCGCCTCGATGACGGCGTTGTGTACCACGCCGACCGGATCGTCCGTGTCGTGCGTCGACTCCTCGACCCGGCCGACCACCTCGCCGGTGATGTCCGCACACGCCGCGACCACCTGGTCAGGACCCACCTCGACGCCGACCACGTAGGCGCTGGCCGGTACGACCGCGTAGAGCTGCGCGTTCGGGCCGCGCCCGCCGGCCTGCTCGCCGACGCGGGAGACGAGGCCCCGCTCCTCCAGCCTTTCCACCAGTTGGGAAGCGGTCACCTTGGACAGTCCCGTCAGCTCACCCAGCTGCGCCCGGGTCAACGGGCCCCGGGCCAGCAACAACTCCAGCGCGGCGCGGTCGTTGATCGCGCGCAGCAGCCGGGGTGTACCCGGAAGGCGGGTTGAGCTCATTGGTAACATGCCCCTATCATTTAGGAAAGTTTCCTAATTGCGTATCCGGCCGTACGGATACCGAAAGCGTAAGGTCAAGTTACTTCGTTTTCGGTATGCCTGACGGCCGTAGTTGGCCCGATTCACCGCGGATCAGGGGTGCGGGGCCGGAGGGGATCTCGACAAGTGGCGATCGATCGTGGGTTACGACGGCTGGTGCTGCGCACCCTGCTTCCGTCCTTTCCCGGGCATACCGCACCCGAGTGGGTCACCGCGCTGGCTGGCGAGGGCGTCGGCGGATACATCATCTACGGCTACAACATCGCCGACCCGGACCAGTTGCGCCGCCTGACCGGAGCCCTGCGCGCCGCCAACCCGGACATGCTGCTCTCGATCGACGAGGAGGGCGGGGACGTCACCCGGCTCGCGCACGTGGCGGGCAGCCCGTACCCCGGCAACGCGGCGCTGGGCGCGGTGGACGACGCGGCGCTCACCGAACGGATCTACCGCTCCATCGGCCTCGATCTCGCCGCCGCCGGCTTCAGCCTCAACTTCGCGCCGAGCCTCGACGTGAACACCGCCGACGACAACCCGACCATCGGCACCCGCTCCTTCGGCAGCGACCCGGCCCGGGTCGCCGAGCAGGGCGCCGCCGCCGTCACCGGGCTGCAGTCGGCCGGCGTGGCCGCCTCCGCCAAGCACTTCCCCGGGCACGGTGCGACCAGCACCGACTCGCACCTGGAGCTGCCCACCGTGGACGTACCGCTGGATGTCCTGCGGGAGCGGGACCTGCCGCCGTTCGCCGCGGCGGTCAAGGCGGGCACCAAGGCCGTGATGACCGCGCACATCCGGGTGCCGGTACTCACCGGTGACCTGCCCGCCACCTTCAGCAGCCGGGCGCTGATCGACCTGCTCCGCGGCGACCTGGGCTTCACCGGGACGCTCATCACCGACGCGCTGGAGATGCGGGCGACCGCCGGGATGGCGGGTGGCGTGCCGCGCGCCGCCGTGGTCGCGCTGGCCGCCGGCAACGACCTGCTGTGCCTGGGCTCGGCCGTGGACGAGGACCTCGTCGAGGCCACGATCGCCGAAATCATGGCGGGAGTACGGGACGGGCGCCTCACCACCGCCCGGCTGGAGGAGGCCGCGGCCCAGGTGGACGCGCTGGTCGCCTGGACCCGGGCCGGCTTCGCTCCCCTCGACCCGCAGGACGGCCGCATCGGGTACCCCGCCGCCCGGCGCGCGGTACGCGTGGAAGGGTCCCTGCACGGGCTCGCCACCCCGCTCATCGTCCAGGTGGACTCGGAGTCCTCGATCGCGGCCGGCCCGGTGCCGTGGGGCCTGGGCCCGCACGTCAACGGCGCGGAGCACGTCCGCATCGACCCGACGGCGAGCCCCGAGTCGGTACGTGCCCGGGCGGGTTCGCGCCCGATCGTGGTGGTGGGCCGCAACCTGCACCGGCAGCCGGGGGTGGCCGCGCTCGTGGAGGCGCTGGCGGCCACGCATCCGGTGGTGGCGGTGGAGATGGGCTGGCCGTCCTCGTGGCGCCCGGCGGGGGTACAGGCCTTCGTCACGACGTACGGCGCGAGTCACGCCAACGGCTGGGCCGCCACCGCCACCCTCGGCCTGAGCTGACCCGGCTGGTTCGCCGCCATCCCGTCAGGAGCCGGCGGTGCGCACGAGCGTGCGGATCTGGCGCAGCAGCACCGAAAGTGCCGCGAGGTCCGCGTTGGAATCGCCGAACTCCGCGAGCGCGTTGCGGGCCCGGCCGATCGCCATCACGTTCGCCTGCTCCCATTCGGTGACCCGGTCGTGCGCGTCGCCCCAGGCCGTCGCGGCCAGCACCTCGGACGTCAGCGCGGCGAGCACGGCGTACAGGTCGTAGCGCAGTGCCATGCGGGCCAGGGTCTGCCAGCGGTCGTCGCGGGGCAGCTCGGAGATCCTGGAGAGCAGGTGGTCCACCCGGAACCGGTCGGACAGGACGAAGTACACCGCCGCGACCTCCCGCACCGAGCGGCCCGACGTGTCGGCCAGCGACACGATGTCCAGCAGGCCGAAGCCGTACATCACCCGGCTCGCGGCGACCGCCAGGTCCGCCGGGATGCCCAGCGCCACCAACCGTTCGGCCCGGGCGTGCAGCGCCTGGCGCTCCCGGCCGCGGCACAACGCGTCGAGCTGGGACAGCAGGGCGGACACGCCGGGCCGCAGCCGGTCGGACTCGGCGGTGACGTCCAGCGGGGCACGGCGGTTGGTGACCAGCCACCGCACGGCGCGGTCGAGCAGGCGGCGCAGTTCCAGGTAGACAGTGGTCTGCGCGGTCGTGGGCACCTTGTTGTCCAGGCGCTCCACGGCCTGCCACAGCTCGCGCAGGCCGTACACGTCGCGCATGATGACGTACGCGCGGATCACGTCCGCGGGCGACGCGCCGGTCTCCTCGACGGCCCGGTAGACGAAGGACGTGCCGCCGCGGTTGACCACCTCGTTGACCAGCTCGGTGGTGACGATCTCGCGGCGCAGCGTGTGCTGGTCCATCCGGTCCGCGTACCGCTCGCGCAGCGGGGTCGGGAAGTAGTCGCGCAGCACCTCGCGGGTCCAGGCATCGTCGGGCAGGGGGGACGCGTTGATCTCGTCCTCCAGCGCGATCTTCACGTACGAGAGGAGCACCGCGAGCTCGGGCGACGTCAACCCGGCACCACTCGCGAACCGTACCTCCAACTCCTCGTCGCCCGGCACGGCCTCCAGCGTCCGGTCCAACCGCCCGTCGCGCTCCAGATCGCTGATCAGCCGCCGGTGTACCGGCAGCAGCGAGTGCGTCTGCGTCCGCGCGTTGCCCAGCGCGGTGGCCTGGTCGTAGTTGTGCCGCAGCACCAGCGCGGCGACCTCGTCGGTCATCTCGGCGAGCAGCGCGTCCCGCTCGGCCTGGCCCAGTTCGCCGGCGGCGACCAGCGGGTTCAGCAGGATCTTGATGTTCACCTCGTGGTCGGAGCAGTCCACACCGGCCGAGTTGTCGATGAAGTCGGTGCAGATCCGGCCGCCGGTCATCGCGTACTCGATGCGGCCCCGCTCGGTCAGCCCCAGGTTGCCGCCCTCGCCGACCACCTTGGCGCGCACCAGCTTCCCGTTGACCCGGATCGCGTCGTTGGCCTTGTCGCCGACGTCCGCGTGCGACTCGGTGGACGCCTTGACGTAGGTGCCGATGCCGCCGTTCCACAGCAGGTCCACCGGCGCCTGCAGGATCGCCCGCAGCAGGTCGGCCGGGGCCAGCGAGGTGGCGGTCTCGGGCAGGCCGAGCGCGGCCCGGGCCTGCGGGGACACCGGGATGGACTTGGCCGTGCGCGGCCACACCCCGCCACCCTCGGAGATGAGTGCCGCGTCGTAGTCGGCCCAGGAGGAGCGGGGCAGGCCGAACAGCCGGTGACGCTCCACATAGGACGTTTCGGGGTCCGGCGACGGGTCGATGAACACGTGCCGGTGGTCGAACGCGGCCACCAGCCGGATGTGTCGCGAGAGCAGCATGCCGTTGCCGAACACGTCCCCGGACATGTCGCCGATCCCCACGACCGTGAAGTCCTGTGCCTGCGTGTCCACCTCCAGTTCCCTGAAGTGGCGCTTCACCGACTCCCAGGCACCCTTCGCGGTGATGCCCATCTTCTTGTGGTCGTACCCGGCGGAGCCGCCGGAGGCGAACGCGTCGCCCAGCCAGAAGCCGTACGAGTGGGAGATCTCGTTGGCGATGTCGGAGAAGGTCGCCGTGCCCTTGTCGGCCGCGACCACGAGGTAGGGGTCGTCCGCGTCGTGGCACACCACGTCCGGCGGCGCGACGATGGCGCCGTTGACCAGGTTGTCGGTCACGTCGAGCAGGGCCGAGATGAACAGCCGGTAGCAGGCCACCCCTTCGGCGAGGAAGGCGTCCCGGTCGCTCGCCGGTGGCGGGGACTTGAGCACGAAGCCGCCCTTGGCACCCACCGGTACGATCACGGCGTTCTTCACCATCTGCGCCTTGACCAGGCCGAGGATCTCGGTGCGGAAGTCGTCGCGCCGGTCCGACCAGCGGATGCCGCCGCGCGCCACCGGCCCGAAGCGCAGGTGCAGCCCCTCGAAGCGGGGTGAGTAGACCCAGATCTCGTACCGGGGCCGGGGTGCGGGCAGGTCCGGGATGGTGCGCGGTTCCAGCTTGAACGCGATGTAGGACTTGGGCCGGCCGCCGCTGCGCTGGAAGAACGAGGTGCGCCGGGTGGCCTGGACCATCGTCAGGTACGAGCGCAGGATGCGGTCCTGGTCCAGGCTCGCCACGTTGTCCAGTTGCCGCCCGATCGCGGTGACCAGCTCCTTGGACTGCAGCGCCCGGTCCTCGTCGGACAGGTCCATGGACGGGGAGAAGGTGGTGTCGAACAGCGCGACGAGCAGCGCGGCGACGCCCGGGTGGGCGATGAACGTGGACTCCATCGAGTCCTGCGAGAACACCGCACCGGCCTGCCGCAGGTACTTCGCGTACGCGCGCAGCACCACGACCTGCCGCCAGGTCAGCCCGGCCCGTACCACCAGCTCGTTGAACCGGTCGATCTCGGACTCGCCGCGCCAGGTGGCGGAGAACGCGTTCTCCATGTGCGGCCGGATGTCGGCCAGCTCCCGCGCCTCCTCGGGCAGCATCAGGCCGAAGTCGTACAGGTAGACCGTGGCGTCGTCGCGGGCGATCTGGTACGGGTGCTCGTCGGTCACGGTGACGCCGAGCGAGTGCAGCACCGGCAGCACCTTGGACAGCATCATCGGCCGGCCGTACCGGAAGACCTTGAAGTGCACGTCCCGGTCGTCCTGGCGGCGCCGGTACACGTGCATCGCCAGCTCTCCGGGCTCCTCCAGCAGCTCCATCTTGGCGATGTCCTTGACCGCCTCGTACGGCGTGTGCTCGTCCTTGTACCCGTCCGGAAAGGCGCGGGCGTACTGGCCGAACAGGTACCGGCTCTGCTCCTCGCCGAGCTTGCGCTCCAGCACCAGCTTCAGGTCGTCGTCCCAGTTGCGGGTCGCCTCGGTCAGCTGCTCCTGTATCGACGCCTGGTCGATCCCGGTCGGCGGGTTGGTCGGGTCGGTGCGCACGATGAAGTGGATGCGGGCCAGCGCCGACTCGCCGACCCGGGTGGTGTAGTCGACCCCGATCCCGTTCAGCTCGCGCAGCAGGATGCCCTGGATCGCCAGCCGGTTGGCCGTGGTGAACCGGTCCCGGGGCAGGAAGACCAGGCAGGAGATGAACCGCCCGTACGCGTCCTCGCGCAGGAACACGCGCAGCTGCCGCCGGCCGGCCAGGCGCAGCACGCCCATCACCGCGTCGTTCAGCTCGTCGGTGCGGATCTGGAACAGCTCGTCGCGCGGGTAGTCCTCCAGGATCGCCAGCAGGTCCTTGCCCGAGTGGCTGCGCGGGGACAGGCCGGAGCGCTCCAGCACCGCGGCCACCTTGCGCCTGACCACCGGCAGCTCGCGCACCGAGTGCAGGTAGGCGGCCGCGGAGAACAGGCCGAGGAACCGCTTCTCACCGACCACGTTGCCCTCGGCGTCGAAGATCTTGATGCCCACGTAGTCGAGGTAGGACGAGCGGTGCACGGTGGAGCGCGAGTTGGCCTTGGTGATCACCAGCAACCGCTTCTCCAGTACCCGCTGCCGGGCCTGCGGGGTCATCGTGGCCAGCGGCCGGGCGCGGGTCTGGTCCTGGCGCAGGATGCCCAGGCCGGTACCCAGCACGGCGCGCAGCTCGGGACCCTCCTGCCCGGGTGCCAGCCGGTACTCCCGGTAGCCGAGGAAGGTGAAGTGGTCGTCCACGAGCCAGCGCAGCAGTTCGACCGAGTCGGTGATGTCCCGGTCGGGTACCGGCAGCGCCGCCGAGGTCAGCTCGTCGGCGATGGCCAGCGCCCGGGTGCGCATCTTGGGCCAGTCCTCGACCGCCTCCCGCACGTCGGTCAGCACCCGCTGCAGGTCCCGGCGCAGCTCGCCGCGCTGCCCCTCGCCGGGCACCCGGTCGACCTCGATGCGCATCCAGCTCTCCACGAGGTCGCCGGCAATCGCGTCGTCCGGCTCCACGTCCGCGCAGACCTCGGTCAGCTCGCCGAGCGGCTGGCGGCGCACCACGACCAGCGGGTGCACGAGCAGGTGGACGGCGAGGTCGCGGGAGACCAGCGCGGCGGTCACGGTGTCGACCAGGAACGGCATGTCGTCGGTGACGATCAGGACCACGGTCAGCTCGCCGTCGGGTGCCTCCTCGACCTGGAGCATGAGCTGCCCGGGCAGCCGCTGCCGGGCGAGGTCGCGGTGCTCCCGCGCGTCGGCCAGCATGCGCGCCGGGGTCAGCCCGACCAGTTCCTCGTCCGGCGCGAAGCGCCAGTACCGGCGCACCAGGCGGGCGCTGTCGAGGTCGTGGCCGGCCAGCGCGACCGCCTCCGCCATGAGCCGTTCCGCGTCGGGCAGGGGTTCGTCGAGCTCGGTGTCCTCAGAAGCCTCCGGACCCCGCCGGGCCCCGGACGAACCGGTCAGATCTGAGAGGTCCGACGGGTCGGACCGCCGAAGTGCACTGCCGGCGCCAGCCCACCGCTTCATGGGTGCCACTCCCCTCACCCACCGCGCTGTGGGATCGTCTGCCTCCACCCTAGGTCCTCACCTGCGCGGGGCCGGCAAGGGCTTGAGGAACATCGGCGGCGGAAGCGCCGACTGTGAACTATCAGACACCTTTCGTCGACGCTCCAGGCAACCCTCCGCTCTGACCTCGCCGGCGTCGCTGCGGACCGGCGAACCGGGGCTGCGCATGTTCGGACCGGTGGGACACAATGTCCCGATGCGTCGATCCACCCCGCTGACCTGCCTTTTCGCCGCCGCTCTCCTGATCGGCAGCGGCGCCGCCTGTTCCAGGCAGGAAGGGCCGGACAAATCCGTGTCGGCCTTCCTGTCCGGCTGGACGAAGGGCCAGTTCGACCCGACCCTGCAGATCGTCGACTCGAACGGTGCCAGTCTGACCGGCGCGGCGGTGGCCGCCCAGATCAAGACGCTCGCCGGTGACCTGGCCACGCGTACCCCGACGATCAAGGCCGGCCAGGCGAAGGTGGTCAAGAACGCCGCGACGGTACCGCTGACCACGTCCTGGCCGATCGCGACCGGCGTCACCTGGACCTACCAGAGCACCCTGCGGCTCGACCTCGCCAAGGGCAGGTGGCGGGCGATCTGGGCGCCGGACGTGCTGGAGCCCGACCTGCAGGCGGACGACAAGCTGGCGGTGCGCTCCGCCACGGCGCCGCGCGGGACGATCCAGGACGGCGCCGGCGCCACCCTGGTGACCGAACAGGCCGTCGTCTACGTCGGCATCCAGCCCAACCAGGCCAAGGACGTGAACGCGCTGGTCAAGGCGCTGGATACCGCGTTCAAGTCGATCGGGAAGCCGGTCACGCTGACCGACCTGCCGGGCCGGCTCAGGGCGGCCGGGCCCACCTCGTTCGTCGACGTGGTGGCCCTGCGCCAGCCCGACTACCAGAAGATCCGGGCGCAGATCCACGACCTTCCGGGGACGGTCTTCCGCACCGGTACCATGTCGCTCGCGCCGACCTCGACGTTTGCCCGCGCGCTGCTGGGCAGCGTCAGCGCGGTGACCAAGGAGCGGATGGACGCCCACCCGAGCAAGTACGTGCTCGGCGACCAGGTCGGCTTCGGCGGCGTGCAGGAACGCTACGACGACCGGCTGCGCGGCACGTCCGGCATCTCGGTCGTGATCCCCGGGAAGGGCAAGGACAGCAGCGGCAACGCCAACCCGGACAAGGTCCTGTTCCACACCGACCCGGTCGCCGGCCAGGCGGTGAAGGTCACGCTGGACCCGAAGACGCAGAACGCGGCCGAGGGTGCGCTCGTCGGCGAGGCGAAGCGGGCCGCGATCGTGGCGATCCGGATCAGCGACGGGCACGTGCTGGCGGTGGCGAACGGCCCGGGCGCCGCACCGCTCGACCTGGCGCTGGCGGCGCAGGTACCGCCGGGGTCGATGTTCAAGACGGTCACCGCGACGAGCCTGCTGGAGGCCGGCAAGATCACGGTGAACACGCCGGTGAACTGCACCCAGACGCTGACGGTCAGCGGATACACCATCCACAACGCGGAGGCCGAGCAGTTGGGCAACGTGCCGCTGCACACCGACTTCGCCAAGTCGTGCAACACCGCGTTCGCCTCGCTCGCGCCCAGGCTCGGCCCGACCGGGTTGAAGGACACCGCCGCGCAACTGGGCATCGGCGTCCCGTGGGATCTGGGCATCAGCGCATACACCGGGAGCGTCTCCTCGGGCGGCAACGCGACGGAGCAGGCGGCGGCCGCGTTCGGGCAGGGCAGGACGCTGGTGTCGCCGATCGCCATGGCGGCCGCCGCGGCGGCCGTGGCGCGCGGCCAGTGGAAGCAGCCGACCCTGGTACTCGATCCGGCGGTGGCCAACCCGGCGGCCGACCAGCCCGCGCTCAAGCCGTCCACTGTGGACGCTCTGCACCAGATGATGCGCGAGGTGGTCACCGGCGGCACCGGCGTGAAGGTCAAGAACGTCAAGGGCGCGCCGATCTCCGGAAAGACGGGCACCGCGGAGTTCGACAACAACCCGGCGCACACCCACTCGTGGTTCATGGGTTTCCGGGGAGACGTGGCGTTTGCGGTGTTCGTGGAGAACGGCGGCATGAGTACCGAAGCGGCGGTACCGATCGCGGGGAAGTTCTTCACCATCCTGGGCTGAGCACCGGCCACCTAGGATACGTTGCTCGGCATGGACGACCCGTACGCGGACTTCATCGCCGAGGTGTCGGCCGGCGGCTTCACTCCGGCGCCGGCCGGGGAGTGGAACGCCGAGCAGATCGCGGCGCACGTCGCCCGCAACCACGAGGAGCTGATCCGCACCACCGAGGCGGTGCTGTCCGGTGAGCAAGCCACGTTCGACAACCGGGAGCCGACCGACGCCGGCGAGCTGGACCGCTATGTGCTCGCGTACCGGGGACTGCGCGGGCTGGCGGACCGGATCGCGGAGACCGTCGTCACCCTGCGCGAGCTGTCCAGCAGGCTGGCGGAGTGCGGCCCGGTCACCGTGCCGGTACACATCAAGGACGGTGAGCGCGTGGTGGTGGACGAACCGCTGCCGTGGCGCGACGTCCTGGCCATGGACGAGTCGGCGCACGTGCGCGGCCACCTGGCGCAGCTACGCGCCCGGCGGGGCTAGCTGGCGGTCGCTGCCGGCGCTGCCCCGCTGGGTCGGCACCACGAACGGGATCGGGCGGGCCTCCTCGTCCAGGCGCGGGCGCAGCGGCGCCAGGCCGGTCACGAGCGCGGCGACCAGTTCCCGGGCGTGCGCGCCCTCCGGGTCGTAGTCCGGGTCGAAGACGGTGACCTCCAGGCCCAGGCAGTCCGGCGACTCGACCAGTCCCGCGATCAGCAGCTCCAGCTCCGCGTACGCGATGCCACCGTCGTCCGGCGCGTCCACCGCCGGCATCACCGCGGGATCCAGCACGTCGACGTCCACGTGCACCCAGTACCCCACGCACCCGGTCAGCTGCTCGCGGGCCCACTGCGCGGTGCGCGCGGCGCCCGCCACCCGCAACTGCGGCACCGCGCGGAACGCCACCCCGGCGGCCTGCAGGTCCAGCCGGTACTCGTCCTGCGTCCGGATGCCCAGCAGCACCACGTGCTCGTCCCGCACGTACGGGCGCAGCCCCTCCATGTCGGTCAGGTCGGGCTGCCCGCGTCCGGTCGCCAGTGCCAGTCCCTCGCCGGCCGCGGCGCCGACGTACGAGGCGTTGCCGGGGTGCCGGAAGTCGGAGTGGCCGTCCAGGTAGACCAGCCCGTAGGGCAGGTCGTCCCGCTTGGCCATCCGCCGCATCGCGAGCGCGCAGCCCAGCAGGATGGAGCAGTCGCCGCCCAGTACCACCGGAAACTCGTCGGCGTCGACGATCGCGCCGACCCGGTCGGCCAGCCGGCGCGAGTACCAGGCGATGGCGTCGGCGTGGCACACACCGTCGCCGGGCCGCCAGTCCCCCGGGTCGTACCGCGGCGGGGTCAGGCAGCCGGCGTCGCGCGCCGGCAGGAGCGCGAGCAGGCCGTGGTCGCGCAGCGCACCGGGTGCCTTGGCGCAGCCGGGCACGGACGTCGGCGTGGGTGGCCGCAGCCCGAGGTTGCTCGGCGCGTCGAGGACCGCGATGGCGCGCATGGCGGGTCCTAGAACAGCGCGCTGGCCAGCGCGCGGCGGGCCGCGGCAACCGCCGGGTCGTCCGGGCCCGCCACCGTGAACAGGGAGACCAGGTGCTGGCGCACCCGCTCGCGGTCCGGGCCGGAGCTGCGCCGCACCAGGTCGACCATGCGGCGGTAGGCCGCCTCGGCCTGCCCGGACACCACCTCCACGTCGGCGGCCAGCAACTGGGCGTCGACCGAGTCGGGCTGCGCCTGGGCCGCGGACAGCGCCGCCCGCAGATCCAACCCCTGGACCCGTTGCAGCAGGCCGACCTGCGCCAGGCCCGCCTCCGCCGCGGCGTCCGCGGGCGATTCGGCCAGGATCTTCCGGTACGCCTGCTCCGCGGTTGTCAGGTCGCCATCCATGAGCGCCTGGTCGGCCGTCGCCAGCCGCGGGTCCTCCGGAGCCTCGACCGGCGCGCCGCCCGCGCGCAGCACCGCGTCGATCCACTGCCGGAGCTGGGACTCGGGGATCACGCCGGTGAACGCGTCGACCGGCTGCCCACCCACCACCGCGTAGACCATCGGGATGCCCTGGACCCGGAACATCTGTGCCAGCCGCTGGTTGGCGTCCACGTCCACCTTGGCGAGCACCCAGGCGCCGTTGCCCTCGATCGCCAGCTTCTCCAGGATCGGGGACAGCTGCTTGCAGGGCCCGCACCACTCCGCCCAGAAGTCGATCACGACTGGGGTGGTCAGCGACCGCTCCAGGACCTCGGTCTGGAACGTCGCCTCGGTCACGTCGACGATCGTCGCGCCGCCGCCACCGCCCGGTGCGCCGCCGTTGGCGGCCGGCGCGGGGCCGGGCTGCGCGGGGCCGGGCTGCGCTGGGTCGGATTGCGCGGGAGGCGCCTGCTGCGGCTGGGCGCGCAGCGCGCTCAGATCCACGGCCCCCCGGGTGAAGATCGAGGAGGTGGTACGGGGATCGGTACGCTCGC
>JBBWZQ010000042.1:0-14505 GCA_039649115.1 Micromonosporaceae bacterium | reverse complement strand
CACTACGACTGTCCGGCGCCTCGATCACACCCGGAGGGAAGGTCACGGGGCCGCCGGGCGAGCAGATCCGGCGTTCACTGGTGATCGGTGACGTGCTCTGGACGATCTCCGACACGACCATGTCCGTGTACAGCATGGACCGCCTGGTGAAGCTCGCCGACGTCCCGCTGGCTCCGTGACCTCATGGAACGGTCAGAGGTACATGCCCGTACGCTCGCTGCCCTTGCCCTTGACCGCCGACTTGTCGCCCTCGCCGAAGAACCGCTTGCCGCCGAACTCACCGTGCAGCCGGTCGTCCAGTTCGTCGGCGAGACCGGTCATGACCTGTACCGCAAGCATCAGATGGGTGGACTGGAAGTCTCGGCCGAATACCGGTACGGAGGCCCAGACCGTGTCGTTGGTGCAGTAGAGCCGGCCGATCGGCATCCGGTTCGTCAGCTCAGAAAGTTTCACATAGAGCTGCTCGGTCGGCTCGATATCGGTCAGTACCGGCGAAAAGACGTCCACGAGCGGCGGATTGTCGCGTACTCGCACAAAGACCATGGCCGAGCCGGATCGGATGCCGATGTCCCCGTCGCCGTCCACCTGCAGCGCCTCCGGCGTCGTCTTCAGCAGGCTCGCCACCACGGCCTGCACCCGGTCGGCGAGCGGCAGGTCCGGATCCTCGCCCACCAGCCGGCCGGCCAGGGCCGAGGAGAAGTCCTCGTCCTCGGCCTCCTCCTCCGCGGGCTGCAGCGAGCGCGCGGTGCCCAGCGGCGGCAGGGTCACCGGATCGTCGTCGCCGGTGTGCGCCGCGTAGGTCAGGAACGCCGGGTGCGGAGCGCCGTAGATGTCGCGCAGGGTGCGGGCGACCAGCACCGCCACCTTCGTCGCCTCGCCGACCACGGCGTCCAGACCGAAGTTGTCCCGCGAGCCCTCCACCACACCGGGTGGCGACCAACCCAGCGCCACCAGGTCGGCCACCGCACCGCGGTCCAGCCGGTACCCGTCGGGCAGTGCGGCGTTGCCCACCGCGAGACCGCGGAGCCGGTCCTCGTCCACGCGGCGCACCGACACCCCGTAGACCGCGATGCCGGTCCCGGAGGCCGTCGGATCGAGCGTGATGTCGACGTGCGCGCCGGCCGGCAGCGTCGGGATCCCCAGGGCCAGGGCGGCGGCGAACTCGCGCCAGGCCTGGGTCACCTTCGCCCTGAGGTCGGTGCCTAGCGCGAGATCATCCAGGATCTCGGCCTCCGGCGGGGTCTCAGCCGACATGATCGCCTCCAATCCGTCGCGGTCCACGATAGGCCAGCCCTACACTGCCCCGGGTTAGGGTCTGTCCATGGCCAAGCGCGCACCCGCGGACGACCCCGGCGACGCCGGTCTCCACATCGCCCAACCCGAGCGTTCGGTGGCCGGCGTGGGTGGGATCACCCACGGCCTGGGGGCGGGCCTGGCCCAGATGGGGGTACGCCGTGCCGCGCTGACGCTGCTGAAGGTCAACCAGGTCGGCGGCTTCGACTGCCCCGGCTGTGCCTGGCCCGAGCCCGCGCCGTCGCAGCGCGCGCACGCCGAGTTCTGCGAGAACGGGGCCAAGGCGGTCGCCGAGGAGGCCACCCTGCGCCGGGTCACGCCCGAGTTCTTCGCCCGCCACCCGGTCGCCGAGTTGGCCGCGAAGAGCGACCACTGGCTGGGCCAGCAGGGGCGCCTGACCACGCCGATGGTGCTGCGCGAGGGTGCCACGCACTACGAGCAGGTCTCCTGGGACGAGGCGTTCCGGACGGTTGCCGCGGCACTGCGCGCGCTGGACAGTCCCGACGAGGCGCTCTTCTACACCTCCGGCCGCACCTCCAACGAGGCCGCGTTCGTGTACCAGTTGTTCGCGCGCGCCTTCGGCACCAACAACCTGCCCGACTGTTCCAACATGTGCCACGAGTCCTCCGGGCTGGCGCTGTCCCAGACGATCGGCATCGGCAAGGGCTCGGTGACGCTCGACGACATCCACCGCGCCTCGCTGCTGGTGGTCGTGGGCCAGAACCCGGGCACCAACCATCCGCGCATGCTCAGCGCGCTGGAGCGGGCCAAGCGCAACGGCGCGAAGATCGTCGCGGTGAACCCGCTGCCCGAGGCCGGACTGATCCGCTTCCGCAACCCGCAGCGCGCCGCCGGCCTGGTCGGTGCCGGCACCGCGCTGGCCGACCGGTACCTGCAGATCCGCGTCGGCGGAGACCTGGCCCTGTTCCAGGCGATCGGCGCGCTGCTGATCGAATGGGGCTGCGTGGACCGGTCCTTTGTGGACACGTACACCGAGGGATTCGCCGATTTCCGGGCCGCCGCGCGCGGCCTGGACTGGCCGGCGGTGCTCGCGGCCACCGGCCTGAGCCGGGAGGAGATCGTCGCGACGGCGCGCATGTTCGCCGCGTCCGACGCGACGATCGTGTGCTGGGCCATGGGCCTGACCCAGCGCCCCGACGCGGTGGCGGCGATCCGCGAGATCGTCAACGTGCAGTTGCTGCGCGGCATGCTCGGCAAGCCCGGTGCCGGCCTGTGCCCGGTGCGCGGCCACTCCAACGTGCAGGGCGACCGCACCATGGGCATCTGGCACGAGCCGCCGCGCTGGCTGCCCGCGCTCGCCGACCGCCTGGGCATCGGCATGCCGGCGGCGCGCGGGCACGACACGGTCGACGCGATCCGGGCCATGCGCGACGGTCGCGCCCGGATCTTCATGGCGCTGGGCGGCAACTTCGCCGCCGCCACCCCGGACACCGCGGTGACCGAGGCCGCCCTGCGCTCCTGCGACCTGACGGTGCAGGTGTCCACGAAGCTCAACCGGTCGCACGTGGTACCGGGCAAGGTGGCGTTGATCCTGCCCTGCCTCGGCCGGACCGAGCGGGACCGGCAGCGCGGCGGCGACCAGTTCGTCACGGTCGAGGACTCGATGTCCTCGGTGCACGCCTCGCGCGGGTCGCTCGATCCCGCCTCACCCGACCTGCTGTCCGAGGTCGCGATCGTGTGCCGGCTCGCGGACGCCGTGTTGGGATCGGACTCGCCCGTGCCGTGGTCGCTGTACGAGGCGGACTACCGGGCGATCCGCGAGGTGATCGCGGCGGTGGTGCCCGGGTTCGCCGACTACGAGGCGCGGGTCGGGCGGCCGGCCGGATTCACGCTGCCGCACCCGCCCCGCGACCGGCGCCAGTTCACGACGCCCTCCGGAAGGGCCCGGTTCACCGTCAACGAGCTGTCCGCACTGCGCGTGCCGCCCGGGCGGCTGCTGCTGCAGACCGTACGCAGCCACGACCAGTACAACACCACGATCTACGGCATGGACGACCGGTACCGTGGTATCCACAATGGACGGAGGGTGGTCTTCGTCAACCCGGACGACCTGTCCACGCTGGGCATCCCCAATGGGACGACCGTGGACATCGTGTCGGAGTGGGAGGACGGGGTGGCCCGCCGGGCGAAGTCCTTCCGCGTGGTGGCCTACCCGACGGCGCGCGGCTGTGCCGCCACCTACTTCCCCGAGGCCAACGTGCTCGTACCGCTGGACTCGACCGCCGAGGGCTCCAACACGCCCGCGTCGAAGGCGATCGTGGTACGGCTGGAGCCCGCCGCGTAGTCCTGCACCTGTGGCACCCGGCTCGGTGAGCAGGGATCATGGGTCCGGTGAAATGGCCCCGCCTGGTTCTCGCGTTCTCCGGTTTCATCCTCCTCGGCATCGGCGCCGGCGCCTCGGGCGTGCTGATCCCGAGCCAGATCAGCGACTACCACGTCGACAAGGTCACCATCGGCCTGATGTTCTTCAGCTTCTCCGCCGGCTACCTGCTCGCCGGCCTCGGCAACGGCGCCCTCGTCTCCCGGCTCGGGGTACGCGCCCAGCTCAGCCTCGGCATGGCCACGTACGTCGCGGCCTGCCTAGGCATCGGGGTGCGCCCGCCCTTCGCCCTGCTGATCGCGCTGTCGCTCGTGTCCGGCGCGGGCTGCGGCATCATCGACTCCGGCTTCAACGCGTACGTCTCCACCCTGCCGGGCCGCACCGCCCTGCTGAACCACCTGCACGCGTTCTTCGGCGTCGGCGCGCTCATCGGGCCGCTGGTGGCCTCGAAGATGCTGGTGGCCGGGTTCCCGTGGCAGGACGTGTACCTGGTGCTGGCGATCATCGGAGCACCCCTGCTCATCGGGTGCGCGATCCTGCTGCCGCGCCGGGTGCCCACGCCCACCGACCCGGAGCGCGGCGCGCCGCTGGCCCGTGCCCTGCGCCGGCGGGAGGTCTGGTTCGCCGCGATCTTCCTGTGCCTGTACGTCGGCGCCGAGGTGAGCGTCGGGAACTGGGGGTTCAGCTTCCTCACCCAGGAACGGGGCCAGGGTGCGCTGCTCGCCGGCTCCGTGGTCAGCGTGTACTGGTTCGGGCTCACCCTGGGCCGGTTCCTGATCAACACGATCGCCTCGCGCGCCGGCATCGGCGTCGCCGCGATGATGTACGGCTGCCTGGTCGGCATGGGCGGCGCCGTTCTGCTGGCGTGGTGGGGCCCGGGCTCGGTGCTGGCCATCCTCGGCTTCGGGCTGCTCGGCTTCTTCCTCGGGCCGGTCTTCCCCACCACGGTCGCGGTCATGCCGAGGCTCACACCCGCCCGGCTCGTCCCGAGCACCATCGGGTTCCTGGTCGGGATGAGCGTGGTCGGCGGTGCCGTCTTCCCGTACGTGGCCGGCGCGCTGGCGCAGGGCATCGGGATCGGCTCGCTCATGCCGTACCTGCTGCTGCTCGCGCTGCTCCAGGCCGGCGGCTGGTGGCTGATCGCCCGCCGGATGCGGGTGGGTCAGTCGGGCGGCTCCGGTGGCGGAGGGGCGGTCGTCCCGGTCGAGCTCGGCGGCGCGCCGGTCGACGGCGCGCCGTCCGGCGGTGGCCCGGGTCGCCAGGACTGGACCAACCCGGTGATCACCGACACCGCGCGCTGAGGATCGGCGCCCTGGCCGACCGCGAGACCGAGCAGGTACGCGGTGACCGGTGCCGCCGGCCGCATGACGCCGTGCGCGACATCGCGGGCCAGGTCGAGTACCAGCGGGGTGTCGGTCGGGCCGAGGTCGAGCGCGGCCCGTACCCGCTCCACCCAGTCATCCAGTGCCGTCATGCACCCACCTCTCGGCCCGCTCCAGCTCGGCTTGCGTGTCGCAGTCGTACCACGGCGGCGGCCCCGCGGCGCGGTGTGCCACCTCCGCGACGCGCAACCCGGCCAGCATCGCGCGCAGGGACCGCCCGGCGGCCGGGCCGTCGGACTCCAGTTGCCGCAGGCGCCCGCGCAGCGCGGCGGTGTGCCACACGCCGCACAGCGTCTGGCGCCGGCCGTCCCCGTCGACGTAGACCACACCGTCCCGCGACCCGTCGAGGCCGGCAGACAGCTGGGTGATCGCGGCGGCGGTGAGGAACGGCAGGTCGGCGGCGAGCAGCGCCACCTGGGCCGTTGCGACGAGGGGCAGCCCGGCCGCGATCGCGGCGACCGGACCGCCGCCGGGCGGCCGCTCGCTGGTGCGCAGGACACCGGGTGGCACGGGGAGGGTGTCCGGTCCCACCACGATCCGGACGGTGGCACCGGCGACCGCCGCCAGGACCCGGTCCAGCATCGGCGCACCACCGACGGGCAGGGCCGGCTTGCCCGGACCGCCCAGCCGCCGCCCGGCGCCGCCGGCCAGTACCAGCGCGCTGTACACCTGTGCACCTTCCTTCCATTTCCCTTCCACGGAGCATCTTCCCCTCCACGGAGCATCTTCCCTGACGGTGCTCCGAGCATCTTCACCGAAGGTGCGGGAGTATGCAGCTATGGGACGGGTGAGCGCGCGCCGCGGTCTGGTGCGGATCGACACGGACGCGGCCGGCAACGGCGGGGTACTGGTGACACGGCGGCCCGACTCCCTCGCCGTCGAGGAGCCGCTGGAGATCAGGGTGGGCCCGGCCGGGTCGGTCCGGGTGCCGCTGGCGGTGACCATGCGCACCCCGGGCGACGACGTCGACCTCGCACTGGGGTTCCTGGCCACCGAGGGCGTGATCCGCTCGGCGGACGACGTGCGTACCGCGCAACTGTGCGCCGGCGAGCAGACGCCGAACACGTACAACGTGGTCGATGTCGCCCTGGCCCCCGGGTTGCCGGCGCCGGCCACCGATCCCACCCGCAACTTCTACACCACCAGCTCCTGCGGGGTGTGTGGCAAGGCCAGCATCGAGTCGGTGCGCACCCGGTCGGTCTTCCCGGTCGCCGCCGATCCGGCCGTCGTCGACCCGGCCACGCTGGCCGGGCTGCCGGATGTCCTCCGGGCGGCGCAACGGGGCTTCGAATCGACAGGTGGCCTGCACGCCGCCGGACTGTTCACAGTGGACGGACAGCTGCTGGCCATCCGCGAGGACGTGGGCCGGCACAACGCGGTGGACAAGGTGGTGGGCTGGGCCCTGCGCGAGCGCCGGCTGCCGCTGGCCGGCCACATCCTGCTGGTCTCCGGCCGGGCGAGCTTCGAGCTGGCGCAGAAGGCCTCCATGGCGGGCATCCCGGTGCTGGCCGCGGTCTCGGCGCCGAGTTCGCTCGCCGTGGACCTGGCCGAGGAGGTCGGGCTCACGCTCGTGGGCTTCCTGCGCGGCAGCACGATGAACATCTACGCCGGCGCCGAGCGCGTGCGCAGCCGGTCCGAGTCGCATCCCGCCTCCCACTCCATCGGCGACAGTCCGTGACGCAGGGCGTGGTCGAGTAGCTGCGCCATGCGGTAGTCGGGGTCGGTGTGCAGCGCCCGGGCCACCGCGATCGAGGCGATCGCTCCCTCGCCGGCGCGCCAGGCGGCGAACCCGAGCAGGGTGGCGGGCGGCGCGGCCAGTTCGGGTTGGGCGCGGCGCAGCACGTCCACCCAGAGCGACACGTGCACGCCGAGGTTGCCACCGACCGCGCGCCACGCGTGGTCCCGTACCGACGAGCAGCCGAGCAGCATGCTCAGCCAGGCCAGCTCGTCGTCGTCGAGGCGACCCCCGGCCCGGTGCCGGGCCAGCGCCGCGTCGACCGCCGCGCACCCGGCCGCCGGCAGCGCGGCGGCACCCTCGGGCCGCGAGGCCACCAGGTCGGCCAGCCGCTCACCGGCCCGGCCGGTGGCCTCCCGCATCGCGGCCTGCGCCGGGCCCGCCACCGGAGCGAGCCGCCGCTCCAACTCGGCGCGGGAGGGCAGCGCCACGTAGCCGGAGACGGTGGCCTGGGCGGCGACCGGACTGCTGGCCACGTCGTAGGGCGTGCCCTGCGGCGGGCAGCACCCGGGCGAGGTGCAGGTGTAGGACCAGAACCGGCCGCCGTGCGCGCGCAGCATCTCCGGTACGGCGATGCGCTGCCGGTACAGGGCGCCGGCGGTCGCCAGCAGGATCGGGGTGACCGCGCTCCCCTCGCCGTACCCGATGATCATGGCCGCGCTGACCCGCTGCCGGCGTACCAGCCGGGCGTAGTAGGCGGCGAACTGCGCGACCTCCGCCCGCTCGGGCAGGTCGCCGCGCAGCTGGAAGACGAGCGCGCTGCGCCGCAGCCCCAGCACCACGACGCTGTCGGTCGGATGGAAGCCCAGCATGTACGGGACGGCGGCGAGGACGTCGGCGGGGGAGTGCAATGAGACGGTCGCGGTCATGGGTGCGAGCCTCGCGCCGGCGGCAAGGAGATCGCCAGGACGGTTGCCCCGGCTGTGGACGACGCCGCATGATCACGGCGCCCACCGTGGCGTCAGTACACGAAGCTCATGCCGTGCATGTCGAGGCTGGGTGCGTCGGCTCCGGCACCCGCGACCAGCGCCACGGTGAGCGTCACCGTCGCCAGCGTGTCGTACCCGGCGGCGTGCAGGCACCGGATCGCCTCGACGTTGCGCGAGGCCGGACTGATCGACAGCTGCCGCATGCCCCGCCGGCGCGCCTGCCCCGCCACGTACTCCAGCAGTTCGCGGCCGATGCCCCGGCCGCGCAGGTGGGCGGCGACCACCACCGGCTCGACCTCGCCGGCCGGTTCGTCGCCGCGCCGCGACAGCGCGCTGCCGACCGCGGCGCCGCCGAGCACCAGCCCGATCAGGCCCACCACGCCCTCGCCGGAGTGCTCGGCGACCCACACCCCGGCGAGGTCCAGGCGCGTCAGGTACTCCTCGAAGCCGGCTCCAGGGTCGGGGCCGCCCAGCGACGGGTTGTCGTAGATCTCCCGGTAGGCCTCGGTCAGCTCGGCCCAGAGCTGCCGGCACGCCCGGTGGTCCAGCGGGCGGTACGGCCGGATCGTCACAGGTGCCGCGGACCGGTCCACGGTCTGGAACACAGCCTCTGTCATGACCGATATCCTGCTCTCCCCGGCGCCCCCGTGCACAGGTAACGTGCAGATGTGGATCTGGCCTACCTCCGGGCTCACCCCCAGCACCTGCCGGCCTTCCTGACCCACCAGCGGATCCGGGAGACGCCGTTGCCCGGGGGCAGCATCTGCGCCGCGAGCCGGCTGACCCTCGACGACGGCAGCTCGATTTTCGCGAAGAGCTGGCCGGACGGGCAACCCCCCGAGGGTTTCTTCGCGGCCGAGGCCGCCGGCCTGGCCTGGCTCCGGGAGGCGGGCGCGGTGCCGGTGCCGGAGGTGCTCGCCGCGCTGCCCCAGATGCTGGTGCTGGAGTGGGTCGAGCCCGGACCGGCGACGCCGGCCAAGGCCGAGCGCTTCGGGCGGGACCTGGCCGCGCTGCACCGCGCCGGAGCGCCCGGGTTCGGCGCCGCCTGGCCCGGCTTCATCGGCGCCCTGCCGCTGCCGAACGAGCCGCTGGACGGCGCGTGGCCGGCCTGGTTCGCGCAGCGCCGGCTGGAGCCGTACCTGAGAATCTCGGCGGACCGGGGCGCGCTGTCCGCGGCGGACGTCACCGCCGTCGGCCGCCTGCTCGACACCATCGAGGTGTACGCGGGGGCAGCCGCCGCGGAGCCCCCGGCCCGGCTGCACGGCGACCTCTGGCCCGGCAACCTGCTCTGGTCGACGGAGCGCGCCTGGTTGATCGACCCGGCCGCGCAGGGCGGCCACCGGGAGACCGACCTGGCCAACCTGGCGCTGTTCGGCGGCGCACCCCACCTGGACCGGATCATCGCCGGATATCAGGAGGTCTGGCCCCTCGCGCCCGGTTGGCGGCAGCGGGTACCGCTGCACCAGCTGCACCTCCTGCTGGTCCACACCGCATTGTTCGGATCGGCATACCGAGGGGCGGCAATGTCGGCGGTACGCGATACGGTCGAGCCATGACGCCGCTGTCGCTCGCCGACCGTTACCAGCGGGTCGCCACCGACCTGCGGGTCTCGCTGACCGACCGCTGCAACCTGCGCTGCACCTACTGCATGCCGCCGGAGGGGCTGCCCTGGCTGCCGCACCGCGACGTGCTGACCGACGACGAGATCAACCGCCTGATCCGGATCGCGGTCACCGTGCTGGGCGTGACCGACGTGCGCTTCACCGGCGGCGAGCCGCTGCTGCGCCCCGGGCTGGCCGGCATCGTGGCGCAGGCCGCGGCGTTGACTCCCCGGCCGACCCTGTCGCTGACGACCAACGGCATCGGGCTGGACCGGCTGGCCGGGCCGCTCCAGCGGGCCGGGCTCGACCGGCTGAACGTGTCCCTCGACACCCTCGACCCGCAGCGGTTCGTCCAGCTCGCCCACCGCCGCCGGCTGCCCGACACGCTCGCCGGGCTGGCCGCCGCGGTCGAGGCCGGCCTGCGCCCGGTAAAGATCAATTCGGTACTGCTCCGCGGCGTCAACGACGACGAGGCCGTCGCGCTGCTGCGCTTCGCGCTGGCACACGGATACGAGCAGCGGTTCATCGAGCAGATGCCGCTGGATGCCGGGCACACCTGGTCGCGGGAGCGGATGGTCACGGTCGAGGAGATCCTGGCCTCGCTGGAGTCGGAGTTCGTCCTGCTGCCCGACCCGGCGCGGCGGGGCGCGGCGCCGGCGGAGACCTGGCTGGTCAGCGGGTACCCGGGCGAGCCCAGGGTGGGCATCATCGCGAGCGTGAGCCGGCCGTTCTGCGCCGACTGCGACCGCACCCGGCTCACCGCCGACGGGCAGGTGCGGGCCTGCCTGTTCAGCCAGGAGGAGACCGACCTGCGCGGGCTGCTGCGCGACGGCGGGTCCGACGAGGAGATCGCCCGCCGGTGGCGGCTCGCCATGTGGGGCAAGAAGGCCGGGCACGGCATCGACGACCCGACGTTCCTGCAGCCCACCCGGCCCATGTCGGCGATCGGCGGCTGAGCGTGGCGACGGTGCGGTACTTCGCCGCGGCGCGGGCCGCCGCCGGGCGCGAGGAGGAGACGGTCCAGGCGGCCAGCCTGGACGAGCTGGTCGCGACCGTCGGCGCGCGGCACGGCGAGCGGCTGACGCTGGTGCTGAAGGCCTGCTCCTTCCTTGTCGACGGGCTGGCCTGCCGGGACCGCGACGCACCCCTGGACCCGCGGTCCACAGTGGACGTCCTGCCCCCGTTCGCGGGCGGGTGACCGGGAGGATGGCGGCCCCACGCCTGCTGATGTGGGACATCGACCAGACGCTGTGCGAGACCCGGCCACTCGGCTCGCAGTCGACGCTCGCCGCCCTGCGGGCTCTCACCGGAGCGGCGTTCCAGTACCCACCCGACCTGGCCGGGCGGACCGACCGGTACACGTGTGCGCGGGCGCTCGCGGCGCAGGGCATCACCGATCCCGAGCCGTACTTCGACCAGTTCTTCACGCTCCTGGAGGCCGAGTTCCGGTCCCGCCGGCACCTGCTGGCCGGCACCGAGGGCCCGCTGCCGGGTGCGCGGCAGGTGCTCGCCGCGCTGGCCGCCCGGCCGCACGTCACGCAGACCGTGGTCACCGGGAACATCGCGGCCGTGGCGCGGGAGAAGGTCGGCGCCTTCGACCTCGCCCGCTACCTGGACTTCGAGATCGGCGGGTACGGCTCCGACGACCAGGTCCGGGCCACCCTGGTCCGGCTGTGCCGGGAGCGTTCGGAGGCCAAGCACGGAGTGTTCGCGGAGGTCCTGGTCATCGGCGACACGCCGCACGACATCGAGGGCGCCATCGCCAACGGGGTGACCGCGATCGGCGTGGCAACCGGCCGGACCAGCGCCGCCGACCTGCGCGCGGCCGGCGCCCACGCCGTCCTGGACTCCCTGTCCGACGTGGCTGCCGCCCTCGCGATCCTGGCGGGATGACGCACACCGCGCGTGGCGGCGCGCAATCGGGCACGGGGGCATGACAGGATGCGTCGTGCCCGCAGAAGCACCCGACCGCGACAGTCCCGCCGGGACCTTCGTCGCAGATCTGCACATCCACTCCCGGTACTCGCGCGCCTGCAGCCGCGACCTGAACCTGTCGACCTTGAGCTGGTGGTCGCGGCGCAAGGGGATCACGCTGCTGGGTACCGGCGACTTCACCCACCCGGCCTGGTACGACCACCTCCGCGAGGCACTCGTCCCCGCCGAGCCCGGCCTGTACCGGCTGGAGCCGGACGCCGACCGGGAGGTCACCAGGCGGCTGCCGCCCAGCGTGGCCGGGCGGGACCTGCGGTTCATGCTCTCCGTGGAGATCTCCACGATCTACAAGCGCGACGAGCGCACGCGCAAGGTACACCATCTGGTCTATCTGCCTGACCTGGACGCGGTCGCCCGCTTCAACGCGAAGCTGGCCCGCATCGGCAACATCGGTTCCGACGGCCGCCCCATCCTCGGCCTGGACTCGCGCGACCTCCTGGAGATCACGCTGGAGGCCAGCGCCGACGGCTACCTGGTACCGGCGCACATCTGGACGCCGTGGTTCTCCGCGCTGGGCTCGAAGTCCGGCTTCGACGCGATCGCCGACTGCTACGCCGACCTGGCCGACCACATCTTCGCCGTGGAGACCGGGCTGTCCTCCGACCCGGAGATGAACTGGCGGGTGTCCAGCCTCGACCGCTACCAGCTGGTGTCCAACTCCGACGCGCACTCCGCCCCCGCGCTGGCCCGCGAGGCCACCCTGCTCCGCGCGCCGCTGGACTACTTCGCGATCCGCGACGGCCTGCGCTCCGGCGCCGCTGTCCAGGGGACGATCGAGTTCTTCCCCGAGGAGGGCAAGTACCACGCGGACGGGCACCGCGGCTGCGGCGTCAACTGGCAGCCGGAGCAGACCCGGGCGGCGGCCGGGCGCTGCCCGGAGTGCGGCAAGCCCCTCACCGTGGGCGTGCTGTCGCGGGTCGAGGACCTGGCCGACCGGCCGGCCGGCGGCCGGCCGCCGGGTGCCAAGGAGGTCGTGCACCTGATCCAGCTCGCGCAGGTGGTCGGTGAGCTGCACGGCGTCGGGCCGCGCTCCAAGACCGTGGACAGCCGGCTGGACACCCTGGTCGCGGCGCTGGGGCCGGAGCTGTCCATCCTGCGCGACGTACCCGTGGCCGACGTGGCGCGTGCCGGCGGCGAACTGCTCGGCGAGGCGATCCGCCGGCTGCGCGCCCGGCAGGTGCGGCGCACCCCGGGCTTCGACGGCGAGTACGGCGTGATCCGGCTGTTCGAACCCGGTGAGTTGTCGCGTCCCGGGGAGGGCGCCCTGTTCGACATCCCGGCGGAGGCACCGGCGCCCCGGGTGCCCGCGCCGCGCAGGCCGGTGGCGCGCAAGGCCTCACCGGCACCGGTCCCGCCGGTACCGGTCCCGCCGGAGGCCTCGCCCCACGAGCCGTTCGAGCCGATGCTCGCCGGCATGGAGGAGGTCGGTACCGGCCTGCTGGACCGGCTCGACGCGCTGCAGCGGGTGGCCGCCTCGGCACCGGGCGGCCCGCTGCTGATCGTCGCGGGCCCCGGTACCGGCAAGACGCGCACGCTGACCCACCGCCTGGCATACCTGTGCGCCGAGCTGGGCGTGCACCCCGAGAACTGCCTGGCCATCACGTTCACCCGGCGAGCGGCCGAGGAGCTGCGCGGCCGGCTGGACGCGCTGCTCGGACCGGTCGCGCTGGACGTCACGGTGGCCACGTTCCACGCCCTGGGCCTGCAGATCCTGCGCGAGCACCCGGCCGCGGTGGGACTGTCGCCCGGCTTCCACGTCGCGGAGGAGCCGGAGCGGCTGGCCGCGCTGGTCGAGGCCGGAGCCGGCGACGAGCGCGCGGCCCGCAAGCTGCTCGGCAACGAGCTGGAGCCGCAGATCCGGGAGCGGTACGGCAAGGCGCTGCGGGCCCGCGACGCGGTCGACCTCGACGACCTCATCGCGCTGCCGGTGGCCATCCTGCGCGAGGACCCGGCGCTGGCGCGGCGGTACCGGGCGCGCTGGTCATGGGTCTTCGTCGACGAGTACCAGGACGTCGACGCCCTGCAGTACGAGCTGCTGCGGCTGCTGGTGCCGGCGGACGGCAACCTGTGCGCGATCGGCGACCCGGACCAGGCCATCTACTCGTTCCGCGGCGCCGACGTGTCGTTCTTCCTGCGCTTCGGGGAGGACTTCACCGACGCGCGGATCGTCCGGCTGACCCGCAACTACCGGTCGTCCGCGCCGATCGTGGCCGCCGCCACCCAGGCCATCGCGCCGTCCACCCTGGTGCGCGGGCGGCGCCTGGACCCGGCCCGCCTGGACCCGCAGGCGCCGCCGGTGGGGCTCTACGCGGCGGCGTCACCCGCCGACGAGGCCGACTTCGTGGTACGGACGGTGGACGAGCTGGTCGGCGGCCTGTCGCACCGCTCGCACGACTCCGGCCGCATCGACTCGCACGCGGCGCCGGGCTCGCTGTCCTTCGGCGACATCGCCGTGCTCTACCGGACCGACGCGCAGGCCGCCACCGTGGTCGACGCGCTGGTGCGCGCCGGTGTCCCCGTACAGAAGCGGTCCCACGACCGGCTGCGCGACCGCCCCGGCGTCGCCGCGATCGCCCGGGAGCTGCGCTTCGCGACCGGCCTGGCCGGCTCGCTCGCGGCCCGGGTGCGGCTGGCCGGGCAGGTGCTGGCCGAACGCCCGACGCTGGCGGACGAATTGACCTCCGAGGACGTGCACGCCGGGGTCGACCTGCTCACCCCGCTCGCCCTGCGGTGCGGCGACGACCTGGAGCGCTTCCTCGGCGAGATCAGCACCGGCGCCGAGGTGGACGCGCTGGACCCGCGCGCCGAGGCGGTCACCCTGCTCACCCTGCACGCGGCGAAGGGCCTGGAGTTTCCGGTGGTGTTCCTGGTCGGCTGCGAGGACGGCCTGCTCCCCCTGCGCCTGCCCGGCTCACCGTCGGGCGCATCGGACGACGAGGTCGCCGAGGAGCGGCGGCTGTTCTTCGTCGGGCTGACCCGGGCACAGGACCGGCTGTACGTCAGCCATACCCGGCGGCGTTACCGGCACGGCTCCGAGCGGGAGATGGCGCCGTCGCCGTTCCTGTCGTCCATCGACCCGGGGCTGCTGGAGCGGCGGGGCGGGGACGCTCCCCGCCGGCCCCGCGACCGCCAGCTGCGCCTGATTTAACGGCGGAAAACCTCCCCGCTTCCTGAGGAGGGCGCCCCTCTTACGGTCTATTCCGTGAGCAGGGCGCCCTCCTCAGGAACAAGC
>JBBWZQ010000255.1:0-10938 GCA_039649115.1 Micromonosporaceae bacterium | reverse complement strand
ACCGTGGCCAGTTCAACCAATCCCATCAAGCTTCCCCCTGCGTACACGATATAGCTGAGCAAGTCTCATCTTCTTCGTGACATTTTCAACTGGGCCGCGCCGCGCCGGACTGCCACTCTCACTGGTGAGCGTCACCCCGGACGGGCATCGATTAGCCGGCGCTTTTTACAGCTCCGTGGTGCGCGCGTTCGGTGACGAACCCAGGAACGCATTCGGAGGCCAGCCGTGCAACGCGAACTCGCTTCGGTGGCGGAGTACCGCCGTCCAGGCGCGCCTGGCACGGCCGGGCGGCCGGAGGGCCAACCGGCGTCCGCGTCCCTGGCGCGGCACACACGCGGCGGGGACGGCAGGGAGCGGTACCCGTTGATCGTCTCGGATGTGATCACGGTGACGGCCGCCGCCGCGGTGGCCGGCGCGGCCTGGCGCACCACCATCGCCTGGGCCCTGCCCCTGGTCCTCATGCTCGCCGCGGCCGGTCTGTACCGGCCGCGGCTTCGTTATTCGGCTCTGGACCAGGTGCCGCGCGTGCTCGCCGCCGTCGGGTTGGTCGTCGCCACGCTGGCCTGCCTGCCGCTACCGGTCGCGCTGACGCCGCACGCGTTCGCCAGCCGGCCGGTGGCCTGGCTGGTGGTGCTGACCGCCGGCCTGCTCGGCAACCGGGTGCTGACCTACCGCTGGCTGTACCGGCGGCGGGCCCGTGGTGGCGGCCGGCGCACGGTGGTGGTGGGCGCCGGCGACGTCGGCATCCGGCTGGCCGAGATCCTGCGCGCCGACCGGAGCGTCGGCCTGGTGCCGGTGGGACTCGTCGGGCCGGCGCCGGTGGTCCGACGAGTCCTGCCGGTGCCGGTGCTCGGACCGGTCAGCGACCTCGACGGGATCATCGAACGGCACCGGCCCGGCGCGCTGGCCGTCACCTTCGCCGGGAACCCGGACGCCCACCTGGTCGGCACGCTGCGCCGGTGCCGCCGCGACGGGATCACCGTGTACGTGGTGCCGCGCCTGTTCGAGTTGCCGGTCAGTTGCGTCGGCGCGGAACTGGTCGAAGGGCTCCCGCTGCTGCGGCTGCGCCCGGATCCGGCAAGCCGCTGGCGTGCCGCGCTCAAGCGCGCCATGGACATCGCCGGCGCGGCGCTCGGCCTGCTGCTGCTCTCGCCGGTGCTGGCGGCCTGCGCGCTCGCCGTGCGCTGGGAGTCCGGCCGCGCCGGCGTGGTCTTCCGGCAGCAGCGGATCGGCCTGTCCGGCAAGCCGTTCACCATGATGAAGTTCCGGTCGCTCACCCCGGGGTCCACTGTGGAGTCCGAGAAGCGGTGGAGCATCGCGCACGACGCGCGGGTCGGCCGGGTCGGGCGGGTGCTGCGCGCCACCTCGCTGGACGAGCTGCCGCAGCTGCTCAACGTGCTGCGCGGGGACATGTCCCTGGTCGGCCCGCGTCCCGAGCGCCCGTTCTTCGTCGAGCAGTTCGCGCGGACGCACAGCGGGTACGCCGACCGGCACCGGGTGCCGGCGGGCATCACCGGCTGGGCGCAGATCCACGGGCTGCGCGGCGACACCTCGATCGAGGACCGGGTCCGGTTCGACAACTACTACGTCGAGAACTGGTCCCTGGGCCTGGATCTGAAGATCATCCTGCGCACCGCCGCCGCCATGCTCAGCATCAGGCGGCGGTAGCGGTGGCCGCCACAGCGCGCGTCGCCCTCGCGCCGCTGGCTTGGCTGCTTGCGTTCGTGCAGGCCGGCATCGAACGCCCGAGCCTGCTGGTGGCGGCGACGGTGCTGCTCGTGACGCCGCCCAGCGACGTGCACGACGTCTCGGCCTCCGGGCACGTGACCCCGGCCGACCTGGCGGCCGCCGTGGTCATCCTCGCGGTCGCGGTGCGGCTGGCCGGCGGCGCGCCGGGGATCCGGGCCCGCCGGGGCTGGGTGCCGTTCGCCGCGGCGGTCACGTCCTTCGCCGTGGCCACCATCACCGCCGTCGACGTCGCCACGAGCGCGCGTGGCTTCATCCGGTACTCCGAGCTGTTCGTGCTGATCCCGGTGGCGGTCGCGATGAGCCTGCGGGACCGGCGGGACGTCCTCGTGGTGGCCGGTGCGATCGTCGCGGTGACCGCGGTCGAGGGCGCCGTCGGCGGGTACCAGTACCTGACGAAGACGGGCGCCTCGTACGCGGGGCAGTACGTGCGCGCCGTGGGTACCTTCGGCGCCGACCAGGTGCTCGCGCTGGGCGCCCTGCTCGGCTACGGCATCGTCGTCACGCTCGCGCTGGGCCTGTCGCTGCGCGGCCGGGCCCGGGTCGGCCTGCTGGGCCTCGCGGCGGCGCTGGCGGTGCCGCTGGCGCTGACGCTCAGCCGCGGCGCGTGGATCGCGACCGCCTGCGCCGTGCTGCTGACGCTGGTGGTGTGCAACTGGCGCGCGGCGCTCGCGGTCGGCTGTGCCGCCGGGCTCGCGGTCGCGGTGCTGTCCCTGCGCGCCAGCGCCACCGGTGCGGCCGGCAACGAACGGCTGACGAGCATCGTGTCGACCGGCAAGGTGCCGGACCAGTCGGTGAAGGACCGGTACGCGCTGTGGTCCGCCGCGGTGGCGATGTGGGCGGACCACCCCGTGGTCGGGGTCGGGATGAAGGACTTCGCGCTGTACCGGGACAGCTATGCGCCGATGTCGCTGTCCGCCGGCAGCGACGTGGACGACCGCGGGGCCGGCTTCCGCCGCGAGCCGCTGCTGTCCCCGCACAACCAGTACCTGATGGTCGCGAGCGAACAGGGTACGGTCGGCATCCTCGCGTTCGGCGGGCTGCTCGGCACGCTGGCGGTGACCGCGGTGTGGCGCCGGCGCGGGCAGGACTGGCGCGACGCGGTGTCCGACCAGCCGGTACCGGTGGAGCGCCGGTTCTTCGACCTCGTCGCGCCCGGCATCATGATCTGGACGCTGATCGACTTCATGTACGGCGACGTCGGCGCCGGCCCGACCAGCGTGCTGCTCGGCGTGCTGCTGGGTCTGGTGGCCCGCCGCATGACGGTGGTGCCGGCGGCGAGCGAGGTGCCGGCATGACACTCACCGCGACGCGAACGGGCTCGGACACGCTCGCCAGGGCCGCGGTGCTGACGGTCGGCATCACGATGTCCGGCTCGCTGCTCGGCTTCCTCCGCGACCTGCTGCTCGCCCGGTTCTTCGGCGCCACCGGCGGTACCGACGCGTTCCTGGTCGCCTGGACCGTGCCCGAGACCGCCTTCCCCCTGCTCGTCGAGGGCGTCATGTCGCTGCTGATGATCCCGCTGTTCAGCCGGGCGGTCAGCCGGGACGGCGTGCCGGACCTGATCGCCGCCACGATGCCGCGCATCGTCGCGGTGCTGGCCGCCGGCTGCGCGGCCGTGGTGGCCGGTGCCCCGCTGCTCGTCCACCTGATCGCACCCGGCCTGGCAGATCCGGCGCTGGCCGTCACGTGCACCCGGTGGACCGCGGTCACCGTGCTGACGTTCGGGCTCGCCGGGTACCTGAGCGCCGCGCTGCGCGCGCACCACGTGTTCGGCGCGCCGGCCACCATCCACCTCGCGTACAACATCGGGATCCTGAGCCTCATCTGGGTCCTGCACACCCGGTTCGGCGTGGTCAGCGCGGCCATGGGTGTCGCGCTGGGCAGTGCCTTCATGGTCCTGGCGCAACTGCCCAGCTTCGTGCGCCGCGTCGGGTTCCCGCGCCGGCTGCGGTCTGCCGGCGGGGTGCTGACCGCCGGCGCCCTCGCCCCGATCGCGGTGTACACGCTGGCCCGGCAGGCGCAGGTGTTCGTCGAGCGGTTCCTCGGCTCCACCCTGCCGCCGGGCACGATCTCACACCTGAACTACGCGCAGAAGGTCGCCCAGGTGCCGATGCTGGTCGCCCTGCTGCTGTGCACGGTCACCTTCCCCAGCCTGGCCCGGGACGTGGCCGCCGGGCAGGTGGCGCAGGCGGCCCGCCGGTTGCGGTCGGACCTGCGCGCGGTGACCGGGCTCATCCTGGTCGCCGCGGCGTACCTGGTCGCGTTCGCGCCGGCCGTGGTGCGCGTACTGCTGCAGCACGGGCTGTTCACCCCGGTCGACACCGCGGCGACCGCGGCCGTCATGCGCATGTACGCGTTGGGGCTGCTCGGGCAGGCGATGGTGGGCGTGCTGTGCCGGCCCTTCTTCACCGGAACCGGCGGCTCCGGCTCGGCGGCGTCCGGCGCCGCGCGGCGACCCGGAGCCGTCGCCCGCCCCGGCTGGTACCCGGCGGCCGCGATGGGCGCGGGGCTGGCCGTCACCACCGCGGTCGCGGTCACCGCGGCGCCCCGCTTCGGCGGACCGGCGATCGCCGCGGCCAACGCGGCCGGCATCACCGTGACCGCCGTGCTGCTCCTGCTGGGCCTGCGGAAGACCGCCGTCCGCGTGCCCCTGCCCGAGGTGGCCTCCGACGCGGCGCGGCTGGTGGCGGCGGCCGCGGGCGCGGGTGGCGCGGGTTGGCTCGCGGGCCGGGCACTGGCCGGGCTTCCGTCCATTGTGGACGTATCCGTGGGCGGGCTGGTCGTCCTCGCCACCTTCGCCGCACTGGCCCGACTGACGAGAGCGGGATGGCCATGGACATGGTGCTGATGTACCACTCGGTCGCGCCGTACGCGGAGGATCCGTACCAGGTGACGGTGCACCCGTACCGGTTCGAGCGGCAGATGCACTGGCTGCGCGAGCGCGGCCTGCGCGGCACGTCCGTGGCCGACCTGCTGCGCGCCCGGCAGGCGGGCCGGGCGCGGCGGCTGGTGGGCCTCAGCTTCGACGACGGGTACGCGGACTTCGCGAGCTACGTGATGCCGGTGCTGGCCCGGTACGGCTTCGGCGCCACCGTCTTCGTCCTCGCCGGCCGGCTGGGCGGCGAGAACGGCTGGGACCGGCCCGGGCCGCGCAAGGCGCTGATGACGGCGGACCAGGTGCGCCGGGCGGCGGCGGTCGGCGTCGAGATCGGCTCGCACGGCCTGACCCACGCCCGGCTGCCGGAGCTGGCCGGGGAGGAGCTGCGCGGCGAGGTGCGCGACAGCCGCGCGGTGCTCGCCCGGCTCACCGGCCGGGAGGTGACCGGCTTCTGCTACCCGTACGGGGCGGCCGGTGTGCGGGAGGTGGACACGGTACGGGACGCGGGGTACGGGTACGCGTGCGCGGTGCAGCCGTCCACTCTGGACAGCCGCTTCACCATGCCCCGCACGTACATCGGCGACCGGGACACGTCGTGGCGGCTGCTCGCCAAGCGGCTGCGGCACCGGATGGTGCGCCGATGAGAGTCCTGCACGTGATCACGGGCCTGGCGGCCGGCGGGGCCGAGCACCAGCTGCGGCTGCTGCTGCGGCACCTGCCGCACGAGTGCGAGGTGGCCACGCTGGCCAACGCGGGGCCGGTGGCGCAGGCGATCCGGGCCGGCGGCACGCCAGTGCACGACCTGGGCATGCGCGGGAACCGGGACGTGTCGGTCCTGCCGCGGCTGGTCCGGCTGATCCGCGACGGGCGCTTCGACGTGGTGCACACCCACCTGTACCGGGCCTGCCTGTACGGCCGGCTGGCCGCCCGGCTGGCCGGGGTGCGGCAGGTGCTGGCCACCGAGCACTCGCTGGGCACCGGGGTCATCGAGGGGCGGCCCACCACCGCCGGGGTACGCGCGCTGTACCTGGCGGGCGAGCGCCTCGGCGCGGGCACGATCGCGGTCTCCGGTACCGTCGCCGACCGGCTCGTGGCGTGGGGGGTGCGCCGCGAGCGGGTACGGGTCGTGCCGAACGGGATCGACGCCACGGAGTTCCGGTACGACCGGGACACCCGGGCGGCGACCCGGGCCGCGCTGGGCATCCCGGCGGGTGCGCAGGTGGTCGGCTCGGTCGGGCGGCTCGCCGCGACCAAGCGCTTCGACCTGCTGATCGGCGCGCTCGCCGGGCTGCCGCCGCGGACCGTCCTGCTGCTGGCCGGCGACGGGGAGCAGCGCGCCGCGCTGGCGAGCCTCGCCGGGCAGCGGGGCGTGGCGGACCGGGTGGTGTTCGCCGGCGCGACCGCGCACGCGCGGGAGGTGCTGTGCGCGATGGACGTGTTCGCCTCGCCGTCCGAGCAGGAGACGTTCGGCCTGGCGGTACTGGAGGCACTGGCCAACGGGCTGCCCGCCGTGTACGTCACCTGCCCGCCGCTGGACGAGTATCCCGTTGCGGCACCGGGCACCCGCCGGGTGGCGCCGGACGGACGCGCCCTGCGCGAGGCGCTGCGCGCGGAGCTGTCCGGGCTCGCCGGCCGCGGCGGCGCGCGGCTGCCGGTACCCGATGTGCTGCACCGTTTCGACGTGCCGGCGCTCGCCGCGCGGGTCGGGCAGATCTACCACGACGTGGCCGCCGTGCGAAGGCCGGCCGCCCTGCGACTCATCGAGGGTGACGCATCATGAAGCTCGACGTCCCGCGGATCCTCCAGCACCTGGTGCGCCGCTTCGGCCTGCTCGTGCTCCTGACCCTGCTGGGCGGTGCCGCCGGCGGCGTCTACGACGCGGTGAAGACGCCCACCTACATCGCGAAGTCCTACGTGGTGGTGACGGCCGCGCAGGGCGACTCCCCCACGGCGGTCAACTTCGCGCAGGCCTACGGCCGCATCGCCACGTCGGGCCCGGTGGTGGCGCTGGCCACCGACGCCCTGGGGTCGGGCGGGGGCCTGGCCGGGGTGACCGCGTCCACCTCGCCGGACGCGCCGGTCATCGAGATCAGCGCGACCGGCACCCGCGCCGCGAGCACCGCCGACGTGGCCAACGCGGTGGCGCAGGCCCTGGTGACCTACGGGACGACGCACGCCGATTCCACCCGGGTGAGCCTCAGCGTCCTGGCGCGGGCCGCGGTGCCGGCGTCGGCGGCGTCCCCGAAGCCGCCGCTGGAGGTCGCCGTGGGCGCCGCCGGCGGCCTGCTCGTCGGCGGGCTCGCGGTGCTGGCCGGGGTGGGCGGCCTGCCCGGCGTCCGGCGCGCTGGCGAGCCGGACCAGCCCGAGCACCACCTCGCGGTGCCGCACGCCATCGCGATGGCCGGCCAGCAACCGGTGCGGGCACTGACCGGTCCGGCGGACCTGCCGCCGGCCCGCAGCCGGACCCTCGCGTGGTATGCGGCGGCCGGCGGCCTGGACGAACCGATGACGGTGTCGCTCGCGGCCCGGGCCCAGGTGCCCGTTGCCGCACGGGCGCGCGCGACAGTCCCCACCACTCCCATCGAGCCGACCGAGATTCTGCGCCCGGCACCGAAGCTGCCGGCCGTGGGCCGGGCGATCGTGATCTACCAGGAGGGCCGGCAGTGACCGGGGTGACGACCCGACTTCCACAGTGGACGGTGGAGGTGCACCGCGGCGACGCCGCCCTGACCGCCGTCCGCACGGAGTGGGACGACCTGGTCGCCCGGTGCCCGAGCGCCACGCCGTTCCAGGCACACGCGTGGCTGGCGTCCTGGTGGCGCTACTACGGCAGGCCCGGGCAGCTGCGCGTGGTGCTGGTGCGGCGCGACGGCCGGCTGGTCGCCGCCGCCATGCTGGGCCGGCAGCGGCGCTGGGGGGTCACCGTGGCGCGACCCGTCGGCGGTGCGCTGTCGGACTTCACCGACGTGCTGGCCGACGGCGAGGTGCCCGGGCGGGCGCTGGCCGGCGTGCTGGCGCGGCAGCGGGACTGGCACGTGCTGGACTTCCCGGAGACCCGGCCCGGCTCGGTCGCCGGCACGGCGCTGCGCGCGGCCTGGCGCGGGCGGCAGTGGTCGCTGCCCGCGTCGACGTGCCTGGAACTGCCGGCGGCCGGCGCCGCGGAGCTGATCGCCGCGCTGCCCAGCCACGCGCGCAAGACGGTGCGCCGGCGGGTCAACCAGATCGAGCGGCTGCGCGTGCACACCCGCGCGGTGCCGGCGAACCAGTGCGCGCGCGCCGTGGCCGACCTGCTCGCGCTGCACGCGCGGCAGTGGCAGGGGCGCGCGGTCAACGCGGCGCACCTGCGGCCCGAGTTCGCCGGCCATCTCACCCGTGCGGTACGGGCGATGGTGGCCGCCGGCCAGGCGGCGCTGCTGGAGTACACAGTGGACGGACAGCTGGTCGCGTCGAACCTCGTGCTGACCGGGCCCGCGCTGGCCGGCGGCTACCTCTACGGCGCCGATCCGCGGCTGCGCGACCAGATCGACATCAGCACGCTGCTGGTGACCAGCACGCTGGACCAGGCGCGCCAGCGGGGCTGCGCGGCGATGAGCATGCTGCGCGGCACGGAGCCGTACAAGCTGCGCTGGCGGCCCACCGAGGTGGCCAACAGCCGCATCCTGCTCGCCCGGCCCGGCAGCGCGCCGGCGCTGTGCTACGCGGCGGGGGTGCGCCTGCGCTCCGCCGCGCTGGGCTGGGCCAGGCGCCGCGCCCCGTGGCTGCGCGCGGTCCGCGACGCGGTCACCCGCATGAGCGTGAGGAGATCCCGATGAGAGTGCTGCACGTGGCCCAGCCGGTGGACGGCGGGGTGGCCGGCTACCTCGCGGGGGCCTGCGTCGACCAGGTGGCCCGCGGCTGGGCGGTGGCGGTCGCCTGCCCGGCCGAGGGGTGGCTGCCGGCGCGCCTGGACGAGCTGGGCATCGAGCGGCTGCGGTGGGACGCGGTACGCGGTCCCGGGCCGTCCGGCGCGGGTGAGGCGCGGCGGCTGCACCGGCTGGTCGACCGGTACCGGCCCGGCGTGGTGCACCTGCACGCGTCCAAGGCGGGCCTGGCCGGCCGGCTGTACCGGCGCCGCGGCGTGCCGACCGTGTTCCAGCCGCACGGCTGGTCCTGGCTCGCCGCGCGGGGCCCGGTACGGGCGGCCAGCCTCGCCTGGGAGCGCGCCGCCGCGCGACGGACCGACCTGGTGGTCTGCGTCGCGGCGCAGGAGGCCGAGGTGGGTCGCGCGGCGGGGGTGCGGGGCCGGTACGGGGTGATCCGCAACGGCGTCGACCTGGACCGGTACCGGCCGGCCGGCGACGGGGAACGGGCCCGGGCGCGGGCGCTGCTGGCCGTCGAGCCGGACGCCCCGCTGGCCGTGTGCGTCGGCCGGGTGACCCGGCAGAAGGGGCAGGACGTGCTGGTGTCCGCGTGGTCGCGGGTGCGCGCGCACTGCCCGGCGGCACAGCTGGCCCTGGTCGGCGCCGGGGACCTGCTGCCCGGCCTCGCCGCCGCGGCGCCACCCGGCGTGCGGCTGGCCGGCGCGGTTCCCGACGTGCGGGACTGGCTGGCCGCCGCCGATGTGGTGGTGCTGCCGTCGCGGTGGGAGGGGCTGCCGCTGGCCGCCCTGGAGGCGCTGGCCACCGGCCGCGGCCTGGTCGCCACCGCCATCCCCGGCCTGACCGAGGTGGTCACGCCGGCCGTCGGCGCGCTGGTGCGGCCGGAGGCACCGGACGCGCTGGCCGAACAGGTCGTGCGCCGACTGCGCGACCCGGACCTGGCCCGGGCCGAGGGCGCCGCGGCCGTCCGGCACGCGGCGGCGTTCGACATCCGGCACACCTTCCAGCGGCTGGCCGAGGCGACCGAGGCCCTGACCGGGCCGGCGCGCGCCGGGCAACAACCCGAGAGGACGGCTCTGGCATGGCAGCGTTGACATGGACCGGGCTGGCCCGGGAGCGGCCCGGCCCACCCGCCGGCACCGACCTGACCGATCCCGGGTTCTGGCGCCGGCCGCCCGCCGCGCGGACGGCCGCGTTCGCCCGGCTGCGCGCCCTGGACTCCCCGGTGTACTTCCCCGAACGCGCGGGTGGCGCGTTCGGCGCGGGGCCCGGCTTCCACGCGCTGGTGCGGCACGCCGACGTGGTCGCGGCCAGCCGGACACCCGAGGTCTTCATCAGCGGGCCCGGCGTCACCACGCCGCGCCCGCCCCGCTGGGTGCGGATCGCCTTCGGCGACTCGATGGTCAACCTCGACGACCCGCGGCACGCCAACCTGCGCAGCGTGGTCTCCCGCGCCTTCACGCCGCGCGTCGTGCTCAAGGCGGCCGAGGACATGCGGCGGACCGTCACGTCCATTGTGGACGATGTGGCGGCGCGCCGGTCGGGCGACTTCGTCGAGCGGGTCGCCGGAGCGCTGCCGTTCGCGGTCATCTGCGACATGATGGGGATCCCGGGCGACCTGCGCGGGCGGATCCTCGGCCACATCGACGGCGCGACCGAAGGCACGGGCGTGGCCGGCAGGGGCCTGCGGCTGCCCGGTGCCAGCCTGCGCGCGCTGGCCGGCCTGCACCGCGTGGTCGCGCGGGTCGCGCGGCAGCGGCGCCGGGTCCCCGCCGACGACCTCGTCTCGGCGCTGGTGACCACGAACGTCGACGGCCGCCGGCTGAACTCGCGGGAGCTCGGCGCGTTCTTCTCGCTGCTGCTGGTGGCCGGCGTGGAGACCACGCGCAACGCGATCGCGCACGGGCTGTGGCTGCTCACCGAGCACCCGGCCCAGCGCGAGCTGCTGCTCGCCGACCTGGACCGGCGGCTGCCCGGCTTCGTCGAGGAGGTCATCCGGTTCGGCTGCCCGATCGTCCAGTTCCGCCGCACCGTCGCGCGCGACCACGTGCTGGGCGGGTACCCGCTGCGGGCCGGCGAGGACGTGGTGCTGTGCTACGCCGCGGCCAACCGGGACGAGGCGGTCTTCGCCGACCCGGACGCCTTCGACATCACCCGCTCGCCCAACCCGCACGTCGGCTTCGGCGGCGGTGGACCGCACTTCTGCCTGGGTACCTCGCTGGCCCGGCAGGAGATGGTGCTCGTGTTCCGGGAACTGCTCACCCGGCTGCCGGAGATCCGCTCGGTCGGCGAGCCGGAACTGGTCGCCTCCACATTCGACAACCGCGTCGCGCGGTTGGCGTTCACCTGCTGAGGCGGGTACCCGATGAAAGCGGTCCTGGTCGCGGTCGCCGCCGCGGTGGTGCTGGCGGCCGGCGGCGCCGGCGTGCACGCGGCGCTGGCGCGGCACGGCGC